>NZ_CACXTS010000086.1 GCF_902770715.1 uncultured Methanobrevibacter sp. | reverse complement strand
GCTCTCCAGGCTCTGGCACTACCGGGTTGTCTATTGAATTGTCAACACACGATGTGAATACGCTTGCGCCGCTGATGAGGGTGGCGGCGAGCACCCATTGCATGATCTTTTTCATAATTACGGTTTTAAATTATTTTTTTCAAAAGGTTGTTATATATCTAAAACGCTACAAATATACGTATTTTTTTTCTTTCGTTGTTCTTTTTAATAAAAAAAAGTAGTATTTTTGCGGTCGATTTATAATTGATTAATGTTTATGTATATGACCTATTAATGCTGAGACAGCATGGAGGTTAAAAAAAATCTTTAAGCAATAAAGATTATTATAAAGGGCAAGCAGTGATGCTCGCCCTTTATTAATGTCATAACATTAATATTCGTCAGATTCCCAACCAATTAACTTATAACCGAATGTTTCAAAAGCATTGCGAAGGTTAGACATTGTTGGCTGGTAATAAACATCTTTTTGTGCCCCAGGGGTCTTAAAAACATATTTATTGTACTTATGCGCAAAATTTTTAGTACTGTCAAGTGTGGTTTGAGCAAGTCCCAGGCTCTCTATATAATAAGATTCCATTTGATTGGTCTCTTCAGTTGAACTAGAGCAGCTCAGAACGAACAGGCCAAACATAAGACTTACTAAAGGTCTACCACAAGATGAATTAGCTTTGTGAAGCAAAGATTTTATTGATAGGATGGTTTTATTCATAATCCTGAAATATATTTGTTGTTTAATCTTGTTTTCTAAGTTTGGTGCAAAGGTAATGCATTTATTTGGAACTCACAAATAAAACATTAGATAATTTCCCAAAGAATTAAGGTGGTACATGGTACGTTGGTACATTACAAAAACAATTATAGAATCATATATACTCTCGTTTTTGATTATTTCATGGTATATTAATCTGCACAATCTTCGGCAATAAGAATTTTTATGCCACACATTAGAAACAGACTTAAACAGCATATTAGAGAGTATAAAAATGGGCTCACTTTCTTAAAAAATGAGCCCACTTGATATAAAAGTAATTTTTATGCGATTACTCGTAGTAAGTGATAGTGCGAGTAATCTCCATTTCCTGCCCCATCATACTCATCTTGCGGCTAATCCAGTTGCCATTATCATCGAATTTATAGTCAGTCAGAGGAACCTCGATATCCTGGCCCATCATGTTCATCTTCTGTGCTTTAACCAAGCCCTCCTCATTGTATACGTTAATTCTCTTAATTTGTTGACCACCGGCTTCTATGGTTTGAGTAACAAGTTTTCCGTTCTCCCATGTGAACTTAACGGTAGCTGTCTGCCCCATCATACTCATCTTGGCCTCCTGAATGTAACCATTCTCGTCATACTTAGCATCACTAAGACCTTCCTGTTTCATCTTTCCATCTTCACTGAACTCGGTGTTTTGTGCTTGCCCCATAACAGTCATACTGATGGCCTTAACCTTACCCTGAGCCTCGTTAGCCTCAACTTCATTTTTTGAAAAAGTTTTTTATTGGTTGTACAAAATTAGTTGATAATCACTGCTGCAAAAGTACAACTTTTTTTGTTTCCACCAAAGAAAAATGGAAGAAAATGAAAAACAATATACTCATGCACGCCTTGCATCGTTAATAGGGTACTATTTTAAAAATCTAATTATTAATGATAAAAAACAAGAAAAATTCTATTTCCTTTGTGTGTTTGAAATAAAAGTGCTATTTTTGCATCAAATAAGTACATACCAGATTTCAAGTGTCACAAATAATATGAAATTTAGACTTTTATTTATAGTTTTGTTTATCTGCTTAGCAGATAAAACCTTCTCGCAGAACATTTCTGTTAGGAGTTTCAAATTACTTGATACTGATTTAACAGCAAATACAAAAGGTACTTCTGAAAATGATCAAAATGGCGAAACTGCTGCTTTAATTAAAATCGTAACTACAGAGACTGGGTTTAGTTTTGATTGTGGAATGCTTGGAATAGTTAAGACAAAGCAAACTCCAGGAGAAGTCTGGTTATATTTACCACGCGGAGCACAAAAGATTACAATTAAGCATCCGCAGTTAGGCGTGCTACGAAATTATTACTTCCCTGTTGCAATTGAAGGGGCAAGAACTTACGAGATGGTATTGACAACAGGAAAAGTATTGACGGTTGTAAGGGAAGCTCGTACTTCACAATATGTTTTATTCCAACTATCTCCCAAAAATGCGATTGTTGAGTTTGATGGACAACTGCTCCAAACGACAGATGGTCTTGCGAGAAAACTCATAAAATTCGGAACTTATAATTATAAGGTGCAAGCACCAGACTATTTGCCATATTACGGAAAAATAACAGTTGATGACCCAGATAAAAAAGCTATAGTAGATATTAAATTAGAACCAAACTTTACGCCAGTAACATTGGTAGTTTCAGGCGGTGCTGAAATTTGGGTAAATGGTGAAAAGAAAGGTCAAACATCATGGAGTGGAAATCTTGGAGCTGGTGAGTATGAATTTGAAGCAAGGAAGGAAAATCATAGTAGTACAATTTGTAAAAAGATAATCAATGTTCCTTCAGAGCCACAAACCTTTCAACTTGACGAACCAAAACCAATACTAGGTGAAGCCAATATTGACAGCAATCCTGCTATGGCTGACATTTTTATAGATAATATAAATATAGGAAAGACCCCATTATTAACATCAGAGATATTGATAGGAAGTCATATATTAAAAATATCTAAAGATGGATATGAAACATTTAATAAAGAAATCGTTATAGAAGAGAATATTCCCTTCGAGATGAATGCTCAATTAAAAAAAATTGCTGATAAGGAAAAGACATCTGAAGTTATCTCTAGCAACGGAAAGCGTAATGGGAATGAAGTATTCAAGTTCCACGACGTAGAAGCTAATGAGGCTCAGGGTAAGGTAAAATCTATCAGCTCGAGCGTGAAGGGTATGCTACGTAAAACCACTTTTACAGCTGATGGAAAAATGCAGCAGGAAGGTCTAACCGACGCTAAGTATGACGCCGAGGGCTATATACAGGAGTGCAAGATGAGCGTACAGGGCCAGGAGACTACTGTGAAGTATGCTTGGGAGAATGGTAAGCTTATCAGCCAGACAACAAGCGTGATGGGACAGGAGATAAAGCAGACCTTTGTTTACGACGAGAAGGGACTGGTGAAGGCTCAGAAAATGAACATGATGGGACAGGACGTTGAGATGTCCTTCAGCGACTATAAGTTTGATGACAAGGGTAACTGGACAAGCCGTAAGACCAGCATAATGGGA
>NZ_CACXTS010000085.1 GCF_902770715.1 uncultured Methanobrevibacter sp. | reverse complement strand
ATTGTAGCTATTCCCATTTTATCGTCATCTGTTGGATGATTGACTAGTTTATAGTATGGGTTGATGTATTTCGGATTTGAGTTATATGTTTCCTCCATGATTGCCAACGCATTGTCAACGTCGTCCTTGTCAATGTAGGATATGTTGGAAATTATGTTTCCTTTCCTTTTTTCAACATCGAAATTGACTTGCTGAATCAGGTTCCAGGATTTTGAGAGCAAAAATGATATTTTAGGATGAGTATCATGTTTTACTTCTTTTAAGCAATGATTTATTCTTGATGTAATAGGTGATAATGTTTTAAAATCTTGGATTTCCTCAGCTATTTTTATGTCAATATTCTGATTTGCTTCCTGTATCGCACAGAAAGGTGTGATTCCACCTACAATCGCAATTCCAACCATTCCATCAGGAACGGGCAGACCTAAAATGTCCTGTCCTTCATCACTGACGCCTATTACACCACCGATTCCAATCTTGTTGAGGTTATTGATGATGTCTATTGCCTTTTGCCTTCCGATTCCAGGTATTAGCCTGAAGTTGGCAGGTATGATTCCATCTCCGTTGTCCAATACGTCCATGACTGATGTGACTCCGGGGGTGGAAAATGCGTCAAGAGGGGTTACTGATGTTTTCTTGTATGAGATGATTTCCGTAAATTTGATCGGCTGTGAATCTTCGATTTTCAGCAGCCCTCCATATTGCGGCTGTGATGGAATTCCCTCATTGAGAAGCACTCCATCAATTGTTGTTCCGCATAATGTTGTGACGTTAATTTTCCCATCGCTTCCAACATTATTTAAATTAACATAAGGGCTAACAGAAAGACCACTTTCAATTGTTCTTTTAAGTATATCAATCGATTCTTCATTATAAATGGTTGAGGTATTTACAACTACATTTCCTTCTTGTGCAATATATTTGAAGTCAGTTAAATATATCATTTCTTCAAATTTCGAATAAATGAAATCAACTTGATCATAAATCAATCCTTTCTCTAACTTTTCACGACCAAGATTTGTGATGCGCCTTCCTGAATATCCCATCCTTTCGGTATATCCCTTCTCATCCAGGATCTGCATGTGATATCGAACGGCACGCTCACCCAAATTGAAGCCCTTGTTTTTCAGTTCGTCAGCTATCAGCTTGGAACCGGTAGGCTTGTCCTGCTCGTTAAGGATTCTTAAAATCTCAATCATTCTATGTTCAGATTCTGACATCGTAATGCTCCAAACATTTATGTTTAATCATAATCTACTTAATCAAATTTAAAATAAAAAAATAATATTTAGATTTAGATATCTAAATATTTTCTTTGTTCGTAACCGAATACTTGAACACGGTATTCGTCCCATTCCTGATATTTGAGCTCTAGGAATTTTTGGCTGATGTGGTCTCCAAGTGCTCCTAATATGAGTGGGTCCTCTTCAAGTGCATGGTAAGCTTCCCATAAACTTGATGGCAAGACTTTGATTCCCATAGCTTCCCTTTCCTCTTCGGTCAATTCGTAAATGTTGATTTCTGTAGGTTCACCAGGGTCGATTTTGTTTTGGATACCGTCGATACCTGCTTCCAGCATTACAGCGAATGCTAAGTATGGGTTACATGCAGGGTCAGGTGCTCTGTATTCAATACGGGTTGCTTTTCCACGAGCTGCAGGAACTCTGATTAATGCGGATCTGTTTTTAAGACCGTATGCTCTGTACACAGGTGCCTCATAACCTGGCACCAAACGTTTGTATGAGTTGACAATAGGGTTGGTGATTGCGGTTAATGCCGGAGCGTGTGCCAATAATCCTCCCATGAAGTGGAGAGCGTCTTTTGAAAGACCGGTGTCTGAGTTAGGATCTGAGAATAGGTTTTTGTCGCCTTTGAATATTGATTGGTGACAGTGCATACCACTTCCGTTTACTCCGAAGAATGGTTTTGGCATGAATGTTACTCTGTAATCTAGTTGGTCGAATGTAGCCATATTGTCTACGATAGCTTTGATAGCCTGTTTGAATGTAATTACTGCGTCTGCAGTTTTAAGAGCATCTTTAAATTTGAAT
>NZ_CACXTS010000084.1 GCF_902770715.1 uncultured Methanobrevibacter sp. | reverse complement strand
AAGTAAAATAGCAATCAAGAAACCGTAAATAGCTTGTGTCTCTGGTAATGCAGAGAAAATAATACCACGAGCAAACATATCATTGTCTTCTACAATAGCGCCGACAGAGGATGCTGCTGCCATACCTTGTCCCATACCGGAACCTAAACCAGCGAAACCAATGGATGCACCTACACCAATAGCTACAATACCTGCTTCAGTAGGTAATCCTTGTCCTCCACCTAATAATCCTGAGAATACTAATAATAAGATTGCAACCAAGAAACCGTAAATAGCCTGAGTTTCTGGTAATGCAGAGAAAATAATACCTCTTGCAAACATGTCATTGTCTTCTGCAACTGCACCTACAGAACCAGCAGCTGCCATACCTTGCCCTAAACCGGAACCTAAACCGGCAAAACCAATTGCTACTCCAGCACCAATAGCTGCTAAAGCAGTACCTAAAGCAATTTCTACCATATTTATTCACCTTTGAAATAATATTGATTTTTTTAATTTAATTTAAGATATAAATGAAAAATTTTTAATTTTTAATTTTTGTAAATGTTCTTTTTGCTTTGAAAGCATCGAATTTACCTTTACCTTCTTCAAAGAATTGTGCGAAGAACTCTACATAGTTAAGACGTAAAGCGTTAATAAATGCACCTAATACTTGGAAAGCGAAGTTTGCAATATGACCACCAATAAATACGATAACTGCAAGTACAATTCCAACAAATGGAACCATTTGATCAAGCATTTGTGCTAAGATGTTTACAGTCATAGCAATACCGCCGGTAGCTAAACATAATGCTAAAAGACGAGCAAATGATAAAACATCTCCCAAGAATCCGAAGATATCCATTAATCCAAATGCACCATTAGCCCAAATTAATATTCCAATAGCTGCAAGTATTAAAATTCCACCTAATGCCATACCAATCATGCCGATTGCAGGCATCATAAATCCTAAAACGAGTAAAAGTAATCCTGCTTCGAATACAAACCAACAAATTTGAGATCCTAAAGCTTCTTTAGTCCTTCCGTATCTTAAGTTGTTAATAGCACCTATTATGAATCCAATATTTACATATAATAAACCAACAGCAATAGCTATTATTAAAATGGTTTCAGGATGTTTAAATGCTTCAACTGGAGCGAATACGGTTGGCAAACGGAATCCGGCTATTCTTTCTGGGAAGTCCCCAATGAAACCATTGGTTATCAAACCTAGTACCACGGCCCACAGACCAGACCAGATTAAAATCCAACCAAATGAATGCATGGATTCTTTAACTTTTCCAAGACCTTTCAATAATACAACACCAATTGCCGCTACAACCAAACCATATACTGCATCGGTTAAACAGAAACCGAAGAAGAATGGGAATGTAATCGCAACAAATATTGTTGGATCAATCGCATTATAACGTACTGGAGCGTACATATCTACGAGGTATTCGAAAGGTTTTGCATACCATCCATTTTGTTGTAAAATAGGAACATTTTCATCATCAGTACCTTCAACCTCAATTGTTTCAAAGGCACAATGTCCGTCAGAACTTTTTTCAACAATTTGTTCAACTTTTTCGGTATCTTCAACAGGCACCCATGCTTCAAGTACATAAGCATCATTAGTTTGAACAAAAGAGGATAGGATTTCGTTCTTTTCTTTTTCATTTTCTAATTGTTCTTTGAGAGCCAATATCTCATCATCCCATTGCTCAGCAACTGCTCTTAATTCTTTTTTAACAGATTCACGTTCTGAATCAATGGTTAATAATCTGGAATCAGCTTTTGAAATAATATGTTGAGGAGTACCTTCAACGTCACCTACTTCAATTTTCTCAAAGTCGTATTTACGAAGTGTTGAATAAACATCATCACTAAATTCTTTTAATGTTACTACAGTGATAATTTCTCCATCATCATCAGCCATAGGAACAGTAAATACTTCTAATTCATCAGTCAAGTTACTTAATTCATTTTTGATTTCTGAAGCAGATTCAGCATCAATCCTTCCAACAGTAGTAGAAGTGTACTTTGAATCTTTTAAAAGAGCTAAATCCATGTCAAAATTAGATAAGCGATTAGCCAAACTTTTATTAGACTT
>NZ_CACXTS010000083.1 GCF_902770715.1 uncultured Methanobrevibacter sp. | reverse complement strand
AGTGTTTAAGTACTGACTGTGTTGTTGTTCATGATCACAACAAGGTTAATTACAACCCTAACTCGCAAAATTTTATACTAGCAGTATAATACCACTTTCGCTCTTAATGACCACTAGCAATCTTAGTAATGAATTTGTGGACGTCATCTTCGGTTATTCCAACATTACTCAGAATTTCTTTTTGATCTTTATTCATTGCGTAAGAAGGATACCATGTATCATCTTCATTTTGATCAATGCAATATTTATTAAGCTCAGCAATAATTCTATTCGTAGTCATTGAAGTCTTTGAATTCAAAAATGTCTTCTCAAAATGTAACATTCCTGCCATTATTATTTGTGCAATAAAAGCTACAAACATCAAACCTACATATGTATTGGCGTTGTGACGGTACGTCGTTCGTAAATTAAGTCCGCGCATAAGATTAGAAAAATTTTTTTCAACATTATCTCTTTTTCTGATAATACTGATTGCCTCGTAAGCCTCTATTTTTGATGGCGACAACATAACAAAAAATCCTTTGTGGTTGAGCAACTGTTGGATCATCTCTGTATTTTCCATCATAATAAAATTTTTCCCGTCCTTCGTAGTTTCTGACGGTGCAATTATGACGCCCCTCTTAGCCGCATATTTTTCAAGTTGTTCCGAGTATCTTACATGTTTGGAAATATTTTCCCAATAAAAGGCCATCAATGAATGCAACGCCTGCCTTTCATCCTCTGCCCGTTTACTGTCATAAAACATGTAGGCATAATATTGAGTTTCTTTTAATTTGACTTGGTATACATTGCCGTAAACATTTTCTTCAGCCAAATAATATTTTTGTTGATCCTTGATTTCATTACCTTTAGTTGAAATCAATTCTTCGACCCAGTTGGTACTCTCGGGACATAAAACACCGAATTCCAATTCAAGTTGTTGCATTTGTTTTATTGCATCTTCACTGTAGTAACCTCTATCAAAGACAACAAATAATTTTTTGTACCCGAGGTTTAAAATT
This sequence comes from uncultured Methanobrevibacter sp., assembly GCF_902770715.1. GTDB lineage: Archaea > Methanobacteriota > Methanobacteria > Methanobacteriales > Methanobacteriaceae > Methanocatella. Next base: position 1,109 of record NZ_CACXTS010000083.1, on the reverse strand, counting down.
TTTTTGAGCGAGTATGGAGTTTGCGTTTTATCTAGAACAGATCCATCAAAATGTTCATACCACAACGGAATACCCGTTGTTTCATCGACAAAAGCAGCTGTATTTATAATAGGTAAATCAACATTAATTTTAGCCTGACCAAATTTTGCAAAGTCGATGTGCCCGGATGATGTGTTCTGGTTGGTTGAATCGAAAGCTACAATTCTAGTCTTTGGAGAAGGAAATAATTTTTCGTACATCTCAGCAAACAGGCTGAAAAAAATTTGTATATCACCGCTGTTCTTCGATAACTCTGTATACAAAGCACTAACTTCAGAATCAGAGACAGGCCGATCCAATCCGCAGTAATGTCCAAAACACCAACTGGAAAATTGTTGCGAGATCAGATCTCCTTCTGAAACTCCATACGTACAGAGAGCAAGAATGAGTTTGTAGTGTTTAGGAAAAACTTTTTTTAATATTTCGTAACAACCTGTTTTACGTGCTATTGCAGATATCAGTACATAACCGCCATAAGCAATATGATTATCAACTTTTCCTGCTTCCTTTCTAGTTGAGGAACTAAAAACAGCTTTCAGTTTTGATAATTTTACATCCTCCTGTTCGCCAAAAAATTTGAAAAAATTTTTATTGGGATACATAACCGAGTTATTAGAATTTTCTTTGATTCTCCCGATGGAACATCGTTTATAGATCGGTTGTCTTTTTTCAGAATCCCATTCATATGCTGTTTGATAGTAAACATATCCGGTAGAAGCAATAACAATTTTTGAGTTATCAGTACTACCCGGAACTTTGACTTCAGAGGAACGACCTACATACATAAAACCACCCTGCTAGTATAGATATATTAAATATTATACTAGCATTTATAATAAAAAACAACATATAAATCAATATGTTGCAAAAATTTAATATGGTTCTAGTATAAAAGTTTGCGATTTAGGGATATATACACAATCTTGAGGTATTACTACGGCAACTTAAAATTCCCTGCAGAAATCTTAAAAAAAATCTTTTAACAGAAGCATGTGATTTTGAAACAGATGATGAATCAGAATATGTCTACAATGTGTTAAATAAACTTTACGAAAGATATCCTTTTGAGT
>NZ_CACXTS010000082.1 GCF_902770715.1 uncultured Methanobrevibacter sp. | reverse complement strand
TTCGTATAAAACGTATGATATAGTTCGCAACCTTATCAATTGAACCACAAAACCTCACTAAAAGATTTATTTCTGATAATTATTAATTGAAGATCCTCGAATAGACCCATTAGACTCTTTCAAAAACTTTGCAAAAACCTTGATTTTGTTTTAATTGATCTTTTTTTTGAAATATAGTTGCCAAATATGAACTTAAGCAAAATAAATTATTTAAAATCCTATTTAGTCTTAAAAAGTTAAAAAACAAGAAATAGACGTGGTGGGACTCGAACCCACGAAGCAACTAATGCATAAGACCCTGAATCTTACTCCTTTGACCACTCGGATACACGTCTAAAAGAACTATCTGAAAAAGTAATCCATTATAATGGATTTTAACTATTATATTATTATAATGCTTTTCTTAGTATAAATATGTAATCTCATTTGACCTTGATTGTTAGGCCAACCGTTCTTATATTCTCAACTTTCACTAGGTTTTTTAAGTAAGGACACATATGAAAACAAGTTGACATTTACATGATGAAGAAATACATTCCAAAATGGTTAGAACTAGCTAAATCAATTAAAGTCTACTTATTCACTGACAATCATGTGATAGAGCAATAAGTTACATAAACCTATTAAAACAAGAATTAACTAATTTTTTAAAGATACCTAGTTTTTCTTGGAAAACCATTCAGGGAAAATTAGAAAGTACCAACAATAAACTATAAAGTTACTTCTCAAATACATTATATAAACATACTTAAAAAGATTTGATTTGAAATTAATGTATTGGGATGTAAACAATGCGAATTACTAAAAATCACTTAAGTTTTTGAAAGAGCCAATAAAAAAAACAAATTACATTATAAATATATAAACAACAAAAAATAAACTGTAATATACTTGATAGGTGTTTTTCATGAGAAATATTATTATTGTTCAGTGCATGTCTACAGGCAAAAATTACGTTCAAGACATTATTGATAGAAATTGCAATCCAATCGTTTTAGAAATGAAGCCTTTTGGAGATTCCGAAGATGCATTGATTTATCAGGAAGAAGTGAAAAGGGAATATGAATTTATTGAAAATGACTTTGATTTGATATATGAGAAAGACTCCTATGAAGAAACGCTTGAGATGGTTAGAAAATTTGATCCGGTAGTCATTGTTCCAGGTACAGAGGACGGGGTGATACTGGCCACAAAATTGGCTAATGACTTGAATCTGTTATGCAATCCAATAGAAAATATTGATGCAATAACTTTAAAAAACGAAATGCAAAACAGATTAGTCAAAAAAATCTGCGTTCAATTAAGGGGCAGGTTGTAAGGTCCTTGGATGAAGCTATTGAATATTATGATAAAGAAAACTTAAAGGAAATTGTAGTAAAACCCCTATACAGTGCGGCATCTGTAGGTGTGAGGCTGTGCTCAGACAGACAGGAAATGATTGATGCGGTAAAAGAGGTATTCAATTTAACAGGCGTTTATGGAAATGAATTGACAGAACTCTTCATTCAGGAACGCATCAACGGGCAGGAATATGTTGTTGATACTGTTTCATGCAATGGAGTTCATCGAATAACCTTAGTTTGGAAATACAATAAGATTAAAACCTCCGAAGGCGGAAATATATATGATTATGATGTAACTGTTAATGAATTGGGAATCGGTGAGGCAGAACTTGTTGAGTATGCATTTGATGTCGCTGATGCCTTAGGAATCAAATATGGACCAGTTCATGGCGAATATATTGTTGATGAAAAAGGCCCAGTCTTGATTGAAGTGAATTGCCGCCCCCATGGGGGTAATATGGATGCAGAATTCCTGGATATGATTTCAGGCCAGCATGAAACCGACAGTTCACTTGATTCCTATCTAAATCCCAAAAAATTTAATCTGGAACGTTTGAAAGGACAACATGACAAATATGGAACTAATACTGAACATGTTAGCAGAGGTATCAACAACCGAAATAAGTAAAGTTGAAAATCCCGATGGTTTTGAGGAAAGCCGTGATGTTGCAAAATATGGCGGAAACATTGTAGGAAATGCCAGACAAGAACTTGAAGCAGTAACCGGTAAATCTGTAATTAGTAAAAAGAATTCTAAAAATCCTGAATTATTGGATGAATAATTAATTCATCCACTTTTTGTTTTTGATAAATACAAGTATTTTCATGCATTTAACTAT
>NZ_CACXTS010000081.1 GCF_902770715.1 uncultured Methanobrevibacter sp. | reverse complement strand
GCAATTTTACTTGCATTTGAAAACCAGCTGGATCAGTATTATATGAACAATCCAAAAGCATTTTTCTCCAAGCCTCAGGAAAAAGCAATCATTGATTTGTCAAACCCGATTCTTCAGGAAGCGCACCTCTTATGTGCTGCAAATGAACTTCCTTTAAAAAAGGGAGAAGCATTAACATACTTTAACATATCTGATGATGTTTTGGATGAAATGGTTGAAAATGATGATTTGTACCTGTCAAGGCTTGGAAACTACACATATAAATATGATGACAATCCGGCATTCGACCATTCCCTGGACCAGATATCCTCAGAAGAATTTAAAATAATGAACAATGGAAGACTATTGGAGACAATGGAACGCTCACAGGTATATCGTGAAGCCCATGAGGGTGCAATCCTAATCAATAAGGGAGAAACTTATACTGTTGATAACATTAATTTAAAATCAGGTTATGTCAATGTTTCCAAGAAGAATGTTGACTATCATACGATGGTGTTAAACGATACGCAGGTTAATGTCGTTTCAAAAGAATTCAAACGCCAGTATGGGGATTTGACGATTCATTTTGGGGAGCTGAACGTTAAGAAGGATTATTACAAATACAAAAAAATGCAGCATTCAAGGGTGCTTGGTATGTATCCTCTTGATTTGCCTCCTCTCAAATTCAAAACAAAAGGGTTATGGTTTACAATACCTCAAAGTGTAAAGGATGAACTGAAAAGATTATATCCCGATGATGATGAAGTCTTTGAGGGAGGCCTTCATGGAGCTGAACATGCGTTGATTGGCCTCTTTCCTCTGCAGGTAATGTGTGACCGCTTTGATATTGGAGGAATGTCAACTGCATATCACAAAGACACTGAAGATGCTACAATATTTATCTATGATGGATATGAGGGTGGAATTGGAATATCTGAAAAGGCAGTTGATGTCTTTGTAGAGCTATTGGAATCAACCTTGGATTTGATTAAAAACTGCAAATGCAGAAACGGTTGTCCGTCATGTATTTATTCACCAAAATGCGGAAACGATAACAAGCCGCTTCATAAAAAGGCAACTGAATATATTCTTCAGTATATGCTCGATGAATCATTGAAAAATGATTCTAAAGTAGTAACTGAAGAGGTCATTAGTCACGGTGATGATTTATATGCTCAGGCTCTGGATTTTTATACTGAACATCAATATTCGCAGGCAAAGGATTTGCTTCACGAAATATTGAATAATGATGCCAATAATTTAAATGCAAATCTTTTAATGGCTCATGTTCTGTATGAACAGGGTATAGAAGATGTTGCAACCTATTATGCAAGAAAAGCACTTAAAATTTCTCCATCAAATTCCAATGCTGCAGAACTGCTGCAGAAAATGCAATTTGCACCTGCAAAGATAGAATTTAGTCATAAAACAATTGAAAACGATGAAGAGTCATTTGAAGAAGTTGATGCAGGAAAATCCTTTGATGATGTTGATACACTATATGAAGAGGCATATGACTTATTTATTCAGGGAGATTTGGATACTGCAAGGGAACTTCTTGAAGAACTGTTGGATATCGATGACACTCATGTGGAAGCAACTGCACTGATGGGTTTTGTCTACAGAAGGGGCGGACTATTTACAGAAGCCATGGAGTATGCAAGAAAGGCTTCCAAGTTAGATAAAAATAATGAGATGGTTCGTGAATTAATTAAGGAATTGTCTTAATTGTTTGACTTTTTTTGCAATTATTTCAATTGGTGATGGTTTAGATTGTTTAAGGTGCTCCAGAATAAGCGCTGAAACCTTCTTTGAAGTGTTCACATGCTTTTTCAAGCTCTTCAGGTATGTCGATGTGTTGAGTACAGTAATCAATGCATGTTCCACAATATGTACAGTCATCAGCAGGCACCTTTTCATCTGCTAGCTTGTCAAAGTAATTCCTGTAAATATTTGATTCAGGCTGTATCTTACTTTTGTTGTATAGTGCGAAGTATTCTGGAATTGGAATCATTTCAGGACATGCATCAATGCAGTATCCGCATTCGCTGCATGGAACAGCCACTTTTGCATTGAGCTTATCAGCCATTTTTTCTAAAAATTCACTTTCTTCATCGCTCAACACTTCAAAATTTTCAAAAGTATCACAGTTATCGAGCAAATCGTCCATTTTCTTCATCCCGCTTAAAACAATCTTAACATGTTCCAGTGATGCACAAAATCTTAATGCAAAACTTGCTATTGATTTATC
>NZ_CACXTS010000080.1 GCF_902770715.1 uncultured Methanobrevibacter sp. | reverse complement strand
AATTATAAGCAATCCAAAGTTTTTACCAGTGCTCCCGTCGAGTTCAATATACTGCACATCTGACTTGTCACGTGCTGCAGTATTGACAATTTCATTGATCAAGTTTCTTGACTCAAGCTGAAATTCATATGAATCCACAATGTAGATATTGCCGTTTATATCTTTAGCAAGCAATACTCCAGCTGTATAATCAGGATCACTACCTTTCAATTTATCATCATTCAACACTTCAGTTGCAGCTAGATCCCAATATCTGATAATTCTGACAATTGGAATTTTTAAGTATTCATCATGTGAAATCAAGTGGAAGTCCGCCTCATCAAATAGCTGACCTTTAACACTAGCATACCAGTTACCGTTCATTAACTGCTCTCTTGTTACCCTATCCAATCCCATAAGGTATTCTTCATAGTCTTTTCTATCTAAATAGATATTATCCAAATAGCTAGAGCTAATGAACCTTATTTGTGATTTGTCCTGAATGTCTTCATCAATCTTTTCGATAAATCTTTCACGAACCCATTTGTTACCCCGTTTACCAGGATTGCTTGAGCACATTAACTGTGTTGGAAGCTTGTTGTCTTTTGTTTTCCTTACTCTTGACCTCATATAGATATATTTGAATCTTTCCAGTTGTGTCAGCTCATCAATGCCGATAAATTGATATTCTGAACCTTGATATGTATCCAAGTCATTAATGTTGCGTAAATATCCGAATGTTAATGAATTGCCGTTTGGAAATGTCCATGAATGTTCAGTTCCATCCCACTTTGGCTTAATGGCTGAATTATTTTGAATTTCTTTTCTGTTTAACCACTGGCTGGCTTTGTGAATTAAAGCTCCTTTACGCTTCAGGTCAGATAAAGTACGTCTCAGAATTAATGCATGATATTCGTTGGTATCATCCTCAACATAGAACAATGCCCTCATTAACAGACTTGTTGATTTACTTCCTCCAGCTGCGCCTCCAATCAAAACTTCCTTTTCTGTAGCCAATATCATCTCAGCCTGTTTTGGAAAAGGATTGAATGGTATATATGGATTCTCATATACACATTTCTGAAGAATAGCTTTGTCTTTAGCATCTAAATGGAATTTGCCGTTTTCATCATACATTATTATCATCAATCTGCTTTGCAAGGATTTCTATTTCATTCATGATGTCCTTTTGAGACATTTCAATTTTCTTATCTTCAAGTTCTAAAACTCTGTTTTGGAATAGTCTATCCATTTCATCTTTGAATAATTTGTTTTTAGCATCAAATGCTTTAACAGATAGTTCAAGGTATCTGATTTTTAATTCTGCCAAGTCAAGCAGGTATCTTGCCAAGCTTTTTTCCCCTGCATGATATCTTACTTCTTGATCAAGTTTGGCAAAGTCAATTTCAATACCAACAGCGTTTTTGGTAATCTTATCAAGATTGTCGAGTCCCGTTTTAATGTCTGTGACCTGCTGCTGGAGTATGGTATCAATGGCCATATCGATGTTGTCCTGATGAGCATTAGTGTTTGTTATCTGTCTTTGACTGATGGCCCTATCCGTTAATGCCTCCTTATCTCTTGCTCTTGGGTCTTTTTCCTCATCATTAAGATGATATTTCTTTTTGAATCTGGAGAATGTTGACCGGCTTACTTCGAATTCATGCTCTTCTGCAAGCCATCTTCTCACGCTTTGGTCTGTTGCCCCGGATGTTTTCATGGCTATTATCTCATCCAGCAATGTTTCCATGAAATCTGTTTTATTCAGGTTCAATGTTGCCTTGAATTTCCTGTAGGTAATGTCTGCAACATCTCTTCCATATTTTGTTTTTAGCATTTCCCTAACTTCGTTGTTGCTCATTCCTTTTTTGCAGCAGTTCATTATTTCCTGTTCGTGCTGTTCCAAAAAGTAAATTACATCTGAGTTTCCCCTCCCCATGGTGATGGTGCCTCCTATAAGTCTCTTAATTCCCTTTCAAGCTCCAGCTTTCTTGCTTCAATCAAGCGGTGCTCGGTTTGTTTTATGATTCTTTCATAAGCAGAGTTATTGTTTACTTCCATTATTGTGTTTTCCGCTTCCCCCATAGCTATTAGTTTTGCTCCAAGCTCATAGGCATCTTTATGAGTAAAAGAAGAATCTTCAACTATTTTTTTGAGAGTTATTTCCACTCTTGCGCTGATGTTGGTTTTTTCGGTTAACATAATACATATATTTATTATGTATTATATATAAAAGTTTATTAGAAAAAATATATAAAAGTAATAATAAATTTTA
>NZ_CACXTS010000079.1 GCF_902770715.1 uncultured Methanobrevibacter sp. | reverse complement strand
TTGTGGTTCTGTTCAGCCATCATCCAGTCTACGAGATCGCTTAACCGTATTTTTTGTCCTTGATTTTTCATAATTTATCACTTTCCCGTGATTTTTTTTTAAAAATTCATGGCCATGTAGAATAATGTCTGTAAAAGGTAGTATATAAGTTATTTAGTTATTTTTCCCCCAATATAACCTAATTTTTGAATATAACCTCTTCAAATCAATATTTGTATGAAAAGGTAATTTTTAATTAAGTTTTTCCTGGTGAATATGCTAATTTTAATATTTATTTTATGGGGAGATTGGATAGTAATATTACAAAATAGTTTGAATGCGGTGGTTTTGAAGGAATTTATATAAATACTTATGTTTGAAACCTCCGAACTACAGATAACCTAAAAAAATGGTTTTGATACTTTTTTCATTCTCCAATATGACAGATTATCTTGTGACAATTTCTCCATGTTCATATTTGTCCAGAAATTATGAAGATTTCATTCAAATGTTTTATATATGATAATTAAAATATATTTATTTACTTTAGTGAATGTTATGTATTTGCTTTAATAAAATTTATGTGATTACTTTAGTGAATGTTATGTATTTGCTTTAATAAAATTTATGTGATTACTTTAGTGGAAATTATGTATTTACTTTAATAGGCTGATTGATATGAAAGAATATTTGGATAGATATTTGGATAAGGAATTGGATGAATTATTGGAATATATGGGTGCTGTTCTTATTGTCGGGCCGAAATGGTGCGGGAAAACGACTACTGCCGAACAACATGCGGAAAGTGTAATACAGTTGCAGGATCCCACTTATTCTAAGAATTATTTAAAGCTGGCTGATGTTGACCCACTTTCATTGCTTGAAGGGAAAAAACCCAGATTAATCGATGAATGGCAGATGGCTCCTGAGCTATGGGATGCTGTAAGGTATAGTGTAGATGAAAGTGATGATGACGGTTTGTACATTTTAACCGGTTCAACTGTTGTCGATGATACAAAAATTAATCATAGCGGTGCTGGAAGAATTCACAGGTTATTGATGAGACCTATGAGCCTATATGAAAGTAAGGAATCTAATGGTAAAATTTCTTTAATGGATTTATTTGACAATCCTGATTTAAATATTAATGGTATTACCTCCGATTTGACAGTTCCTGATTTGATTTTTGCAATGTGCAGGGGCGGATGGCCTGAAAGTTTAAACAAAAAAACCAGAAAACAACAGTTAATGATAGCAAGGTCATATTTGAATATCTTATGCGAAATTGATACAACAACAATAGATGGCGTTAAAAGAAATCCTGATAAAGTCAAATCCCTTTTAAAATCATATTCAAGAAACATTTCTTCATTTACAAAAAATACAATGATTATTGCAGATATACAGGAGCATCATGGATCAATGTCTGAAACGACATATTATGATTATATCAATGTCTTAAAGCAATTGTTTGTGATTGATGAAATTAAAGCCTGGGGTCCTAAAATCAGATCTAAGACTGCAATGAGAAATTCTTCTAAAAAAAATTTTATAGATCCATCTATTGCAGTAGCAGCTCTTGAATTAACTCCCGAACAGTTATTATATGATTTGGATACTGGAGGACATATATTTGAAAGCCTCTGTATTCGTGATATTAATGTATATTCTGCACAAAGGGGAGGGAAAGTATTGCAATATCATGACCAGGATGATTTGGAGGTTGACTGTGTTTTAGTCTTAAGCAATGGGGATTATGCATTAATTGAATTTAAGTTAGGCAGTAGAGAAGAAGAGGATGGTGCTTCAAATTTACTTAAACTTAAAAATTTGATTATCAAAAGAAAAGAGTCCGGTGATATCAATATTCCCGAACCAAAATTCTTGGCAATTGTAAATGGTGGAAAAGTAGCCTATACTCGCGAAGACGGTGTTAAAGTAATTCCTATAGGTTGTTTGTGTTGATGTTTTTTCATTGTCAAATGAATTCTAAAAGATTATTAAAACTCGAATTTTAAAAAACGGAACTTATCCGTTTAGTTTAGATTAATGCTTTGTAAAATGGGGGATGGAAAATAATTTTTATCCCTGATTGGATATTTGTTGTTAAGTGTCAATGTATTTATCAATGAAATCATGTATTGGTGAAGTGAATAGTAATCATTTCTCCTGGAAATTGAATTGGGTGAATTTATTAATATCATGAATGAAAATCCCTGAAACTATTTGTGATATAAAAAAAGGATTCTTATGAGATAATTTCGAAAACTTCATTTAAGAAAAAACTCTTAAGCCGGATTTTTATATATAAAAATGTTAATTTTATATACTTTTTTTTACATAAATTCAATTAAGATTGG
>NZ_CACXTS010000078.1 GCF_902770715.1 uncultured Methanobrevibacter sp. | reverse complement strand
CCTGTACTACGATGATGTCAAAGCGAGCATGAGCCGCCGGCAGTTGCAATCCAGGATTGGCACACTGAAGGTTAATTTAGACAAGCTTGTTAACACTAGCGGGAGTTTCGACATTATAACTTCTGTTACCCCGTGAAGCCTTGTAACACAAGGCTTCAATCAACTGTTAAATGTAGTGCCCATTTTGGCACTTTTTTGCCAATCAGTTAGTTGACAGAGATTGTTTGATATCTTCTATGACATTCCACATCCTCTTTTGATTAGAATCAAGTTCTCCCATTGCCCTAACAACTTTCTTTCCTTCGTTATAAATCCACCCATCGTTTATTAAAGACAATTTATTAAGCATTGCCGATTTTGTGAGTTTTAACCCGGCTTTTTCCATTCGCATTCTTAACATTTCTGCAATTATCATTGCGGAAAGACAAATGAAGACATGACAGCGAATTTTATCATCAGTCCAATGATACTGCGGTCTTACAGAAAAGTGCCTCGTATCTTTGGATACTTTGAAGATATTGTTTTCAATACACTCCTGATTAGCGTATTCAGATAAAATATCGGATGTACTCCAGCTCGTATAATCTGTACATGTCAATTTTTTACCATAATATTTATTGCAATACGATTCTTTTAATTCATTGTCTATTGTGAGCTTTATCTGATAAGACTTAAGTTCATCATGTTCCTGCAATTCAATACTTATAGAACTGAATTCGCTTGCAAATTGGTTACCGGAATAAACCTTTTTAGCCAATATCTGTAATAGTTCCTTTTCCATATCCCATATAGGCTCATCTTTTTCCTTTTTGCGTCTTCCCTTCTTTGGCTGGCTTAACTCCTCTTTAAGAGCATCATTGTATTTTTTTACTTGTACAATCTCAGCTTCGATAAATTTTTTCCTGTTGTTCAACTCTGAAAATATATGTGATTTTGGATTCTTAAGTTTATTATTTAAATCATCAACATTATTTTTTATTTTGGTAATCTCTTTCTCAAGTTCAGCAAGCTGTCCATCCAGCAAATCCTGACTAAAAGTCAATATTCCCGTCCCTGTAACGCCTGAAAATGTTAAATTATCAATACGATAAGCAAGTTTGGTCTTACCACTGCTAAGTTCAACATTCTCGTATTCGCTGATATCAATGTCATAAAGAGCAGGAAGTCCTTTCAAACTGTGTGAACAGATAAAATGAAAGCCTATATTTTTGAAGTTCTCTTCAGAATTACTGCCTCCATCAAATGTTATCGTCACATCCTCCGGAATGATTGACATTTTCTGTAATTCTTTTTTAATTTTATCTGAAAATTCAGCAAATTCAGATTTATCATTTTTGTTGCCTGCGTAAAGATCCCATATTATAGGTATCTGAAGAGAATAGGCGGTTAATACAGCAAGGCTGAACTGTCGTAAATCATCCCTTTTCTGTTTATTATGTCCTCTCTTACATATCAAACAATTTCCATTTTTGCTATTTATGAAAGTAAAATAGTTGGTGTAATCAAGATGGAACCTATTTAAATCAATATTAGTGATATCAGAAATACGCTTTACAATTGTTCTTTGCGCTGTTTTTAGCTCATCCTCACTAATCCCGTCCATAGCCTCCCAAAATTCAGCCGAACCAAGTGCTGAAGCCTCAAATTTTAGATGATAGGGTAAACTTGTCTGCTCTACCCAATTGGAGAAGTTTCTCTTACTGCCAGGATCAACTGCCCGGTGTATCATTGCTAATAATAAAACCCTGCCTCTGGTCATGCCTTTAATGTTTTTTTTGGGAAGGATTTCATCAAGAATCTCTTCAATACCTATATATTGAGCCATATAGAGCAATCCCATAACAGAACCATGAACGTATGATTTGAATGTAACTTTTGAAAAATCAATGCCTGATTCTGATTCTTTTGCTTTTTGTGTAGATTGCCAACCTTTTAATGCCAGAGGCAATATTTTTTCAGCACTTCCAAGATATTCAATAATACGCTGCCTGACGGCTTTGCCATCCCTATAACTTTCAACGATATAGTAACATGGTTTTCCATTTTTTATCTTACTACGTATAAAAGCCATGTAGTGCCCCTTATTAAAAAGTATATAAACCCTTATTTTATATATAATACACTTTTATTAGTATTTGTCAATACAAGGGCACTACATTTTTATAAATAAAAAAAGGCCGTTAGGCCTTGTTAAATCAGATTTTTTTAAGTTTTTGTGTTAGAAAATGTCGAAACTCCCGCTAAACGATGATATCTTAAAATATGCTTTTTCAGAAGAAGAAATTAAGCGAATTAAGTTTTCAGAACTTAAAAATGATGATAACCCTGAATGTGACACAAAGGGCGGAAACG
>NZ_CACXTS010000077.1 GCF_902770715.1 uncultured Methanobrevibacter sp. | reverse complement strand
CACCAAATTATTGATGATGATATATTTTTTAATCATATTATATAAACGATTTTAATACGGCGGGAAATCCTTGCCGAAAACCTTTTCGGCATATCTCATAGCCAGATGAACCTGGTCTATATAGTCCTTCATCATCTCTTTTTCAAAATACTCCCTTGAAGGAGATTTCAAAATTAGCCTAAGCAAACCTTCATATGTTTCAATGGCCAGGTCTTTGTCAAAATTATATTTTTCAGCGATTTCAGGAGTGGTCTTTTCAATGCAGGGAAATTCCAATGTTTTGCAAACGGTTTCTGTTGAAAAATAAGTCATCCGAATTAACGGTGAAACGGATGAAACCAGAACATGGTTTCCCAGTTTAATGAGTGGCGGAATGCCTGTTTTTTTATATCTCTCCATTGAGGTTAACTTTTCATAGTTTTTCAGATTATAGCAGTGCAGCTCCGTATAGAAGTCCGGCTGCAGGTATTCAATCAAATCCAAAATCTTCAAACCTATTTCTGACTCGTAGAATTCCTTTTTGATAGTGGAGATATATGGTGTTTTATCAAAGTTGTAAAAGTAAAATTGTCCGGGCGACAAATCATCTTCATTTATCCTTTTAAGGAATTTGACGGATGTTGCGCCTTCATTTCCATGAAGTCCCCCAATAAACAATTTGGTAGGTCCTTCACCGTTGTCTATGTATCTGAAATAAGACATAAAAAAAATAAGAATTGGAAGGAATCTATGTTCCTTCTTGCCAATTTGACATGTAAGCTTTTTGCTTGTCAGTTAATGAATCGATTTCAATTCCCATAGCTTTTAATTTCATGTTTGCTACGTTGTAGTCGATTTCATCAGGAGCTTTGGTTACGCCTACAGGCAAATCGTTTTCAAGGATGTGTTTTGCGGATAATGCCTGTACGGCAAAACTCATGTCCATGATTTCTGCAGGGTGTCCTTGTCCACGTGCAGCTGACAAGTTTACCAAACGACCGTCAGCTAAAAGGTAAATCTTACGGCCATCTTTGGTTGTGAACTCTTCAATACTTTCACGGACTTCCTTGACCTCGGTTGAGATTGCTTCAAGGTCAGGTCTGTTGATTTCAACGTTGAAGTGTCCTGAGTTTGCAAGCATGCATCCGTCTTTCATGTACTTGAAGTCATCACCGGAGATGATGTCTGCGTTTCCGGTTACTGTAACGATTAAGTCTGATTGTTTTACTGCTTCACGGATTGGCATTACTCTGTATCCGTCCATTCTTGCTTCCAGTGCTCTGATTGGATCAACTTCAGTCACGATGACATCAGCTCCGAGACCGTCTGCTCTTAAAGCTAATCCACGGCCGCACCATCCGTATCCGCATACTGTTACGGTTTTTCCTGCAATTACCATGTTGGTTGTTCCCATGATTGCATCGAAGCTTGATTGTCCTGTACCGTATCTGTTGTCGAAGAGGTATTTTGTGTAAGCGTCATTTACTGCGATTACTGGGAATTTCAATGCGCCGTCAGCATGCATTGCCTGAAGCCTGTGTACACCGGTGGTGGTTTCCTCACAAGCACCTTTTATGTGGCTCAACAATTCTTTTCTTTCATTGTGAAGAACCATAATCATGTCTGCTCCGTCATCGATGATAATGTCCGGCTTGTGGTCGAGCACCATATTAATGGTCTGGTAGTATTCTTCATCGTCTTGTTCTCTCCAACCGTAAACGTTTAATCCAAGGTCGGCTGCTCCGGCTACTGCATCGTCATGTGTGGACAATGGGTTGCATCCGGTCATTGCAACTTCAGCCCCACCAGCCATTAAAGTCAAACCTAAATTGATGGTTTTAGGTTCCAAATGTAAACATGAACCGATTGTAATTCCTTTGAAAGGTTGGGTTTCCAAATATTCTTCTTTGATATGTTCTAAAACAGGCATGTGTTTTTGAACCCATTCGATCTTTCTTACACCTTCAGGTGCTAAAGACATGTCTTTAACTTTACTCATGAAAATTACTCCTATAAATATAACTATTAATAGTATATATTTCATGGCCTTTTAAATTATTCGATTTTTTAACAAAATTATAAAAAAACCCTATAAAAACAAAAACTTTAAATGTAATGATTAAAAGATATATATTTGTTAGATGCCGGGGTGGCTGGTTAGAGCGCACGGCTCATAGGGTAATAAAGCAGTGCTCTGACTTATTCCTGGGATACCGTGAGATCGCGGGTTCGAATCCCGCCCCCGGCATCCTATATCCCAGGAATTTTCCATCTAAACTATTTTTTAAAAACTTTTTTCCGAATCATAATAACTTTATACTTCTTTTAATCAATATAAGAATTGAGGATTTGAAATGATATATAATACACTTGGAAAAACAGGCCTGGAAGTTTCAAGATTGGGTTTTGGAACTATGAGACTTCCAACAGTCGATTCCAATGCAGACATTGACAAGACAGAAGCATCCAAAATGCTTGAATATGGAATTGAAAATGGAATTAACATTATCGATACCGCTTACCCATACCATAGCGCAGAACTTGACGGGAACGGGAACAGCGAAAAGTTTGTCGGTGAATTTTTAAAGGAAAATAGCTTGAGAGATGAAATACTTCTCCAAACAAAATCTCCATCATGGCTAATGGAGAAAAGAACTGATTTTGATTATTACTTGGACATTCAACTTGAAAAACTTCAAACAGATTACATTGACATTTACCTCCTTCATTCTTTAACAGTCCCAGATTGGACCAAAGTCCATGAATTGGGGGTTCTTGACTTTTTGGACGACTGCTTAAGCAGCGGCAAAGTCAAGCATGTCGGATTTTCATCACACATCGAAGTGGACTATCTGATTGAGATTCTCGACGAGTATCCCAAATGGGAAGTCGCCCTCACACAAATGAATTATCTTGACGAATACTACCAGTCAGGAGTGATGGGGCTCAACTACCTGAAGGACGTCAATGTTGGAAGCATGATCATGGAGCCGCTTCGGGGAGGAAGGCTTGTTCAGAATATTCCCGGAGAAGTTCAGGAATTGTGGGACATGGCCGAAACCAAAAGAACACCTGTCGAATGGGCATTGCAATATCTGTGGAACAGGGATGATGTCGATTGCGTCTTGAGCGGAATGACAAGCCTAGAACAGGTCAAGGAGAACGTGAGAATAGCTTCAAAAGAGGACATCATCAGTGAAAACGATCAGGAAATCATAAGGGAAGTCGCAAGAACATACAGGACATTCCTTGGAAACAGCTGCACAAGATGCGGCTACTGCATGCCTTGCCCTCATGGAGTGGACATCATCAACTGCCTGACCGAATACAACATTGCACACATGATGGGAAACCCCAAAGCCAGCGCAATGCAATATTTCAGCTTAATCGATGAGGATTCAAGAGCAGACAGCTGCGTAAACTGTGAAGAATGCATACCATTCTGTACCCAGATGTTGAATATTCCCGAAGAGCTTCAGAAAGTCTATGAGTACTTCGGCAGCGAATTTGACCACTTTTAGGTGAAAATATGAATGAAGACACATATTGGGAGATGCTGACCAGACAGATGCCTCTGGTTTCAACTGAAGAGCAGGAGAAATTCAAAAACGCCAAAATAACTGTCATCGGCTGCGGAGGCATTGGCGGACAATGCATTGAAATGCTTGCAAGAATGGGTATCGGCGAGCTAATTTTGGTTGATGAGGACAAGTTTGACCTGACAAACCTGAACAGGCAAAGCCTATCCACTACCGAAACCATCGGATGCGAAAAAAGTGCCGTGGCAAAGCAGAAAGTCAAGACAATAAATCCCCATGTCAAAGTAACCTCCCATACCGCTCACGTTGATGAAACAAATATAGGCGAGATTATTGGGGACTCAAACCTTGTCATTGATGCGCTGGATAACGTTTTAACAAGGGTTATAGTGTCAAGGAAAGCCGTGGAAAATAAAATTCCCTATGTCCATGGTGCAATCCATGGGACCTTGGGCCAGATTACCGTATTCCTGCCAAATACCAAAAGCTACGAGGAAATGTTCAATCTTCCGTCATTCGGCAAAGAATTGACAGAGGACGTCATTGAAGATTTGAAAAATGTGGCTTCGGGAACTCCGCCAGTTATCGGACCGACACCAACCATAATCAGCTGTCTTGAAGCTATGGAAGCCTATAAAATCATTACAGGCATTGGAAAAGTGACTGTAGCGCCAAAGATACTGACATTTGATTTATTGAATTTGGGTTCATTTTCACTGGAGGAACTTTAAACAATAATTCAATTTTCCATTCTTTTTTTATACTCATTTGAACAAATAGCTATTGAATTTTAAAATTAATAGCTTTATTTCTACTAAAGAAAATAAAACTTATACATTAATATAGTAAAAATGATATAATACAATTATATCACTA
Source organism: uncultured Methanobrevibacter sp. (assembly GCF_902770715.1). Taxonomy (GTDB): domain Archaea; phylum Methanobacteriota; class Methanobacteria; order Methanobacteriales; family Methanobacteriaceae; genus Methanocatella. The sequence goes on along the minus strand of NZ_CACXTS010000077.1, from coordinate 355 downwards.
TTTTTTCAAAACCTTTATATACAATGAGGTGGAAATATATTTCCAAGGTAGGAAGATACTTTCCGACTACTTTTTATAAATTCAATATTACACACATATTGGAGCTTGATTTGATGAGCGAAATTAACGAAGAAAAAATGCAAAGAGTAATCGAACAAATGAAAGAGGATAACATCAAATTTATCCGTCTGCAATTTGTCGATATTAATGGAACTGTAAAAAATATTGTAATTCCATTCAATGAAGAGGATATGGAAGACTTATTCCTCGAAGGAATGCTTTTCGATGGATCCTCAATAGCAGGATTTGTTGGAATTAATGAAAGTGACTTAGTATTGAAACCTGACATCAATAC
>NZ_CACXTS010000076.1 GCF_902770715.1 uncultured Methanobrevibacter sp. | reverse complement strand
AAAGTTCCCTGAAGCGGAAACTGCACTGAGGGATAGTAATAGTATCAACATTATTAAAACAATTTTTAGTTTTTTCAATATATTCATCTCCCATATTTAACTATTATATAATTTATCGTTGACTCATTATATATTTATTCAAAAAAAATAAAGTGAGGATATGGTTAATCCTCTTTTGCGGTAATGGTAATTTTATTGGAAATTACAGCGTTTTCATACTGTGAAGTAATGATATACTCACCGGCCATCAGTCTGATGTTTAACCTGGCAGTTCCATTCTCATCTGTTGTTCTGTTATAGAATACCCCGTTGATGTTGAATGTGATGTTAACGCCTTCTAATACATTGCCTTTACCGTCAACCAGGGTTGCCTCAAACTGGGATCCGTCCAAGTAGGTCATGTTTAAATCATCTGCACTCAGCACAGGCAAAACAGTGATGTTGTATGACATTTGAAGGCCTGTCAATGGGTCAATAGCTGTCAATATGTACTCTCCAGGATTTAAATTAATATTTAATCTTGCAGATCCATTTTCATTGGTTGTTCTATTGTAGAACACCCCATTTATGTTCATTGTGATGTTAACGTTAGGAACGGCTTTGCCTGCACCGTCAATCAATGAGATATAAAACTGTGATTCGTTTCTGAAGTATTTAACCAAATTATCTGCTATTAATGTCGACAATACTTTGACTGTGTTTTCAACAGTCATTCCGTTGAATGTTGTCCTAATCACATAATCTCCAGGCATTAGGTTAATGTTTATGCGAGCAGTTCCATTTTCATCACTGACGCGAGTATAATTGTTGCCGTTGATTTCAAAGACTATAGTCTGGTTTGCATCACCAACATTTACTTCAAATTGAGAGTCATTCTTGTATATTTTAACCAGGTCTTCACTATATATTCCCAAATCCACAGTATACATTTTAAGAACTGCAGTTCTTTTCATTTTCATTAGATCATATGTTTTTCCATCATATGTTGCAAATGAAGTATTTTCCATATAATGTTGCATGCTATCTTTTATATAAGGCATTGTCTTTTTCATCATTACTAAAGAAACATTATCCCCTTCCCTGATTGGAATTTCAGATGCCAGTTTCATCGTATGGTAACCATCGTATGGTTTCGTTCCGTTTTGCCGGTATTTTAATTGCCCATTTACATATATTTCAAGGGCATAGTTGCTGTCATCCCTATAGAAGTATGTTCCAACTGCACGTATCAATTCATTTCCAAGGGATTGGTAGTTATTTTGATATCTGATAATGCTTTCATTATTTTTAAAGAATGATAAATCTCCTCCAAGGTCTGTCTGATAGTTTTTGGTATAGTTTTCATTTTCTTCAATCAGGAATGTTACTCCTGTAGCTTTCATAATACTTGTATCATAATATGAAATATAGAAGTATCCATTCTCTCCCCAGCCAGTACCCCAGCTGTTTCTGATTATAAATGCACCGTTTCCAGGAGGTGTTTGCTTAAAGTTGCTTGCAGGGTAGTTATCATCCCATCCAACAATCACCATAGCATGAAGCGTTGTATTAAATTTGTCTTGATAATATGAGTGGGTTTTTTCATTATAATTGGCACTGTCTTCGTAATATGATGAAGCTATTCCTCCATATTTTAGAATCGCCCTTTTTACCCCATCATTGTCTGTGGAATTTTTACGAGGATTTACGAATACCACATTTTGAATATGAATATTTTCATCACTTGAAATAAGAGGAGAAATTTTTCCCAATGCATCATAGCTATCATATTTTGCAGGTACTGCTCCAAACCAACTTATTAGATAACTTAGGCCTTCCATTTCACCTCCCCCTTCATCAGCACTGGAAATACCATATTTAGAATATTTCAACATGCTGTCCTGCATATTGTTTTCTGAAAGATCATATCCAATTCCTGTTGCTTTAAATAATGCAGATTCAAGAGCTCCAGTATCTCCAAAAGCCCAACATGCACCCATGTAACCCTGATCTCTAACTGGTGTTACCCAACCCCAGTCACGCAAGTCAAATCTTTGCGGAAGAATTGCAACATCAATACTGTTATTGATGACTTTAATCTGAGCACCAACCTCTTCAATGACTGTTGCATAGTTTGTATTGTTTAGGGATACATTATTGTTTACAAAGCTTATGTTTTCCATTGAAAATTCTGAAAAGACTCCATAAACCGCTACAGTGTTGTTTATGAAATTGGAATTTTCAATGCCAATGTCCTTACATGAATATGCATAAACTGCAGAATTTCTGTTGTTTATGAAATTTGACTTATCTATTGTCAATTCGCTTTCAAATAGATATACTACACCACTGTTATTAGCAATTCCTGAATCTGTAAAGTTATTTCCGATGATGCGTGAATTTTCACTTTGGGCAAGATATATCGCTTCGCCGTCATATAGTGAACTGCACTTTTCAAAGCTATTGTTTGCAATGTAATGATTTCCTCCCAATAATGTTAGTGCACCGCCGAAATCACCTGAAGTATTGATGAACCTGCAGTTCAAAATAAAAGAGTCTCCTTCATCATCTTTGAATTCTTCCCCTAAATCCACAAATACAGCTCCACCATTCTTGAGAGAAGATACGTTTTCAAAGGTACATGACTCTATCGTCACGTTTAGGTTTTTAAATGTTGATTTTTTGATGGTTGTATTGATTCTGGAATATATTGCCGTTGCATATTTTGACTCGCAGTTTATAAATGATGAATTTTCAACAGTCAAATTTGGCCCTCTGTATGCAAATATCATTGAGTAGCTGATATTTTTCGAATTTTCAAAAATAGAGTTTATAACTGTTGCCTGTGACATCACATAGAGCCCTGCTCCGTTAACAGCACCGTTATTGTTAAAAGTTGAATTCATGATGTTTATTTTCCCGTTAGCGGTTATCGCTCCTCCTGCCCAGGTCGCATAATTATCCTCAAAAGTGGTATTTATAATGGTAGTGTTTCCTGATGTGAATACAGCCCCACCATAACCTACAACATTACCATTGACTATATTAAGATTCATTAAAGTAATATTGTTTCCTCTAATTAAGAATATTCTTGATTGTGAACTGCCGTCAATCGTATGTCCATTACCGTTTACAACAAAGTTGCTTTTGTTAATTAAAACTCCCGTTCTTAAATCCAC
>NZ_CACXTS010000075.1 GCF_902770715.1 uncultured Methanobrevibacter sp. | reverse complement strand
ATGATGTCGGTAATTTTTACTAAAAAATTATTTTCTTCAAGTGCTTCTTTTCCTTTTATTGGATCATCAACTACAAGTCTTAAGATACCAAATTCAGAAGTGTCTGCCATACACATTGCCCTTATGTTGACATCCGCTATGGTGAGCACTTCTAAAGGTTTTGATAAACTGCCCATTCTGTTCTGTAAAAAGATGGATAATTGTTTGATTTTCATGTCTATCACCTAATGTAAGTTTCTCTCGTCAATTACTCTTTTTGCTTTTCCTTCAAATCTTGGCAAGGTTTTTGGCTCAACAAGAGTTACTTTTACGCGTATTCCAGTTTCATTTTCAATGGATTTACCTATTTTTTCTTGAATTGCCATCATTTCTTTGACACCGTCAAAGAATATGTCCTTTGATGCTTCGACCTTAACTTCGATTTCATCTAAGGTTCCAGGTCTTGTAACTATAATCATGTAATGAGGCTCTACATCACCAATCTTAAGTAATGCTTTTTCAATTTGTGATGGGAAAATAGCTACGCCTTTTACTTTAATCATGTCGTCGGATCTTCCGGTAATTCTGCTCATTCTTGCATGGGTTCTGCCGCATTCACATTTTTCATAGGTAAGTTTGGTTAAATCTTTTGTTCTGAATCTGATGACTGGCATTCCTTCCCTTTCCAGATTGGTTAAAACTAATTCTCCTGGTTTTTCTGCACCAATTACTTCACCGGTTTTCGGATTGATGATTTCAGGATAATATATGTCTTCTGCAATGTGCAGACCTTTTTGAGCTTCACATTCTACACCGACACCAGGGCCCATGAGTTCGGTTAATCCATATATGTTATAGGCTTTTGTGCCGAAGATTTCTTCAACTCTTTGTCTGATTTCTTCGGTCCATCCTTCAGCTCCAAAACCGATAGCCTTTATTCCAAAGTCTTTTGGGTCGATTCCGTCTTCAAGAGCAACTTCTCCCAAATGGATTCCGTATGATGGAGTAAATATTAATCCGGTAGCTCCAAAATCTTGCATGATTTCGATTTGTCTGCGGGTTTGTCCGGTTGAGATAGGAATGATTGCGGCACCTACTTTGTGGCAGCCGTAGTGCACACCGAATCCTCCTGTAAACATTCCATATCCGTGTGTATTTTGGAGTATGTCGTCTTCACCGATACCCATCATTGTAAGTCCACGTGCAATGGTTTCAGCCCAGGTATCTAAATCTTTTTCAGTATATCCTGATACAACAGGTTTTCCTGTAGTTCCGGATGATGAGTGCAATTCTTTGATTTCAGATATGTCCACTGCAAAAAGTCCGAATGGATAGCTTTCCCTCAGATCATCTTTTGTTATGAATGGAAGTTTTTCAATGTCTTTTAAGGTTTCTATATCTTCCGGGAAAACTTCAGCTTCAGTATATCTTTTGTTATAGTAAGGTATCTTGTCAAATGCTCTTTTAACGGTTGCTTGAAGTTTCTTTAACTGTAATTCTTCAAGGTCTTGCCTTGGCATAGTTTCAATTTCTTCGTTCCAAAACATGTTTAGCCTCATTTTTTTATTAATATAATAATTATATCATTTTGATACCTTAAAAGTTACTGATTTTTTAAAGGAATTCAATATTTAAATGATGATGTGTAATATATTATTGATGTTTTTTTATTGCACATCGTTAATATTAAAAAATATATATACTTTATTAAAGTAATAATTAATTGTAATTAATTAAATTTGAATTGATTATGGGGAAATTAATATGGATATGATGAGTGTTTTATGGCAAGTGGGTATTTTTGCGTCAGTCCTTGTTTTTGGAATAAAGATAGGATTGGCTTCTGGATTGGCTAATTTGCCTAAAAAACTATTTGCAGTAATTTGTATAGCTTATGGTGGCGGTGTAATTCTTATTTCTTATATAGCTTCATTTTTTGCCGATCAGTTAGTTCAGGCAATCTACAGTTATAATACGATATTTTACATTGCAATGGCTTCTATTATGATTATTGCAGGTTTGTTTACTATAAGGGAATGGAAAATACATGATAAGAATACGTCAACTGCAACTTCTCTGGCGATAATTGCTCCTTGTCCATGCTGTTTTGGTTCAATTATTGCAAGTGTTTTGATAGTGGCTCCAACAATCGGGGTCAGTTCACTTGATTTGAGTTGGTATGCAGCGGCTGCACTTGTTGGTGTCATGATTGTAACCTATTTTGCATCAAATACAATAATTAGATTTATCAACAAACCTTATCCTATTGTTTTAGGCAATTTCATGCTGTTGCTTGGTGCTTATTTCTTACTTTCAGCAATCGTTATCCCGAATATTGCAGGAGCATTAACTAAAACTACAAGTCCTATTACTATTGGTTCTCCTCAAGATATACTCATGGTAATTTTAGCATTTGCTATCTTGATAGCAGGTGGCATTGTTTTAACTAAAAGAGGCAGAAATATTTTAGAATAAATTTTAGGTGAAAAAATATGGCTTTAAATATTCCTGGTGGAGAATTTTTAACTGGCTCTCTTGATGTAATTTCACAAAGTTTGACAATTCCTGTATTGATTATCTTGCTTGTAATTGTCATAATTTCCATTATTACATTGGGTGGAGCCATTGCAGAATATACTTCAAGAAAAAAGGTTCCTATTGGAACTATAAGAGATTTGATTTATGAAATAAATGCTGCTGAATCAGTTGAAGCCTTAAAAAATGTTATTTCTCGTGCCCAAATTCCTAAAGCTCAAAAGAAAGCATTAATGGAAATTGCATCATCCAGTGAATTGGGAAATGATTCAAGAGAAGCATTGGCTCGTAAATTATTTGAATTTGAAGAGGAAAAGACTTTATCCACATTACAAAAGAC
>NZ_CACXTS010000074.1 GCF_902770715.1 uncultured Methanobrevibacter sp. | reverse complement strand
AGAAAATAATTGGTAGCGGTCTGGTGTTCAGGCCCGTTCGGATTACCGGAAACGGTATTGAAGCAAAGTTGTGATCAATACACGGTTACAACAGAACCATGTTTAATTATCCCAAGGAACAATCATGGTAAAAATAGGACATTATTACGAAAACGGTCAGTCATTCTTTAGAATTTACGCACCTCTGAAGAAAAATATTTCTATTGAAATAGACGGAAATAATAAAACTATTGAATTAAACAAGAACAATGATGGCTTTTGGATTGGTTCTTGTCCAGCATTACCTGAAGGTTCGTTATACTACGTAAATATCGACAATTCTAAAACATTACCAGATCCTACCTCTAGATACCAACCATTTGGTGTTCACGGACTTTCGATGATTGTTAAGACACAACCAGCATATAGAGAAGATTGGAAAGGTATAAGCATCGAACAAGCTGTAATCTATGAACTTCATTTGGGAACTTTTACTCCGCAGGGAAATTTAAGATCAGCAACAGAGAAGATTCCTTATTTAGCAGAACTAGGAATAAATGTAATTGAAATAATGCCAATTTCGACTTTTCCTGGCAATGCAGATTGGGGATATGATGGGGTATATCTATTTGCTTTGTCACCATCATATGGTACGTATAAAGATTTGGAATTATTTTTAAATAAAGCTCACGAGTATAAAATAGCCGTTATTTTAGATGTCGTGTACAATCATTTCGGACCAGAGGGGAATTATACAAATAATTTTGCGCCATATACAAAAAAATCACAGACCCCGTGGGGAGCAGCAATAAATTTTGATCAAAATTATTCAGATGGTATCCGCGAATTTTACAAATGTAATGTTCAATGGTGGCTCGAGGATATCGGATTTGATGGAATGAGATTGGATGCCTGGGCCATGATTGAGGATGAAAAAAAACCAAATATACGAAGAGAAATAACAGATCTAGCCCACGATATAGGAAAGAGAAATCATAGAAAAATAATTATGATCGCCGAACACCTAAGGAATGATCCTTCTGTTGTATCTTCTGATGGAGATAATTGCGATGCTCAGTGGATCGATGATTTCGGTCTTTCTATAAGATCATTTCTTACTAAAGATCCTTTAGATAAACTACTCAAAAGTTTTTATCTATTCGATGACATAATAAAAGCACTTAAACAAGCTGTAGTTTTGGATGGTACACGCATGAACCACGCACTTAACAGTTACACAGGAAAATCTCCTATTAATGTTAAGCCATCACAAAACGTAGTATATATACAGAATCACGATATGATCGGTAATAGGGTACGAGGAGATCGATTTGTAACAACTAGCAATAATGATAATTTTGAAAAATCACTGTTGGCAGCATTTACACTTTTTTCTAGCAATTTTAGACCATTAATATTTATGGGTGAAGAATTTGCTTCTTCATCTCCATTTCCTTTTTTTGAATCTTTTACGGACAACTATTTAATAAAAGCTGTCAAAGAAGGAAGAAAGAGTGAATGGAAATTTACAGGTATCGAACCTTTTGATTCCCATGCACAAGAAACATTAGAATTAGCGCACCTCAAATGGAATGAATTATCTGTCGATAAAAATATTCGTAATTTTAATATATACTCAAGATTAATTCGTTTAAAAATAAAAAATATTATAGGATACGATTCCTACGTAATGAAAGGTAAATTAGAAAATACAGTTGTAATCAAGAATTCTACAAGTTTAACGCTTCTTAATTTTAATCAAAATAATGCAGAGTTTGAATATGATGACAGATTTGAAGTTCTACTTGATAATTCAAATAAAAACAAGCCATTTAAATTAGGACCGTATGGAGCACAAATCCTTATAGATAAGAATCAAAATATTGATTTAGAATTTTAGTTACAATCATGGATATTCTAATTTTTTCTTCACTCAAAGAAATTTCTCAATCTTTGAGTGATTCTTTTTTTAAAAATCAAATATGTTCAAAAAGCAAAAAAAGATTTTTAGAAAAAGAAATAGCAAAAGAAATTCTTTTGCGTTCACTCCAAGTATTTTATGGATATACGTCAAGTATATTACCAGAAATTAAATTAAACAAATATGGTAAACCTTACTTCAAGGATAACTTCTACCCTTTTTATAACATATCCCATAGTGAAGATTTTATAATTATTGGATTCTCAGATAATTTTATTGGAGTTGACATAGAACTTATAAAAAATAATAGAAACATCCATCAAATTGCGAAAAGATTTTATACTGAAGAAGAATACGATTTTGTCAAAGAACAGAATTTCTCATATGATATTTTCTATACAATTTGGGTTCTTATTGAATCTATAAGCAAATACATAGGAAAAGGTTTTAGTTCATTTAACAAAGATTTCTCAATCATACCATCCAATAACAGCGTTATTGTAAACAAAAAAGAGTGTCGAGACAAAATCACAATAGGATCACTGATTTCAAACGATAATGAATATAAATTTGCTTATGTAGTAGAAAATCAAAATTTGCCAAAAATTTATTTTTATTCCAATTCAAAATTTATTCCAATAAATGAATGGCAAAATGTCAGTATAAAATATTCAAAGCTTGATTTCGGGTGCAGCAATATAATGTAATGAATATCAAGGATAGGAACCCCATACTGTGCACTGCACACTCCGCAAATTTACTTAACAATCTTCGGCACACCGTCCTCATCCAAATTACTGTTTATCGGTAAATCCATCTCTCCACATGTGATGACCGCAGTGAGAACGCCCGATAACAAATCCTTTCTTGAATGTAAGGCAAAGTTCAACACCTACATAACCATCTTCTTTTTTAAACTCGCGGGTAATTACAATGCATTTGCAAAATGGTACAATAATCATGTAGTTTCTCGTTCGTGTTCTAAAGGTAGATCAAA
>NZ_CACXTS010000073.1 GCF_902770715.1 uncultured Methanobrevibacter sp. | reverse complement strand
ACGAAGTTCTTGAATCTATAGCTCCGTGGAATTTAGCCAAGAAATTTGACTCTGAAAAGAAATGATCGGAAATCATTTCCGACCATTTACAAATTTTTCGATCATGAGGTCATTATGGAGCGTTTACCAAGTTTAAGTCCCATATAATTTCTAATGAGGTTTTAGATTAACTCATGCCGTGGAGCAAAAATTTTAATAAATATAATTTCCAGTTCAAGAGGTCATTATAGATGCGTTTACTGTATTCTGTTTAGATCTCAATTCTGTAAACCAATTTACTTATTTTTTTCTATAAAAGTTTTAGCCTGCTCTATACCACCAAGATTAGTTACTTTTGTAAAACCTGCTTTTTCTAGCATCTGTTTTGCAAATTCGGCTCTTTTCCCAGATCTACAATAAACATAAATAGTATCGTCCTTATTTATGTTATTTTCATTTATTCCCTCAATGATTTTGGAATGTTCAATATTAATGGCATTATCAATATGATCACCGGCATATTCTTCAGCTGTTCTCACATCTATATAATAAGTTTCAGCATACAAATTTGCTGAAACAAGTGTGAATAATGTTGAACAAAATATTTTTTTTACAAGATCTCTCATTTCAATAATTCCTTAACTGCTTCATCATTTAAAATATTATCTCTAAGATATCTAAACAACTCTGTTGAATAATTTACATTTCCAGTTTTTTTATTATCCCTAGCCTTTACAATAAGTTGCCTTAATTTATTTTTATCTACGCTCTCATTACTATATGAAAGTTTATTAACAATTTGCATATAATCATCACTCGTCAATAGACTATTTCTCAATTGCTCTAATCGATGAAACTTTGTATTATTGGCTAATTTTTTGCTTATAGTAAAATTAACTTGTTCTTCCAAGTGACTAACTAAAGTTTCATCACAACTTCTCAATAATCTTTCAATATGAAGCATTTGACGTCTAAAAGGTTCAAACTGACTATTTTTTTTAAATTTTTTTGCGCAGATTAGTTCATCCTTTAAAAAATCAGCCTCACCGAAATCTATTCTCTCAAATTCATTATCCCTCAAATCAACAATCTGCTCAGCAAATACATTCAGTTTTTTAGAATCTCTTTTTTTTTGACTCTTACTTATCCAATCATCATATTCGTTAATCTTATCAGTATAATACATGAATTCCTCTTTAAAACTGGGTTTCTTTTTTGAAACTATCTGCAATATCTTTATTAATTAAAGATATCACGGAAAGCAACCACCAAAATCCTAAAAATATTGCTATAAGCATTGCGCTGAGTGTGTATACATTAATTGGAATACCCCATACATATGATTTCGAATATACATTGATAGGTTCACTATATCTGATACTAGTATTCATACTGTTTGTTCCAAAAATCAAGGTATTACCCTTTATTTCAAAATGTTCAGTATTTTCATGTATAATTTTGTTAAGATCTGATAATTGATAGTCTGTCTCTCCACTTATTTTGATATCAGAAATTTCAACAGTACCAACGTTCCTATCAAATAAAAATTTAAAATAGCTAATATTATTCAAGTTCTTTAATTCAAATTTTGAATCAAACTCTCCTGCATTTACATGGAAACTCTGCATCTCATTATCAGAGTATATTTCCTTCTGTTTGTTAGTGTAATAAACTTTTATGTTCTGTTCTTGATCAAATTTTGTCTTCATTGATATTGTTATAGGATCATGTTCTAAAATAGCAGTTCGTAATCCATATGCGATAGAACTAATCAGTGTGATGAACATAGAACAAGCTAAAAATCTAAGAAAATATTTTTTTATATCTGACAGCATAGTTATCTCACAAAACATATAAATTATTTAGAATTATAGCATATAAAATAACTCAATAAAAAAAATGCTAACATGTAAAGTATTAGGTCTAAAATCTCTAGCTTAGACCTTTTTAAAATTCCAAGGCATAGCCTTTTCAAGAATTGCATTTCTCTCTTCAGGTTGAATACCTGGAGCGTTCAATTCTTTTTGGTGTAATCCTATATATCGGAACAAGTATGCAAGGTATTCTCCCAGATGCACCCCGTGTTTTTTACAGGTTTCATGAAATGATGAAAATACGGCTAAAGACTTTGCTCCTTCAACTGAAGCAAATCCACTGGCAGTTGAATGCCTTAACACTGCGAAGTCACGTATAGCCCGCTCTGCATCAGAGTTATCCAAAGGAGCATTTCCATCCTCCATGAGTCTGGTGAATTTTTCCCACTGGTTGTATGCGTACTTGACCGCTTTTATAAACTTGGCTGTATATACCTCCGAGGGGTTTTTACATGCCTGCATTTTCCTGTAGCATTCATCAACCAGTTTCTTAATTTCGTTGAATTTTTCTCTTACCTCTCCCTCTTTCCTTATTTTGGTCCGTTCTTCAGCGGTTTTGCATTCCTTGTCCCTGTGAAAGATGAATTTCAGAAGATTTATTATCTGCTCCGAAATTATGTAATCCTCGCTGTTCTCATTCTTGTGGTTCTTATGCACGTCATAAACATCCCAGAAATATCTGCGAAGATGGACCATACAGCCAACCAGAACAGCGGTGAAGTTTCCTTTATCTATATTGAGAGGGAGGAAAAGGCAAGCACTTTTTTTGATTAAATCCGAAAATTTTTTACCCGTATCCAACCATCCACTAACATATTGATATAGCTGTATTTCTGGGGATTTTTTTACTTCAAACTGTCTTTTACTGAAAGCAATAAAAATTCCTCCGCGTAAAACAGGCTGTTTGCAGAGTCAGTTCATCTTTGTCAGAACAGAGCCGGCAATATCTTTAAATCTTACATTTGATTTAGGGATGAACGGAGTCAACTCATGGAAAGAATATACATCAGCACCGCGTTCAATCTCCTCTTTGGTATTTTCAATTACCTGACGGACCGTTCTATCGGTCAGCGA
>NZ_CACXTS010000072.1 GCF_902770715.1 uncultured Methanobrevibacter sp. | reverse complement strand
AAGATAAAGGCAAGAGAGGTCATTATGGAGATTGATGAGAAATATCGTATTTTCCTGAAATACGATGACGGAACACCAATAGCAGAAGTCAAAATGCCAACCTTACCAAAGGCTCTCTATTTCGTATTCCTCAATCATCCGGAGGGTTTCCCCTTAAAGCATCTCATCGATTATCGTGATGAATTACTAACGTGGTATTGCCGCCTGTCAAATCGCAAAGACGCAGAGAAGTACATAGACAAATTGGTAGATCCGACAGATAACTCTGTAAATGAGAAGATCTCAAGAATAAGAGAGGCGCTGGGGGAGTGTCATATTAGTGTTAAAGACTATATGCCTATAGGCCAAAAAGGAGAGACCTTTGCAATCCTTGTTAATAGAAAAGATGTGATTTGGAAAAATAAGAATTAATATTATAAAAAGAAGTACAATGATTACAACATATCAAATAGGAATTGTAGTCCAGAAAATTCTTCCCAATATTTATGTTATAAATATCGGTTTTTCTCGCTTAAGGTTTTTTAAATCTGATGAAGAATTGGAAATCGACGATTTGATCATTTATGATACTGAGCTTTCATATGAAAAGCGCTTTAAAATATCCATTAATCCTGAGTTATCCGAAATTTTCAAGATGGAGGAGAATGAAGTTAGGTTTGTAGATAAGTTATCTTCTTTTCAATTAATAGATGATAAAACTGGATCTTCTACTATTTCTTCATTTTCTGCAGATGACACTATGCCTGACAAAATGATATTTAGACATAGACGTCAGATAGTTTATGAAAATCAGGAGCGCTATTGTAGCAATATATGGATTAAAGATAAAAAATATACTCTAAATCTGGAACTGAATTTTGCTAGTAAGTATTTGCTTAAAAGAAGATGTTTTAACCATGAGCAAACGGTTTGTAAACGGCCTGATAAAAGTGACTTGATTCGTATTTATTTTAATATAAAGAAGAAAATAGATGAGTTAGACATACCAAAGATAATTAATAGTATGTCTGTAAAAGTATCAAACGTGTGTGTTACACATCGTGGATCCGATAATTATTTGTCAGAATCAACATACATGAGGTCTGACTACCTATATATGGATGAGTATTTGGAAAAATTATTTCCTGCAATCGATATTACACTTTACCATTATGATGAAAGGACTGAAAAGAAATGGTTTTGTGACCAATATCCAGATAGAACTAAATGGCAAGAAGAAGCAAATAAACTTGAGGAAGATTTTAAACAAAAGTCATTTTCAGCGTATATGAAAGATTATAGTAAAGAAGATCATATTCTTACATTAGTCTTTCACGAATTAGACTCTTATTATAAATCATATGAAAATGACGTATCTGAAATCGTTTTTGCGAATGAGTTAGTCAATATATGCTGGAATGAAAAAGATTTTTCTTTGACGCTTAATAGTATGATCATGCATCCAGATTCATATGCATCTATCATTCGTGAACACAACAATAAAATTAAAGAAACAAATATGGTGTTATTTGAATAGGCCTATTAATGAACAGAACATTATTCATAATTGGCAATGGTTTTGATAGGTATCTTGGTATAGCATCCTCTTATCAAGATTTCCACAACTATATGATTTCTCAATGGACAAATGGAGCAATGCTTTCGAATCAATTGGAGAATATCTTCCCTGCTCTTGACGACAATGGGGATCCTCTTTTGTGGAGTGATTTTGAGGATGCTTTGGGGAAAATGGATCGGGATGGCGTAATGGACTATTGTCAAATTGGGCTTAACATTGATGATTATGAGGAATTGCCACACTATGCTTATGATATAGAAGATAGTCCTGATACTTATTTGTCTTCGATATTATCCGATTTAGACGTATGTTTTCATGCATGGGTTAATTCTTTAGCAATTTATGGGGGAGAAACTTCTCTTCCATATTTTGAAAAAGAAGCGCTCTATTTTTCATTTAACTATACAGAAACATTAGAAAATATATTTAAGATACCTAATGAGAATATTTGCCATATCCATGGTAGAAGATACGTTTCTGATCATTATATTTACGGACACGATACAAATCATAGCCAAGCTATTATAGGTGATACATTTGTGGAAGACGTCGCATTTGAAAAAATAGAGAATTATTATCATGGTCTTTATAAGGACACAAGTAAACATATAAAAGAAAATAGTGGTTTCTTTGATAAAATAAGAAAATCATCAATTATCAAGGTTATTGTATACGGATGTTCCCTTAGTGAAATGGATCTCCCATATTTTACAGAGATCAATAAATGTATATCCTGTGAAGCAGATTGGCTCTTCTCTGTCTATGATAAGCCTAGAGATGTTATGGCAGTGAAGAGGCTCATGTCACTTTTGAAATTAGACGTTGTCCATTGCCAAACATTTGATTTGATCAGAAAATAAAAGACGAAACATATATGGAACTATTTGGTTTATTATTTGCTTTTCTTTTGGTACTTCTCTACAAATTACTTAATAAGATTGTACCTGATGAAGATAAAAACAAGGATAAGAGGTCTGATATAGAAAGGTGGGAAGATCATAATTATTATAGGGGATAATTCTCACAAATATTGCAGAAGATGTATAACATTTCTAAATTTTGCATACTATATAGGTAGAAAGAACAGATTATTAATTAATTTTGCAAACACGATATGGCAACAGACAAACATGAACTACAAATGAGTGAGGATTTTGACTCTTTGGTCAGACGTATACAGAACACAAGTGATGTTCTGCAACAAGACGCTCGATTGGTCATCAATCGGAATGTCACCACACGTGCGTGGCTGACAGGCTTTTATATTGTAGAATACGAACAGCACGGAAAGGATCGTGCAAAGTATGGCGATAAACTGCTGAAACGTTTGGCTGAACAATTAGATGACAAAAGCTTCAGCCTTGCCAGTCTGAAGAATTATAGGCAATTCTATCTTTATTATCCTGAGATAGCACGACCT
>NZ_CACXTS010000071.1 GCF_902770715.1 uncultured Methanobrevibacter sp. | reverse complement strand
CAAATTTTGCACAGATTGCGGTGTCAAACTCATAAAAGAAACAAATGAAGTAACTCCAACCATGATACCGACCATAGATCCCGAAAAGGGTTCTCTCGACACCCAACTGGTCAACCAGAAAATTTCAGAGTATTCACATGAGGCAAAACTGGCGGACAGGGTCTACAAATCATATGTTACAAACGGCATTTCAAGGCTTGACAAAATAAACGGAAGATTTTTGGCATCACAAACAGTTAAATTGGATGTCTTGATTGAGCAAAACAAGCAGTTAATCCAACAAAATGATAAAATAATAGAATTGCTTGAAAAGATAAGTGAGAAATAATTAATATTATCCATACTGTAATAACATTAATTGAAGTATTCAAATCCAAAAAAATTATTTCAAACGTCAACTGGAATTGAAAATAAGTATAAAAAAAATAATATCATAATTTAGATTCATCAACAGGAATAAGATTCCCATTGAAAAAGTTAAAGAGCAACTAAGTTAATTATAGAATATAAAAAGTGTTACAAATTGTAACACTTCTAGTTATGCCGTGTTTGCTCCCGAATGAGAACCACTACTGCCACTATCAGTGGTAGTTTCTACATTTGAACCAGAAGAAGAAGATGAAGACCTACCATCAGAGTATCCAGCATTATAAGCCTCATTCAAATCCACCCTATTATCGAATTTGCCATCATATCTGCCATCTCTTTTGATACCATCATCGTCAGTAGTATTATCATTTTTTACTGGTTCTGAATTATCCGTAGTCTCTGTTGTGTTATTAGTTTTATTTGTTGCTGTACCATTAAATTTCACATGGTCTGCTATATAATTCACTACTTCTTCATTTTCACCCATTACACTAATTGATTCACCTGTTGCCTCATTCATCACCATACGAGTATATACCTTTTTACCATTCTGTTCCAGTGACATATTATCATTCAAATTTGCACCGACGTTTGCACCATCAACAGTACTATGACTATATGTAATCTGCATTACTTCATTGTTGCCGAACAATGCTTTTGTTGTGGATGCGACATTTGATCCCATTACGTTACTGTTAGAGTTTAGGTCTCCCGCTCCATTGTTGAATTGTATCCATGTTGGTAATTCTATGCTGCATGTTGCACTGAAGTTATATGGTTTGTATGTTTTTTCTTGATGGGTTCCGGCACTGAGTATGATGCCTATTGCAAGTATTGCAATGATTGCAATGAGTATTATTATTAGATATTTCTTTTCCATAGTTTTCCACCATATTTTAAAAGATTAAAAAAGAAATAAGATTCATTGAATCTTAACCTTTGTTTTATTTTTAACAGAACTTTTGAATGTTTAATATTTTTCTAATGCAATGTTACTTTTGTAATAGGGCGATATTTGTTATATCCTGAACCGATTTTAGCGTTATCACTCATGCCAGCATTTGTTGCAACAGTATGCCATCCTTTTTTACCGCATTGCATTCCGTCCCTTTTTTCATATGCGACATATACACTATATTTTTTCCCGTATTTGTATGTATTTCCCAAATACTGTTCATAACTTCTCTTATATATGCATTTCACCTTAATTGTTTTTTTACCGTCTTTTATGGTTACTGTTATTGTATTTACATTCCCATATTTTCCGTTTTTCACGGTTTTTATAGTAGATTTTTTCTTAACAGTCATTTTAAAGGTTTTTTTAGCCCCATTGAATTGTAAATCTCCTTTATATATTGCCTGACAAGTATATTTTTTAGCTTTTGAAGGAACTTTAAATTTAAGTACTGCCACACCATTTTTAAGCTTTGCTTTGTAGGTTTTACCATTTATCTTATAATAGACATATCCTCCGTCATAGTCAACCCCATCATATTTGTCCGTTACGTAGGCATAGCATTTAACAGTGCTTCCTGCAGTTGCGGTGAATGATTTTACGGAAATCTTAACGGCTGATTTTTGAATTTTTATGGTTGACTGGTCAAGAATTTTGCCATCATAATCTATTAATTTAGCAGTATAGGTTCCGACATCCAAATCCCAAGTATTCCATTCACGTTCACCATCATAACCATTTAAAACCTCATTATGAACGCAGGTTTCGCCTTTGAATACTTTAAAAAATCCATTAAAGGAACCGTACCATCCAAAGTAAATTTTTTTATCAGCACCCCATTTTGCTGTAACTCCAGTAATGTATGTATAATCAGGATATTCAAGTTTTTCAGAACTATTAGTGACACTTAAGGTTTCTTTGCTTTTTGAAGATACATCAGTGTCATTTTCAATTGCCTGTTCTACAGGATCGTTGTATTCGTTTATTTGTAAATTTTCATGGTTATCAAGAGATAAACCATCATCATCGTCAATGCAGATAATCTCATCGGTTGCATTTTCGTTTGCAGATACTGAACCTATTGTAAAAATTGCCAATAGCAATAAAGCAATTAGAATAATCTTTTTAAAATTCATAATTTCCTCCTAAAATCTTTTTATATAATACATTATCTTAATAACAACTTATATATAATTTAACTTG
The DNA here is from genome assembly GCF_902770715.1 of uncultured Methanobrevibacter sp. Lineage (GTDB taxonomy): Archaea > Methanobacteriota > Methanobacteria > Methanobacteriales > Methanobacteriaceae > Methanocatella. The sequence goes on along the minus strand of NZ_CACXTS010000071.1, from coordinate 494 downwards.
ATGAGTAACTTTTATGAATAATTTATTCCCATCCGTGTGTTATAATATTTCCATTTGAATCGACTACAACGAAATAATTGTCATCATAATGTACTCTTTCTTTTCCATTGCCGATTGACTCACGTGACACCTCATGCTCTCTAGGGTTCCACCCATCTGGAGTTATTTGATATTCCTCTCTTTGACTATCCTGTGAAGACGAACCACTTGATTGTGATGCTTTTGCCTGAACAACTTTCTCCTTAATGGTCAATTTCTGTGTTGTGTTGTTTCCAGTGTAGTTTTCATTTCCACCATAACTTACAGAAACATCGTATTTACCTTTCTTCAAGTTCAAGTTCATTATGGCATTACCTTTGTCATTGGTTTTCACTATCTTATTTGCCACAAACTTCCCATTGTTATCTTTGATTGTGATGTTGACAACCTCTTGAGATAATGGTGTTTTATTTAGATTAGTCAATTTAACAGACAAGTCATCTCTTTCATTTAAA
>NZ_CACXTS010000070.1 GCF_902770715.1 uncultured Methanobrevibacter sp. | reverse complement strand
GTTGCAAAAATTAATATCAGGTATATTCTTTGTTTAGACTTTTCCATTATTTATTTATTTGAATCCATCAATATTTAAAATTTTAATCTTCGGAGAAACTATCATTCATTAGCCAACGGAACCCACAATATCTGTATGATGAAGTTCAAGATGGTTAAAAATCATCTGGAACTCTTTTTTTTAAAAATAATCCATTAAATAACTTGTTTTAATAAAATAACCATGTAAGTAACCACTTACATTCGAAAATCTTTATATATGTATTAATTCATACTATAATTATCTAAAATTGAGAATTTTTAGATAAATCGAATCCGTCTTCGATGGATTTGAAACTGTAATGAGTTGGCTAACTTACATTCTTATACAAAAAAATGAAAATGTTTTGCCATTATTAACCAACTCATTACAAACCCCCCAAAAAAAATTCTCCCTTAATTAATTGAATGCCATCCCCATTTTTCACCAAAAAATAGCATAGAGATATGTTTTGAATATTACAACAGAAATCATTCACTTTAAACATCATGCAGTGGTGCAAGTTGTAAAAAAATGTCCAAAACGGTGATGAACAAATAATCAATGAGTCCATTGTACATTATGGAATAACCAATGTGAAAAATGGGCATTATGGGGTATGCATAGTTATTATGAAATCCCTGATGAATCCAATTATGATTATGTTTTAAAATTAGTAGGGGGATTAATTGACATACGTCCGGAATTAGTGGATTTGCTTAAAATAACTGATAATTCTGGTGAACTTGTCAATTATGTGCCTGAAAATCTGTTTAAATTTGATGAAGATTTCATTAAAAATAATTTGTTTTGAATATTTCGACCCAAAACATTCAGTTTAAACGTAAATGGTTATACCATTTACGATAAGTATTAATATTGCTAAAATTACTATTATATATATCATTTCTCTTTAGCACCTCTCTTTTAATATATATTTAAATATTATAAAAATCATATTATTAGATAATCAATAGTAAAAAAGGGGAATTTTTAATCCCCTTCTTTTTTTATGATTGTTATTATGAGTTCAATTAAGTCAGTCACCAAATTGAGAACCATAATAATAATCATTAATTGATTATCGTTTTGAATATTTCGACCCAAAACATTCAGTTTAAACCACAACAAGTTTCGCTTTAACAGTATAATCACTGATTTCAATCTCAGCATCAAAAGTATCCTCTAAGATATACTCCCAGTATACATCAGGATAATTACTGAATTCAATTCTTTTAGGAATCGGTTTATTATATTCATCCCGATGTGTCATTAATAACTGTACTACTTGTCTTAACATATCTGTTGATGTTGTTACATCACAACTGTTTTGAATATTTCGACCCAAAACATTCAGTTTAAACACTACCAAATTTTCCTTAAAATACTTATCTAATTAATTTATATTTCTTCTTTTAAAAAAGTTGTGAGGACATCATTTTACAACCCCCTTTTCGGAAGAGGTTTCCTCAATAACATAGTAATTACCAATAGTACTGACCTTTATTTTACCTAATTTTGAGGAGAAGACTCTTTCGTCTAAAAATCCATCTGGTTTCCTCACCACCTGAGATAAAACCCTTTGAATTTTTTATTTCCCAGCAAAGTTTTCACTAAATCATCACTCTGTTTTCTAATCAAATCAGAATAACTTACCGTTTCATCATCATATGTTATTGTTGAGTGAATTTTTGATAAAATCCCTTCAACAATCAATTTTCTTGCTCCCAATTTTATAGTATTATTTCTTTTGTCCAAATCTTCAACAGTAATCTGTTTTCTGTTAATCAGCCCAATTACAGTCTTGTCAACAATCTGCTGTCTGAATGGTTCTATCAAATCAAATGTCAAACTTGTCCTCCCATACCTATCAAAATGAAGAAAACCACAATATGGATCCAAGCCATTGATAAGAATGCTTTTTGTAATTTCACTTGCAAGAATAGCATAACCGTAATTCAACATTGAATTTAAGAGATCCGTCGGCTTTTTTGTTCTGGAAACAAAACAGATTTCGGAGGGAATGAAATATTTTATTCCTCCCCAATATTCATTTGAAGCCTTTCCTTCCAACCCCATTATCTTCATTCTTGTCTCTTCATTGTTTCCTTTCAGTTTCATGTCATCAAGCTGATTAATGCATTCATCAATTTTTAATCTGTGATTGAAGACCCTCTTTAATTTTTTGTTTTTGTTTAGGGTCGTCAGTGTGGCCTTTTGGTTTTTCATTTTTGATCTTATCAGTTCCTTTGATATTTCAAAACCTATCTTATTTTCACTTAATCTGTACTGTTCTTTTTTTAATTTTACATTTCGCAAATCAGGTGACTCAAGAGTATAGGTCAATTGTCCTTTCGGGTCGATAGCTATCAATTTAATATTATTTAGAGCCATTAAATTTAAAGCATCAAAGGTAACATATCCTTTTCCAACAATGGTAATGTCAGTAATTTCACTTGCCTTAATCGAATCTATGATTTCATCTTTTTCATGTATGGCAATTTGATTGTCTTTCTTATGGATTGACTTTCCGTATCCATCTATCACCAACTTCATTTTAATACACCCTATACAAATCGTTTTTGAATTTGATTTCACGTCCGCAATGCTTCATTTTTGAACAGCAGTTTTGACATATCGGAATTATCAAAAAGCTGTCTTTTTCTTTAATGATTTCATCGATGTTTTTCACCAGTGTTTCACGTTCATTATTATCCAATTCTCCCCAATATAATGAACTTTGAATCTTTCTAAGTCCATAATGCTGAAGCATCTTTTCAATATTTTCATGATTGGTTTTGAATTTACAATCAAAAATGGCTATCATATACATGAATTAACTTATATTAATTCAACTTTAATATTATTGTTTTTGGAAATTGTTAACTTCATATTTTACGTTTAAATGAAAACAATTTTAAAAGACCACAACAATTAAACAAAGACAATACAATTCGAATAAGTTTAAATAAGATGAATACAATTGAAATTAGTAATTATTAATGAATTACATTAAACAAAAGTAGAAATTAGAGGAAAAACCAT
>NZ_CACXTS010000069.1:988-4699 GCF_902770715.1 uncultured Methanobrevibacter sp. | reverse complement strand
GCTCATCTAACCACCAAACAACTCTTCAATTTCCTCTTTAACAAACGGATAATCATTTACATCGGTCAGTACATGAATCTGGTCCGAATATTTTATATGGAAATCATCCGTTGGAATGATGTACTTTCCATTTCTTATTACTGATACCACAATTGCATTTTTCGGGAATGGGATGTCCTTGATTTTAAAATTAATGTAGTTGCAGTCAAGGGGAACAAGATATTCTGATAAGACATGCTTTGAGGGTTTCTTAACAAATTCCCTGTTTTTATTCAAGAGCAATCTATCATATAATGACTCATAAATCGGTTCGTTTCCTAAAAGTGTAGGCACCACATATGCTATCAATGATACGATAATCATCGCAACCAATGACTCGGTTGAACCGCACATTTCAGCTATCAGGACAACGCCTGTGATTGGAGACCTTACGGTTGCGGCAAAGAATCCTGCCATTGAAATGACTACGAATTAGGAACTACGGCGGAACCGAATACCGCTCCAATGTATGCTCCCAATACCAATATAGGCAAAAATATGCCTCCAGGTGCACCGGAAGAGAATGAAAACATTGAAAACAGGTATTTCAATACTAACAAAAGCATCAGCACTCCAAGTGACGGCATGGCAATGTCAAGGATGTCCATCATAAAGTGTCCTCCATCACTTATTTCAGGAATTGTTAAAGCGACAACCCCGGACACTAAAAATACCAATACAAACTTAAGCCATGAAGGAATCTTCAAATTCGCCACCATATCACTTGACCTAATCATCCCAACATTGTAAACATAACCTAAAAGGCCAATCAATATCCCCAGAATGATTAATAGCCAGTAAGATTCTAGAGGGATGTTGTGAATTGGAAATGTCAATGCAGTAGACTGGCCAAAAATGACTTTTGATATGAAGTCTGATACAATAGCTGATACAAGTGCAATGAAAACCAAAGTCTTGTCGAATCCGTGATTGATTTCTTCAAAAACAAAGATAACACCTGCCAATGGCGCATTGAATGCTGCTGTAATACCTACAGCAGAGCCTACAAGAATCAACCTCAGCTCATCGGTTTTGGATCCCTTGAAAAGTTTTGCAATACCTTTTCCTGCCATACCCCCGATTTGAACTGACGGACCTTCAGGACCTAAGGACAAACCGCCAAGAGCAGTCAAGACTCCGGAAACGATTTTAGAAAAAAGAACTTTTGCCCAATTTGCCTCCATGTGTCCCTTTACCTCCGCATAGACTTGAGGTATGCCGCTTCCAGCAGAATCAACTTCCCATTTAGTCAGCCAATCAACTAAAAGTCCCATGACGGCAAGGGCGATGAAAAATAAAATAGTGTAAATTAAATTACCATTAATCACATTTAAATACTCTCTTAAAACATGTTCTGAACCATAAAGTAAAAAACGGTAAAGGCATACCATCAACCCTGCAAATATACCGACCATAATACCCTGAACAGTTAAACGGAAGATATATCTTGGATTTTCAACAACAGATTTCAATGTTTTCTCAAGAGCTCTCATCATTTAATAATTATTATTTTAATTCATATAAATTATTTTCAAAATCAAGAATATTCTTTCTGAATTATGTGCAGATTTCTTCCAATGAAATCTGACCTGTGCATTCACAACTTAAAAAAATAATATTTAATATATTGATTAATTAAAAAAAAAAATAAAAAAAAGCTATAAAATAAATTATAGCTCTATTCATCCATAATAACAGCAGGTTTAATTAAGTCACGTGGTTTGTCCCTCATGATTATCATTGCTTCGTAAATGTCATCGAAGTTAGTAAATCTGTGAGTGATTAATTTACTTGAGTCAAATCTACCGTATTCAACTAATTTTACGAGTTGTTCCATTCTAGCACGTCCACCAGGACATACTCCACCACGGATTGTTTTGTCTGCAAGACCTGCTCCCCATGCAAGTGCAGGCAATGGGACTTCTGCTACACCGTCGTAATGGTTTACGTTACCTAAAACACCGCCGACTTTTAAGACTTCTAATGCTTCACCAACAGTGTTTGCGCCACCACCGGCGACAACAACTTTGTCCACACCTTTGCCGTCAGTCAAGTCCATGATTTGCTGTACGGTGTCACCGTCATGATAATCAACAATGTCTGATGCTCCGTATTCTTTTGCGACTTTAACTGATACGGGTCTGCTTCCTACAGCAAGAATTCTTGATGCACCCATGAAGTGTGCTCCTGCTACACCCATAAGTCCTACAGGACCTATACCGAATACTGCTACAGTGTCACCCGGCTTGATTTCAGCAAGTTCTGCTCCATAGAAACCGGTTGTCATCATGTCAGAAATCATTACAGCTTGGTCAAGTGAAACGTTGTCAGGCAAGTGTGCCATGTTACCGTCAGCTTGGTTTACATTGAAACGTTCAGCAAATACCCCATCCTTAAATGTGATGAAGCTCATTCCTGTACCCATTCCGTAACAGTGTTGACCGAATCCGCTTTGTCCTGGAACAGTAAGCCAGTCAGGAGTAATTGCAGGTACGATTACACGATCTCCAGGTTTGAAGTCTTTTACATGGCTTCCGACTTCTTCAACAACACCAGTAGCTTCGTGACCTAAAATACGATTTGGAGCATCACTCATGTATGCGTTTCCCCAGACGATGTGCACATCTGAAGTACATGGTGCAAGTGCAATTGGTTTTACGATTGCATCATATGGTCCACATTCTGGCTCATCTTTTTCAACCCAGTCCATTACATCTTGATCGATTCTTGCAAGTCCTCTCATTTTTTTATCTCCCAAAAATTTTTTAAAAGGCGTATCAATTTCAAAACTAACTTAAAATAATACTGCCTGTAATTTATATTATACTATTAGAAATATATAAATTTTATTTTTTAATAAAAAATATTCAAAAAAATTATATAAAATAATAATTTTTTTATATTTTATTTAATATTTATTCAATTTATTTGCAACAATAAATGGCAAATAAAGAATATAATAATTAATACAAAAAAAATGAATCAAATAATGAAAATTAAATAATTTTCAATATATTTCTTATCAAAAATTATAAAATATCCTATAATAAATTAAAAATATATACAAAAATACAGTAAAATATATACTTTAATACTAAAAAAGACCAAACTATTAATTAATTGATAACAAACAAACTGACAAAAAAAGGGAATGACAATGATAGATATAGCATTTATACTTAATCAAATCGACAATGTCATGTACTTTCCTATATTGATTATCGTCATGGCAATAGCAGGATTGTATTTCACTATCAAAACAAGAGGGGTGCAGATTAGACTCTTTGGCGAATCTATGAAAATCCTTCTGGAACCGCCTGGTGAAGAGGGTGCCGTATCTTCCCTGCAGGCGATGCTGGTATCAACCGCTTCACGGGTAGGGACAGGAAATATTATCGGTGTATCTACAGCAATCTGTCTCGGTGGTCCGGGATCCGTTTTCTGGATGTGGGTGATGTGTATTATAGGCGCATCCTCAGCATTCATTGAAAGTACACTGGCACAGGTCTTTAAGCAAAGAGACCATACAGGCCATGCCTATGGTGGTCCTGCATATTATATCGAAGAGGGCCTGAACAATAAAAAATTGGCCGTTCTATTCTGTATTTTTCTGATTATGACCTATGCAATCGGATTCAATATGCTCTGCTCATTTAACCTCCAGTCCACATT
>NZ_CACXTS010000069.1:0-965 GCF_902770715.1 uncultured Methanobrevibacter sp. | reverse complement strand
TGGCAATTTTAACAGGATATTGTCTTCTTGGAGGAGGCAAAAGAATCATCAAGATTACAAGTACAGTCGTACCATTCATGGGAATCGCCTATGTTGCCATTGCTTTAATAGTTATTCTGTTCAATATCCAAAATATACCTGCAATGTTCGCATTAATTTTCAAAGATGCTTTTGATTTCACATCAATTTTTGGCGGAATAGCAGGTTCATGTATGGTGTACGGAATAAAAAGAGGACTCTTCTCAAATGAAGCCGGTGTAGGATCTGCGCCGAATGCTTCCGCCTCTGCAAACGTGTCACACCCCGCAAAACAGGGTCTTGTGCAAACATTATCCGTATATATCGATACGCTCCTTTTGTGTACAGCTACTGCATTGATGTGCTTGTCCACTGGAGTACCAATAACTTCAGTCGTTTCAGGAGCTCCATATGTGCAGAATGCAATCGCAAGCGTATTTGGATGGATAGGTCCAATTTTCATCACAGTTGCAATGGTGCTATTTGCATTTACCACATTGATTGGAAATCTCTATTACGTAGACAATGCCCTGATTTTCTTGAACGGCAAAACCAAGCCTTCAGAAAAATTCATGAAAGTGTTCCATTTATTTTGCGCACTCGTTGTCTTTATAGGAGCTACAATCACCATGGACGCCGCATGGGCTATGGCAGACATCACCATGGGAGGCATGACTCTCATCAACCTACCTGTCTGTGTGCTTCTAGGTAAAATCGCAACAGACTGTCTTAAAGACTATGAAAAACAGAGAAAAATGGGCAAAGAACCTGTTTTCAAGGCAGCTTCCATTGGACTGAACGAAGAAGAGTTTGATTTCTGGAAATGAATTATCATTTTCCAGATTCTTTTTTTTAATTTTCCATAAATATTTTATTTTAGCAAATATTCCTTATTGTATCTGACAATGAAATCTACAACAATGCTTTTTTTAATCACATCAGTTTGG
>NZ_CACXTS010000068.1 GCF_902770715.1 uncultured Methanobrevibacter sp. | reverse complement strand
GGTATTCTGATAGACAACAGGATTCTGTTCACGTCTTTGCATTATATATTCCATATCAGAAGCGTCATAAGTGTATTCCGGGTATTCCTCATCAATATAATCAGAGGCGCCTCCGTCATAAGGAGTATTGTCCAATGTAGTTTGAGAAGTTCTGTCCTGATATCTTTTAGCAAGTTCAAGTAAATTGTCCCTATCCACTAATTTAATGTTTTTCCTGAGAGCATAATTCTTTGCCTGCTCTGAGAAGTAGGAAGATGAAACAATAGTGGTTTTAGAAGCTTTTAAACTTTCTTGAACCTCTTCCATTTCTTTTAATACATCAACTCCAATTCTAAAATCTTTATCATAATTTTTACATGCTACAACCACACCAAAATCCCCTATTGTTGTTGGCAAGATAGCATATATGTCAATAACCTTTTGTGAAGTTTTAAAATTCTTATAAACTTTAAAACCGGAGTCTTCCATCACTTTAGCTATAAAATTAATCAATTGTGGTTTTTCCACGTTTCCACCCACATGTGTTTTTTCTATAAAATTACTAATTATAACTTATAATTTAAATTGTTATTAAAGTTTATCATAAAAACCAAAAACATAAAAATATTTTAACAAGATTTAAACTTAATATTATTATGAAAGCATTAATAAGTAATGATGACGGAATAACCGCCTCAGGAATTCTGGCTGCAAAAAAATCAGTTGAAGACTTATGTGATACATATGTTATAGCTCCTGAAACACAACAGAGTGGAATAGGCCATGCATTGACATTATATGACCCTTTAAGAGTCAATAAACATGTATTGAGGGATGGAAGTGAAGGCTATGGAATAAGCGGAACACCGACAGATGCAGTGACAATTGCACTATTTGAAATGCTTGATGAAAAGCCGGACATTATGATTTCCGGAATAAATACTGGTTTTAATTTAGGAAAAGCGGAACTTACAACATCAGGCACATTAGGTGCAGCAATAGAAGCCGCAAGCTTTGGAATTCCAACAATAGCTATTTCACAGGAAGTTACCAGAGACGACATTAAATTTGAAAAAGGAAAAATAGAAATTGATTTTGATTTTGCAGGGGAAATGCTTCATAGATTAACAAAGATCGTTCTGAAAAAAGGATTGCCTGAAGGAATCGACTTATTAAATGTTAATGTTCCAGAAAACCCTTCAGATGAAGAGTTTGAAGTTGTAAAATTAGGAAAAAGGATGTATAATCCCATAGTTGAAAAACGTCTAGATCCGCGTGGAAAGCCATACTATTGGATTGACGGCGAACCGTATTTATCAGATGAGCCTGGAAGCGATGGTTATGAATTACGAAAAAATAAAAAAACTACAATAACACCATTAAAAATTGATATGGCCAGCGGAATAAGCTCATTAAAAGAATGGTTAGAGTAAAATACTTATAAATTTAAATCTTTAAGTATTTTTTCCCTTTCTTCTCTAAGCTGGTTTAAAATTTTCTCATCAGTGCATCCGTCTTTTTTTAACTGAGCTAATGTACGAGTAATAGCTTCTAAATTACTTTCTAATTGATTGATTGCCATAGTAATATTTAGAACATTAAACTATATAAAGTTGAAACTTCAAAGTAAAAATAGAATTATAATCAAGGATTGAAAAATATGAATCAAGATAAAGAAAATGTAAATAAACTTTTTAGACAATTCAAAAACAAATATGTAACTGTTGATTTAAGAGGTGGCTATCAAAGCGAAGGAACAATAATAGCTATTGATAATTACTTAAATCTCGTCCTTGAAAATGAAAACGGTTTAGAAACCGTTAAAGGCGGAAATATTGTTTTTATTAGTTTAAAAGAATAAATTTAAGAAATATTAACTTCAATACCTAATATTTCTTTTTCACCATTATAAACATCCATTGCTATTTGAGCCGCACCGATTGCACCGGAATCTTTGGATATAATTTCCAGAGGATACTTATTTTTGAAATATTTGTTTATTTCATCTGCAAAGTTAAACGGTTCAGTTGCACTGCCAATAGATCCTGTAAGAACTATTCCTTCAATCTCATTTTTACATACAACATCCAAACCGGCAATTTCCATGGCAACAGTCATGATTAATGTATCAATGGCCAATTTTGCTTTTTCATCACCATTCATATAATTTTCAAGAAGCTGGTCTTTCATATTAGCCACTTTGCCGTCAATGCCCGCTATCTTAATTGCTCCGGCATGTGAAAAACAGTCATTTGCTGATGCATTGTTTTCATCAATCCTCCTAATCATTTCCAAATCAAGAGGCCCGTGAACAACGCCCATAGCGCCCAAACATGCATCGATTGCGCCTTTAATCTTACCATCCTCTATCAATATATCAACACTGTTGGATGAAATATCGGCTACGATAAAATTAGACCATCCTGTTTCTTTAACTGCATTATAAGAAATACTTACCTTTTCCGGGCTGGCCTGGTGAGAATACGCCGCTCTGAATAGCTTATCTAGAGAATCGGAATTCTTATGAAGACCTGGAATCATTACTGAATCAATATCCAACTCCTCTAATTCGGAAAACACTGATGTTCCGCCACCAGTTACTTTACCGGCACCATTGATGGATAAAATTCCCCTATCCTTAACCTTATTTGTAGGTAAAATCTTACTTATTCCATCACCCATCGCATAAGTAATGGCCATCAATTTTACATCATCCAAATCAACGCGTTTCAATATTTCCTCTTTTGCAGAAATAAGTCCTTTTTTACTTTCTTCTCTTCCTATCTTAAAAACATCAATAACTTTGCCTTCATCAGACATAATACAAAAAGAGATGCCAGTAGTTCCATGGTCCATTCCAATAAATACCACTATTACCACGCTATAAAAAATAATTTAAAAAAAATAGTAAAAGGATTAAAAAGACTTAATCGTCTTTTTGTAATCCGCAAGCTTTTCTTAATCTTTCACCAACAATTTCGATGTCTTTTTGACCTTCAGCATCCCTCATTTCTTTTAAGTTAGCTCCATCGGTAGCGTTTTCATCAGCCCATTGTTTTTTGAAAGTACCATCTTGGATTTCTTTTAAAACTGCTTTCATACCGTCTTTAGCTTCTTGGGTAATAATTCTGTTACCTCTGGTTAAACCACCGTATTCAGCAGTGTTACTTACATCTTTCCACATTCCAGCGAAACCTTTTTCATAGATGTAAGCGATTTCAGGTTGGTAACCTGCTTCGACTAAAGTGGTGAATCCTGCATTGATTAATTCGGTAATACCTCCGCATAAAACGGTTTGTTCACCGAACAAGTCAGTTTCGGTTTCTTCTTGGAAAGTAGTTTCCAAAACACCTGCTTTGGTTAATCCGCATGCTTTTGCCATACCTAATGCAAGTTGCAATGCATCTCCGGTTGCATCTTGTTGGACTGCTACTAAACCTGGAATACCGAATCCTTCTTCATAGGTTCTTCTTACCATGGATCCAGGTCCTTTAGGTGCAAACATTACTATGTTTACGGTTTCATCAGGTTTGATTAAACCAAAGTGTATGTTGTAACCGTGAGAGAATGAAATAGTGTTTCCAGCTTCAACATATGGTGCAATTTGTTCATTGTAAACTTTTTCTTGGATTTCATCAGGAAGCAATATGTGAATAATGTCAGCTTCTTTTGCTGCATCTTCAATGGTTTTTACAGTCATTCCATCTTCTTGAACTAA
>NZ_CACXTS010000067.1 GCF_902770715.1 uncultured Methanobrevibacter sp. | reverse complement strand
ATGACATTGCAAACGGAATTACAAATCAATATTGTAATGAGTAATTACACTGAAAGGAGCAGCAGCTATTCATCAAACTATGATTATATATTGTTAGATTCGTTATCTAGCAGTTCTTATTCAAGTTTATTCAGAAGTGATTTGAAAAATCTAAAGATCAAAACCCTGGACAACACAGAATGTAATGTATTATACCTTCCATCTTATGGATCCAAACCTGCATGTATCCTGGTAAGAATTCCTGTCGGAAAAATTTCTCAAACAACTAAGCTATTGCTGGATGTTTATGATAGATCAACAACCTTCAGCAGCACTTTATCAACTGGCGGTGAGGTTCAATTTTTTGATGCAAACAATGATACATACTCAGATTTTTTTGAAACATGTCAAGGTTTAAGTGTAGAAAATGATGCAATTGATTCAGGAAAAGTGATACGTTCACGTTTTGTTCCAATGGAAGTTTCATGTTTATGTACCAAAAATTTATCTGGCCAATCAGCTGCAAATGGTAGGGTAGTTTTTGCCAGGTTCAAAAGAGCAAGTGGAGCTATTACTGCTTATGATTCTTTTAACTATCCATATGGTGATGATGAACAATTATTATCTGTGTTTATGCAGACAGATTATAATTTCACGCCATATCAAGAAGATTTGAAAGTTAGTTCCATAATGACCGGACAGGAAAAACAATATTGTTTACTTGATGGTGTCAGTGATTTAGTAATGTCTTCATCATGGGACGCATATAATTCAGGAACGGATGAGGAAGGAGATTGGAAACAATACCATTATCATATGAGAGCAGGAAGTGGATTCTCAGCTAGTTCTGATTATCTGGAAGGATTTATAAGAAACAATCCAACGCAGGTTCATCAAACAAGTTATCATGAGGTAATGATTGATGCAACATTTTATGAAGATGCAGAATTATCAAGTTTCAATTACTTTGATTTAAAATGGCTATTGGTATTTCCGTCACCTATTATTGCATTCAACAATATTCCAACAATAACAGTAACGGAAAAAGATTCCAAAACCGGAATCAGATTATATAAAGGAAGTCACGAATACACTAAGGCCTACAGAGGCTCAACGTTAATGTGGGACGCTAATGATGAAACAATGAGTGATACAGGACTTCACATTCCAGACAAAATAAAAAACAAGAATTGGGATTGGGTGTTTTAAGATGATTATTGATTATGATGTTAATTCAACAATAGGACACGGCCGTGGATATCCAACAGGACTCGAGCATTCAGAAAAGATGGATGTTATTGCCTGTTTATTGGATGAGGGCGAAAGGACTTACGTTAATGAGGAACATACGGCATGGATTTCAGAAAACCAATGTGGAGTAGGTGAGATGGTAACGTTAGATGAATCATCCACAATGCAGCATACAATTGTTAGAAAAGCCAAAGAAGGTGATTTAGCATTTGGTTATCTTTTAGGTAAGGTTCAGATTAAGTCTTCAGGCCATACATTAGTTACTGTGGCCGTGCTTGGAGATGTCTTCAGGCTGAAATTGAAACGGCCAACACCAAAGGAAATATTGCCGAACACTAGAATTTACATTGACAGTGACGGGGAGTGCAATCCTGAACATGGCCATGACTTGAGACTGTTATCCATTGTTAATCTAACGGAAAACGAAACTACAGATTATATTAGAGTTTATAGACAAATGTCTGAGATTGAAATGTATCCTGAATCTCAGAACTGTATTGATCTTGCTGACTGTTCCTTTGAACAGGATGAAATAACTCATGTCGTTAATATGATCATACCTTCAGAATCCAATATTATGGCGCAGGCCAATTATGTTAAAGATGCTGACGGTGTTACTTATTGTGAACTTCCAGATGTAGCTATTGTTAATGATGTAAGGTTCGTTTGGGAAGATAACAAGCTATACATGGAATGGGAAGGTTGTGATGATGGTCAAAATGTATACTTTATATAAACAAAATAATAAAATATATAATAAAACATATAATATTATAGCGAGGTTGTTATTATGACAATAAGGAAACTAGTCGGAACTTTAGAAAACAAAGGACCATACATTGACCAATCAACAGGCCACTGGTTTTACTGGAACGGAACTAAATACGTCGATAGTGGTTATCCTTATGCCGTAAAACCCGTAATATCATTTAAAATTGAAGATGGTATTTTATATTATTCAATTACTTGGGAGGCACAATGAAATACATAAAATACTTTGATACAATCGAGGAATACGAATCCTGGATGAGCATAGAAGAAAACGCAGAGGAAGTATACAGGACTGAAGAAAAGATTTGCGTGGACGGTATAATTTTAAGTCATACTAATGAGCCATTTGTCGAGGAGGTAAACAGTAATGATTTATGAATGGTTAGAAGCCAATAGAAAGGATATTGACATATTAACTTCATTTCTAGTCACTGCTATTCCAGTAATCATGTTATATTCAGAAGCGTTAGGCATTAGTGAAAATACTGTTCCTTACTGTATCCTAATGATAGTGTTAGGTATAGCTAGCCATTATGCAAGTAGGATAAGAGGAGAAGGCGATGTTGAAGACGCTAAAAAACAAACTAAAAAAGTTTTGGGTTGTCCTGAAAAGCAATAAGCTTCTTTGGAGGATATTGTTATCATGAACAGATTAAAAAAGAAGATATTCCTTTGTAACTTTACCAAAACAATATCAAGTGCCGTATTAACGGCTGTAGCTATCAACATCATAATGACCAATGCAACCAAATATGCTTTACTGGAAGGACTAATACCATTTGCTGTAGCTATTGTTATTGTTACAGCAATTGACTTTTATGAATATAGATATGAAAAAGAAGACCAGATTAACTTGGATGAATTGGAAGAGAGAATAGAAAAGCTGGAGAAAGAACAATGAAAATATTGATTGCAGTTCCAACATTTGAAAACATCAAACCAGAATGTTTCAAAAGCATATACGGCCTTACAAGACCTGAAGGCTATACTCTTTACTTTGATTATGTCAGAGGTTATGATTGCGCTAAAGCAAGAAATCAAATAGCTAAAAATGCAATGGCCGGAAACTATGATTATGTGTTAATGGTAGATTCAGACATCCAGCTTCCATCAGACACATTAGTTAAGCTATTGGAATGCGAATCAGATATTGCTCTTGGATGGTATTATCGCAAGAGAACAAAATCAGATCAAACAATAATCTATACTTTCGGAAAAGACTTCAACGATGACAACTGCATCACAGGCACTACAATGATCAATGAAGTGCCTAGACCAATTGAAGTTAAAGGCGGTGGCCTTGGAATTGCATTAATCAAGGTAGATATCTTTCATCATCTTCCATATCCATATTTTAAATTCGTAACATATTCAAATGATACAGTATTGTCTGAAGATTTATATTTCTGCAATCTAGCTAATGGGCATGGCTTTAATGTTAAATGCAA
>NZ_CACXTS010000066.1 GCF_902770715.1 uncultured Methanobrevibacter sp. | reverse complement strand
ACAAGTGGCCTTGTATTCTTTGGTAAAGTCATGGTATTCGTCGCCCATTACAAAAGTACCTTTAACTCTGTAAATTTTTGTTATCATATAAAATCCCTCATGATTGTATTAATTAAAAATCATCATCCAAAAAGCCTAATGCCTCTTCAACTCTAGCCATTTCAGGACCTGTACTGTCCTTGTCGACTATTGCACCGGAGGAGTTTGCCAAAATGCATGCGCCTACCAGTGGTATGCCTCTGCCGACAGTACCGATATCTCCTTCAACACCAAATACTTCACGAGCAAAGTTAACCTCTGAGGAAAGTGCGTTCTTGCTCATCAGGAATCCCTTGTTTGTGACTTTAACAAGTGAACCGATGATGTCGCTTCCGACAATGTGGGATGTCTTAACATCCACGTCAAGTGTCTCTTCAAGCACTTCGATTGCTTCAGGGCTCAGGAACGGTGAAGCTATTGCTCCCTTGTCGTTGGCGGCCACGATGTTTCCCACAGCGGTGTACTGGCCCGGGATGGTGGCAACATTTAAGCCCATGTCCTCAAACTGTTTAACTTCCCTATCTAAAACATGTGGGGAAACAACAATACCATTTGAATTGGCTACAGCTAAAGATCCGATAAGGCTTGATCCGGAAATAGAAGACTTTACAACTTCAACCTCCAGTGTTTCCTTAATAATTTCCGCTTTCTCGTCCAAAAGATTATAAGGAACAATAGCCAAATTGTCGGTTGCAAGAACGAATACTCCAATGTTTGGATTTCCTACAATGTCTATTCTTTTCAACATATTGTCACCTCACATTTTTATGTGTCTATTCTGCTAAAGTAGCTTTTACAACACCATCATCATCTTTAACTGCTTTTACAGTGATTTTTGAAGGTATTTTTTGAATACCTCTTTCCCAAATTGCATGATTGATAGATTCGTCGATTTTAACATCACTAGCTTTCATGTGTTTGGTCAAGAAGATTTTGATCTCCCTGATAGCTCTAGGAGCCCTGATAGTCCTTTTGACTTCTTTTACATTTCTAAGTGGAATTGTGTAAACTCTTTCCATTTTAACCCCTCAATTATAATTTAAGACTGTTTCTTCTCCAATGTCTAGGTTTAGGTCTGTATCTAAGTTTACGGTTAGTTTTAGCATAAGCCCAGATTGGAATTCTCCTATTTTGTTTGTTTGCTTTTGCCATTCTTAATTTTTTAGCCAATGGTTTATTTCTACTCATTTTCTCACCTGTAATAATAATTATTCTTTATATCCGATAACACGAGTTTGATAATGTTCCGGGAATATTTCCAGCGGATTTGAACCCATCTGCTCAATCATCTCCCTTATTTCAACCTCAAAGTCTGAGCTTGTATCCCTGTTTGACCTTTCCTTTGAAATCTCAAAGAGGCTTTCGGTAATCATCCTCACTGACTTGTGGCCGAAGCTGTCCAGGTTTATGTACTGTGCGTCAAACCTGTCTTCAAGGCTTTTTATCTGATTGACTGAAAGTTTTGGGGTTCTGTCATCACGTCTTGTCCCGTCTGCAATAATATCATGAGTCTTTGCAAGTTCCTCCACTGTCATCCGGTGGATGTATTTTATTCCGTCGTTTGGAAATCCGTCCTCGAGGATTTTCTCGCATGTCTTCTTGAGGATGTCAGTATCCATTTCAAGGACATTATGCTTGAATCCTAAAGATTCTGCGGATTTTCTTGCCGGAATGTATGAATCGTACACGCCGAAATTTGCTGTGTATAATTCCACGTCAAGGCCAAGCCTTTCAAGCATCACTGCAACAAAGGATGAGTCCTTGCCTCCACTATAGAGAACTGCCGCCTTCATGAATATTATTTCCTTGTAATCTTGATTTCTCTTTTCTGACCGGCAATCTGTCTTAAAAGGACTTTGAGTTGCTCGTCAGTTACTTTACCTCTTAGGCTTCCTGCCTGTGCGGACTGGATCAGCTGAAGTTCGATGTTGTTGACCAGTTCAGGTTTGGTCAATTTGAGATTTGCCAATCTTTGGCGAGCTTCAGGAGTCATGATCTGACCTAAGATTTGTTTTTTCTGAGCTTCGAATTGTGCCTGGGCTTCCTGCTGTTGAGCCTGTGCCATGGCCTGCTGTTGGGCCTGGTTCTGCATAGCAGCCTGTTGAGCCTGCAATTCAGCCATTCTTTTTTGACGAATTTCGTCTAATTCGCTCATATCAAACTCTCCTAAAAATTATAATTAATATTTTTCAAGTTCAGGAATGTCTTTAATTATTTCTCCGGAGATTTTATCCAAAAATGATCTTCCTTGAGGAGATACAACTCTTCCGCCTACAACTTTTTCCACGTATCCTGCGTCTTCAAGCTGTTGGAGTGCGGTTCTGATGATTGATCCGCTTCCTTTCATGAATTTTTCAGGACGTACGCCACGGTCTTTTTTACCGCCGTAGAAAGTTCTTAAACTTGAAACACCAACAGGTCCGTCAATGTAAACTCTTCTGATGATAGAAGCAGTTCTTATAAACCACCAATCAGGGTTTTCCGGTTTTCTTTCCTTGTGGACACCGGTTCTAACAAAATTGGACCATGCAGGAGATTCTATCTTGTCATTCTCTTTAAATTCTTCTGCGACTTTTTCAATTAATAAATCTGCAGGTACATCAAATACAGTAGTCATATTAATTCTCCAATATTTATTTTATTATTGTAGCTTAATCCACTGTAAATTTAAGACCTAAAAAAATAGGGCCTGTAACTCTAAATTTATAATGTTTAAGGCTTTTTCTTGTAGATTACAGCAACGTGACCTCTCACGTCCACGAGCTTTGCCCGGGTCCTTGAGATGATTTCGTCGATGTAAGCATCTTTATCGCGAGCGATATTTTTTGCAAATTTAAGTTTAACGATTTCATTGGCCTTGAGTTGACGTTTGATTTCTTCAATAACGTTGTCGTTTACGCCAGCCTTTCCAATGTTTATTGTCATCGCATTAAGAGCTCTGTTCATCAATTCCTTTTTGTTTTGAATCATATTTAGCTCTCCTTTTTAACTTCTTTTCCCTATGATAGGGAATCTTCATTGCGTGACCGCATTCACCACAAAAAATGTTGACCTCTGAGTCAACCAGCCGGACGGTGCAATTGCGACCAGGCTTGAGAAAGGATTTGCAACTCTTGCAATACCTCCTTCGCCATTCTTCAGGCACTGGAGTATTGTATTTGGTGGACAGCTTCAATGCAAGCTCGACATAGCGATGTGATCTTTCCGGATGGGTGATGAATTCCATCTCGGCCCGATTAAAAAGAATGTTCATTCTTTCAATCGCTATTTCAATCATCCACTTTGGTCGTTTTCCTCTACTCAAAAATATCCTCCTTTGAAATGTAGGATATAATATTCAAAATTGAATTAAAATGATTTGCGCAAATTAAAACAAAAACCATAGTTAAGATAACCTTAGGTTAATATGAATATTAAGAAT
>NZ_CACXTS010000065.1 GCF_902770715.1 uncultured Methanobrevibacter sp. | reverse complement strand
CATTCTCTCATAACGTAGTTCATTCACTTTTCAGTGAAATCACTTAGACTAAGCAAAAGCCATAATTACCTTAAAGGTTATTATGGATCGTTTACTTATTTTTCCGCCTTCTTGTAGTAAAAACTAACTTCGTTATATTTGCAATTGTATATTTCGTGATAATAGCATTATGTTGCAAGTATATTTTATTATATTGTGAAATATTAACAATCTCAAGCGTGTACGGTATAACAAACATCACAAAACAGTCCTTAATTGTGAATTTATCACATTTGTTACGAACGTGTATTTTGAGTCATATCTTATTTGAATGCAAAACAAAGAGTTTGCATACGTCTGTCTTTGTAGTAATGTGAATTTTGTCCCAATATTGATGTTTTAGTCCCATAATGGTATTATAAAAAAGGGTAGGGTAAAAGGAAGTATTGAGTATGAAAAAAAGGAGTATTCTCAGTTTAATCAAGTATTATGCTGAGAAAAACGATGTTGGTTTCCGCAATGAGGCCTATGAAATTGCAAAAGAATTTGATAAGTCGGGTGATTATCAACTATCAGAATATATCATGTCATTGTTATCAAATGTAAATACATTTGTACCGCAAGTGTCGGAATCTGTATCTCCTTTTTTTGAACGAATTGAAGCGCAGGAAGATATGCTTTTGCTACCTGATGCAATAACAAATGATTTATTAGGTGTTGTAAATGTTGTTGAACATAATATTGGAATAAATAAATTTTTATTTCAGGGAGTGCCAGGAACAGGAAAGACAGAGGCGGTTAAGCAATTAGCACGAATTTTAAATAGAGATCTATTTATGGTAGATTTTTCTGCAATAGTTGATAGCAAATTAGGACAGACGCAGAAAAACTTGGCGGCCTTATTTAAGGAAATAAACAGCTTTGTTCAGCCGAAAAATGTGATTGTACTATTTGATGAAATAGATGCTATTGCTTTGGACCGGACTAATTCAAACGATTTGCGTGAGATGGGTAGGGCAACAACGGCAATACTGAAAGGCCTTGACAGAATGAAGGAGGATGTTGTACTTATTGCCACAACAAATTTGTTCGAACATTTCGATAAGGCTTTGATAAGAAGATTCGATTTGGTTATTGATTTTAACAGATATACAAAAGAGGATCTTCTTTTAATTTCAGAGAGACTGCTGGATAGATATCTTGATAAATTTAAATTGGCTAACAGAGATATTAGATTGTTTAGAAAAATTATGAATTTACTACTTGAAAAGAAGTATCCCGGGGATTTAAAAAACTTAATAAAAACATCTGTAGCATTTAGCAATCCTCATGATGGAATGGACTATTTTAGGAAATTGTATTATTCGATATGCGGTGAAAAGCCAAACGATTTAAAAAAGCTTCAAGCACAAAAATTTACAGTGAGAGAAATAGAAATCCTTACAGGGAGGTCTAAAAGTAGCGTTGCAAGAGACTTAAAGGGGCAGAACGTAGATGAATTGCATTCTTCAATTGAAAGGTAGATTTGAACAGCGCCCGAATGGATCGAAACCAGGAGCTCCGAAATTGCCAAAAGGTAAATCAGTAAAAAGCTCTCACTTAAGGGAGTTGGCGCAACAGATAAATAAAATATTTTTATATTGGCAGAGAAATACAAATATTGGAGGAGCTCTAGTTAGCGTACACTATAAAAACATTGTCCCCAAAAGCAATCGTCTTAAAGCATTATTAGCAGAAGGTAGTAAAGACCCCTCGGAGTCTGTAAGAGGCGCTAAATTTGTGTGGGAAAAAGATGATTTAGGTAAAACAGTTCAAAAGCATGTTTTCACACATTTTGTAAAATTGGAAACACTTGAAAAATCTGCTGAATTACTGAGAAATTCTGCGACAATCATTGATACACAATTTAACGGAGTACTAACATATGAACAATGCGAAATGATAGCTGATAAAAGAAAATGTTTCAGTAATGATATACTATCAAAATCTGCCTTCTTAAAAACGATTGTAGATGGGAATTATGTGGAAAGGTTTGATATTGATCGCGCAAACGAGGAAATTACACAAGATTCTATTATAACAATCTATCAGACAGGGGTGGAAACAAAGAGACTTTTAGCGAAATTTGGAATCAATATTGTTGATGATAGAATTATCGACGGCACAACACTTAGATTAACTCCTGATGAGGCAAAGCTGCTTTATAATAACGCTTCATATCTCGTTGCTATGAGTTTGACGGATTTCTCTGTAATAAACAAAGATGATATTACTGATGAGATAGAAACTTGGAATGATGAATTAAATTTGATTCCGAAACCGTCAAATGAACCGGTGATAGGGGTCATCGACACTCAATTTAATGATAATGTATATTTTAATGAATGGGTTGATTATACCAATATGCTGGATGAAAATATTCCTTTATCTGAGGAAGATTTTCGACATGGGACAGCTGTCAGTTATATTATTGTTGATGGACCACAGGGAAATCCTGAGCTTGAAGATGGATGTGGAAGATTTAGAGTCAGACATTTTGGGGTGGCAACACATAAAGGGTTCAGTTCATTTGCGGTTTTAAGGTTGATTAGAGATATTGTTGCTAAAAATAGAGATATCAAAGTATGGAATTTATCCTTAGGTTCAAAATTGGAAATAAAGCCTAATTTTATTTCTCCAGTGGCTGCTGAGCTTGATAAGATTCAAAGTGAATATGATGTTGTTTTTGTTATAGCAGGAACAAATGCTCCGCAAGGAATGGTTGGTAAGGATATGAAGATTGGATCGCCTGCAGACTCATTAAATTCTTTGGTAGTTAATTCTGTTGACTTTAAAGGAAGATCTGCATCCTATACTAGAAGTGGTCCCGTGTTGTCATTTTTTAACAAACCAGATTTAAGTTATTATGGGGGCGACGGAAAAAGGGCTGAAGATAAGATTGCTGTATGTTGCGATAATATGGGAGCTACTTATGTGATTGGTACCTCTTTTGCTGCACCGTGGGTATCCAGAAAGCTGGCATACTTGATACAAATAATGGGGCTGAGTAGAGAACTTGCAAAGGCAATACTTATTGATTCTGCTGCAAAATGGGATAGAAAAGATGATATTTCGCACAGGATGGGGTATGGAGTATTGCCGAAACATATTGACGATATAATCCATTCTTCAAATGACGAAATACGATTCCTTATGATGGGAACTTCAGAAGAGTATGAAACATATACGTACAACTTGCCTGTCCCTATTATAAATAGTACTCATCCGTTTTATGCTAAAGCTACTTTAGTGTATTTCCCACAATGTAATAGAAATCAAGGTGTTGATTATACTAGTACCGAAATGGACATCCATTTTGGAAGGGTTGTCATAAACAAAAAAAACAAGGCAACTATAAAATCTATTGATAATAATAAGCAATGTGAAGATGGTGTGGTTACCCTTTATGAAGAAGATGCAAGAAAAATGTATCGTAAATGGGACAATGTTAAGCATATTACCGAAGAAATAAAAGATAAGGCCGTTCCTAGAAAAGCATATGATTCAGGGTTATGGGGATTAAGTATAAAAACAAAGGAACGAATAACCTCAAGAACTAAGGAACCATTGCAATTCGGGGTTGTTGTGACGTTGAAAGAAATGAATGGAGTAAACCGCATTAATGATTTTATAAAATTGTGTATGGCAAGAGGTTGGTTTGTGAGTAAGCTTGATGTACAAAATCAGATTGATGTTTATGCAAAAGCTGAGGAAGAAATTAAATTTGAATAGAGAAATATTTTAGCTTCGTTGTAAAGGTGTATTGATTTAAACCACCTTTTCAAAAAAA
>NZ_CACXTS010000064.1 GCF_902770715.1 uncultured Methanobrevibacter sp. | reverse complement strand
TGTATATGTCTTTGCCTTAAGTTTGATTTTTTTAACTGCAACACCGTCTTTTACCTTAACAGAATATGTTTTTGCGTTGACTTTGAATTTTACAATTCCTCCATCAATCGTATCACCATATTTATCCTTCACGGTTGCTTTCATGATGGCATAGCGATTGTCAGTTGTTACATATTTTTTTAGAGTTAATTTTGGTGTCACTTTGGTTATCTTGACATTCATGAAAACTGGTTTTGCCTGATATTTTGAGGTATTTAATGTAATCTTTACCTTATGCATTCCAATTTCAGGATCCCTGTCAAGGTAGTATGTTCCCTGCTTTTCGCTGAAATATTGATCATCATCATAAACCACTTTTACTTTCTTATTGTCATATATTGCAGTCGGTTTTGCATCCTTTATCGGTTTTCCATTCAAATCCTTAATGCTAAATATCATCGTATTGCCGTTTATCTCATCATATTCTTCATTTATGTCCTTTGCAACTATCTTCGCATTATAGCTTTGCTCATCTGCGATTGCATTATCGCCTGCACTGACTGCAGAAATTGCAAAGAGGCTTACAAGAAATATAACCAATATCATAATCCTTTTGTCAATCAAATGATTACCCCCATATAAGTTATATTTAAGTTATGTTTAAAATTCGATATAAAGATTGGCATTCAAATAATCAAATATCATTAGAATAGCACAGAAAATACTCATTTTATCTTTGATTAACCTTGATATTCTCATAAACCGTGTTTACTCCGAAAATTCTAATGATTACACCATTGAAAAAAAATTATGAAACTGAAGTTTATTTAGTAAAACCAATTAATAAAATGAAGCATACATTTAGCGCATTATAAAGCAATAAATATTTCAAAGTAAGTGTTAAAAAGAATGGAAAAACAGTAAAAAAAATTTAAATTAAATGTAAAAGTTTGACACCGACAATGATTAATAGCAAGTTGTGTATAATATATATCAATGTAAAATTTAGGGGGAAATAATCTTGAAGTATAAAAAGACAATTATGCTTGCAATGCTGCTGATAAGTTTACTTTCAATCTCAGCAGTCAGTGCATCAGAAAATGTTACTGCCGATACTATCGGAACAGATAATACATCCAATGACATTAATCTTGAAGATGAAGATTATGATGACTATGATGATTATGATGAAGACTCTGACTGGAATGATGAACATTACTCAGACAATTTCCAGCCTAGAATAATACCTGAAGATTATAGTTATAGGCAAAATATACCCGAACAAATAAACTATTCAACTGACTATGATGATTACTATGGTTATTACATATCTGTTGTTGATGAAGACGGCTATAATATTCCAGATTTGGAAGTCAGATTAATGGATGCAAATACAAATAAGGAATTAATGGCATTTGATTACGATGAAGATGAGGATGCATACTGGTGTTGCGTTAGTAATATGGGTGTGGGAAATCATTCATGTAAAATTATAGTTGATGACTATTACTACAATATAAATCCCATATACTTTAATCTTGAAATTGTCAAATCAGATGTGGAATTAATACTAAAAGAAACAACTGTGGTAAAAGGAGATTACGCAATTCTTAAAGCAAAAATTACTGATTTTGAAGGCAGTACTCTATTTGAAGACGGTAAAGTGAAATTTACAGTCAACGGCAAGACTTATTACAGAAATATTAATGATAATGGCTATGCTACATTAAAAGTCAAGATGAATAAGCAGGGAACAATTACATATTCCGCAGCATATATGGGTGATGAAAATCACAACCCATCCACCACCAAAAAAAGCAAGATCCATGTATTGAGTACAAGCAAATCTGCAAGAACCATAAAAATCAAAGGATATAAAGTTGTCATACCATTAGACAAATACAAGAAATTAATTAATGCCAAATCCAATGGGAAAACTTATGTCTACAAACTCAACACCAAAAAAACCATTAAACAAAAAGTTGACATATACAACAAAAAAACCTGGAAAAAAACAACCAAAACAGTAAAATCAAAAATCTATATATACGTTGCTTTTGATGGAACCGGCAAATATGGAGGTAGCCTTCCAAAAAACCAATATGTGGCTGAAATTACAACATCAAACCAACACCGTTACGGAAATATTATTTGCAAAAAATGGCTATTTGGCTACAAACAATCAAAGGAATTTACAAAATTAAACTCCGCAAAAGTCAGACAAAAGCTTTTCGGATTATAAAAAACTAACTGCCATCACCATATATTTAAGAAGTTCAAATTGAATTATAATCAATTAATAGCGTGAAAAAATAAAAATAGTTGTAGGTGGCTTTACACCTACCTTAAAAAATTATTTTACAGAAATGTACGTTAAAGGAAAACCTATTCTAGGTCATAATTGTACCTATATTGAATTTGACAAAGAGGATCATCAAAATAATTAATATTAATTTTTATATTTTTTTAATTTTATCTATATTTTTGTTAATTTTCTAATAGGTTTCATTTGATACATAAGTTAATGTATTAAGTAGTTATGTCATTTTTTTGTTGAAATACAAACTATAATATTATTTTAATCACAATGATTCAAACCAAAGTAGAAAAAGTTCTCATCATCTTTTAATCAATTTTAGAATAAATTGATAGACTTAACCTATTATTCAATAGCTACTACACTTACATATGGACGTTCACCACTAAATGCATAATCATCCAATCCCTGATATGATCCATAAATGACTGCATTTAACCCTTCATATTTTTTATATTTGCTGTTATCCTGATCAGGAGGCAAATTAACTATTACCTCTTGGTCACGGTCTCCACCGACATGGAATACCATTGTATTGTGTGCCGCTATTTCTACTTTGCCTGCTAATTTTACGGAAGTATTTTTCAAGTTATCATTTACTTTCATATCTTTATAACTAACTTCAACACATTGTTCTTTAAAGGTATCTTCATCCATTCCATTTAATGGGTCTTGGTACAATATAGCTGCTGATACAATCCCCATTGACAAGATTAAGATTCCGAATAATAATATCACCAATATTTTTTTGTTCATTGACATACACCCCTAATTAAAATTATTAATATAATATGTCTCAACATATGTAACAATCTGCACGAACTTGCAAAAATTTTACTTTAAGGTCTTATTCAGAATTTTATCATTTATCAGTATCCCAAACTGGCTTTTTGTGCTTCCCATTCTTCATGGCTGTTAGCACTTTTACCATAAACCTGAAGTGTATAGTAATCAGCTTCACTAATTGGCTCTCCAGTGTCTGAAAGGTACTGTGGTTCACTGGAACTCTGCTCAACAGTAGCTTCAACAACTTTTTCTTTCTCTTTAATTGTCAATTTCTGGGTAGTGTTGTTTCCTGTATAATTCTCGTTACCACTATAAGTGACTCGGACATCATATTTTCCTTTCTTCAAATCCAAATCCAATTTTGCCTTACCTTTAGAGTTTGTTTTTACGGTTTTATTTGCGACAACCTTGCCTTTGCTGTTTTTGATTGTTATGTTGACTTTTTGTTTGGACAATGGAGTCTTATTCAAATCAGTCAACTTGACTGACAAATTATCTCCTTCGTATAAAGTTTTATTACTATCGACTTTGATTTTTGTCGGTTCCTTGGCATGCATCGGCTTTAATACCATAAAACCGATTGCCGCTGCAAGAATGACAATTATCACAATCAATATTATAATAATATTTTTGCTTTCCATTTAAGTTCCTCCGTATAAACTAATACTATTTATACACAAATTAGATAATAATATTTTCTACAATGAAAACAATACTTCAATACTCAAAAGGAGAAATGAATATTTTAATATTTGTTCCTAAAAACAGCCAAATAAATAGCCAATAATTAAAGCAAATGAATTCAATTATAAAAAATAATGCAACCATACAAGATAATGATAGGAAAATATAAAAAAGTAAAGTAACCGCCGAAGCAATTACTTTTAATCTTAAAAAAAGGATTTATGGAGAATCAAAATATTATCAACTCCCCAATC
>NZ_CACXTS010000063.1 GCF_902770715.1 uncultured Methanobrevibacter sp. | reverse complement strand
GTCAAAACAGCAATTGTAAGAGGGCATTCTGAAAAGGCACCCTTTTCAATCTTTTCTAACGAATTGGGAAACCAAACTTCATTGAGACCCGAACAACCTTTAAAACAATTATTTCTAACAATCTTAACTCCGTTAGGGATATAGACGTTGTTTAACTTTTTACAATTTAAAAAAGCCCCACAACTCAGCACTTTAATATTGGGGGATATTGTAATTCGTTCTAGGAATTCACAATTAGCAAAAACATTATTCCCTATTTTAGAAACAGTTAATGGCAAAACAAAGTTATGAATGTGGGATTCTGCGAATGCAGAATCTCCAATCTCAATTGTTCCATTAGACATGGATATATCGAACCCCGTTTTCTCGAAAGCAGACTCACCAATGTATAACACGTTAGAAGGAATAGTTAAAGGCATCTTCCTTACCAAAATGACACCATAAAACGCATACCTTCCTATCATAACTACATGAGGGTCTATTTGTTTATTATCATCACTTTCGCTATACTCCCACATCACAGATATTATTTTCTTTTTATCTTTATCATATAATATGTCTTTATCATACACAAAATGAGGGGATAAGCATTCTATTTTGCCTCTACACGTAGTGAATGGATTACCAGTAATGATTTCGATAGAATTAGGAATAACAAAAGAATCTCTCCAATTATAATAGTAGAGGCAATTTCCAAGAGTCTTTACTGTTGATGGTAATAATATATCTTTGTCATCACTTGTGAGATTTGAAAGAGATGCGTCACATATTATTTCAACGCCTTCATTAATAGAATATCCCTCTGTTTTATTCCAGTAAAATAATAGCCTTTTCCCATCTGAAGAATAATCAGCCTCTCCATGTTCTCTTATCCTATGCTCTTTTGGATCATCTTTCCACCAATCAGTTACTGCATTATCTTTATCTGATTGGAGTATTTTAGTTAAAGCATAACTCTCTTTCTCTTTTTCTATGAATTCTAAATCTTTGACAGAGGGAGTCAAATCTTGTTGTACATAATAATCTTTGTCAGCGATGCAATCTATGCCATCATAGTGTAACATCTGAATAATTATATCTTCTTTCTTAACTTTAGGAACTATTGGTTGCCCAATACTCTTTGGCTGTGAGCTTTTGTATTCTTGTTTCTTCTTATTTTTATGTATTTGCTTATTTTCATATATCACGTCTCCAACATATCCGACAAACCAAATTATCCCTATAAGCAGGATAAAGCCCAAAATGCCACTAAAAATCCCTCCTGAATTATCTTTTGATACTTCATCTGTCACCCATCCTTGAGCCATAGCTTTATATTCTATGACAAGAAAAAAAAACAAAGTGCATAATCTAAATAATTTATGTTTTAAAACCATATTATGAGCTATTTAATGTATTCCATTATCAAAGAGGGAAGAATCTTCTTTTTTAAAGATGGTTCTTGTTCTCCCAACTGATTTATAATAAATCTCTCCATGTTTGGAGAGAGGAATGGTGACACTCTTATCTCATCAATTAAGATATTTATGTCTATTGGAATGTGTACCCCTTTCTCTTCGTCAGAAAGAACTAACATTCTTAATTCTTGTTCATCTTCATAATACTCATGTTTTTTGAATATAACATCGTATATATCACCAGTATATTTGTTTTTGTAATCAACCTTCGCTATAAATATATCATATGGGATCTCGATAATGGATTCTATAAAATGTAGGATCGTACTACCAACTCTTACCGAAATCTGATTTGATGTGTATGCTTTCCACATCAGATAATTCTCATCAGCAATTCCGGAATTCCTTATATCAAGACACCAGCATGAAATACATTGCTGCCATGCCTTTCTGATTTTTTCTTTCTTCTCTCTAAGATACCTTCTGTTTTTCCAACTCTCTGCTTCTGAATAAACGTTCTTTATTTCTTCCATTTTCTTCACAATAGCCATTTTGTCGCGCAAATCAGAAAAGGATTGTCTATTCGCTACATAAAATTCATGAGGCGAACTTAACAAGTTTAACAAATGAGGTAGTTGCATGTACCTGTATATCGCTAAATTTAAATATCTCCTTTCTATTAAGCTTTTTTCCACATACACACCATGTCCAGAGGGGGATTCTTTAATAAGCTCAAATCTACCTCTGTTTATATCTTCTTTAACTAATGTTGTCTTTTTATTCATTTTTAGTTATTCACCATTATTATCATTAATCATTCAAATGTCTATTAGACCGAATGGATTATAATTGTATTCTTCAAAACTAGTGGATTCGTCTCCTCCATATCCTGCAAACATATTACTGCGAGTTATGGTATAAAGACCGTATTTGCTTCCCTTTTTTATATATAATCTATGGCTGTATGAGTCATCTTTTTCATATAACAAATGGGATATTCTGTCATATTCCAAAGGGAGAACTACTTCGCCATCGGGTTTAATGCATCCATATTTCCCATTCTTCATTACAATATACCATGAAACTTCTCTCCAATAACGATTATGCGTTACATCAGTAGGCTTAATATCTTCATATTCAAATGGAAAAAGGATTTTTCCGTTCTTCATTTGAACAATTGAAAGCAAATTGTTATATTTAATAATACCAACTTCTCCAGGATAACATTCGAGAACACCTTCAGTCGTTTCTATATTATCATACTGAATAGGAATTATTTCTTCCCCGTTTATATCAATAATACCATATTTCCCATTCTTCTTTATTATAAGATTCACAACATCTTCTCCATACTCTCCCTTTCTTAAAATAATAGGAATTATTTCATCTGCTTCATAAGAATAAGTTTGCTCCGAATTGTCGATTTGTATAAAAAAACAAAGATTATGAATCCTATAGATAAAACACCCAAGATTGTAATATAATATTTTGTCACACTCAAAAAGGAATCTTTCTTTCCCGTCACACCGTTCATATGGAGATAGCAGTCCCCATTTCCCTGCGACTTTAGTAGGAATATCACTCCACATGTTTCCATTACCATAAAGTCCTCCAAATCCGCGAATACAACTATCTTCCTTAGATATTTTTGTACTATTTTCATTTGGGTGATCATATAGGTTCCCACAGGTATCAACATAACTATTCTGTCCAAAACGTTTCACTTCAGCAAACCCATTTGATTTATAATTCCAGACGAAATCATATATTAAAGGAACGACTTCCTTTCCATCAAAATCAATGAAACCATACAATTTGTCTAACCCATCAATCTTATATACAGGAATAAAAGGATACTTATAGTCATAACCTGCATTAAAGTACTCTGCAATCTTATCACATTTCGTTTTCGAGTAGACTATTATCCTATTATCAATCCCCATAAGAATGGTTGCATCTGACTCTCCAATATAATCAAACCATCTATTGAAGGACATATTTCCATCACTATCAATCATTGTGATCTTTCTTCCTTCGGGAAAATCACGAACCACGAATGCCTTATCGTCTACAAACTCATTGACGGAATAATATATTGGGGGAATAACGACATTCAACTTCTTATCTACGAAACCATACAAACCATTATGGGAGAAAGAGGCTCTATCACAATGAAAAACCAAAGATGAGTCGTTTTTCAGGTTCTCAATGACGTCATCCTGCTTATTGTTAGTACTATCTATTTTTTGTAGAAGCTGATTATCTGAGGGCTTAATCTCCAAATCATACTCTTTGATAAGATTACCATCTTCATCTTTTACTTGTATAAGGTAGCCACCAGCCTCCAATGTTACCTTTAACATAGAATCTGGTGTCACCTTACCTGCCTGTTCCATATCAATGAAGACTTGGCATTTTTTATCTGAAACGAATTTAACTATGGCCATATGAACAAATCTGTAATATTTTACTTCGATGATACAAATAATTCCTTCACATCCACACCGAGGTGGCGTGCAATCTTGTAGAGTTGTTCCACTGATGGCTGCACCTTGTTGGTCATCCAGCGTGAAACGGTACTGATGCTGTGGCCCATCTGCTCAGAGAGCCATGTGCCAGTTCGTTCTTTCTCGGCCAGTACTATCTTTAGCCTGTTGTAGCGTTGTATCTCCATATCGGATTTTAGTTATTATTGTCAATTATTAGGCGTATCGTGCACAAAGATACGAAGATTTTGTGAGAAGTGCAAGAGTTGGGACGAGAAATAAAAAAAAATCGTAGTTACTTCAAAAATTCTTCCCTTAAGATGTAACATTTTCGATTTTTGCATACTATATTGATAGAAAAGTATTAAATTTGCGGCATGATTGCCGCGAT
>NZ_CACXTS010000062.1 GCF_902770715.1 uncultured Methanobrevibacter sp. | reverse complement strand
GGATTCTGTTTTTAAAACATCTCCTAATTCAGTTAATGCACCTAAAAGAGCAGTATTTGCAGTTTTAGCATTTCCATGTTCTTCTGCGATATCTACACATGGCATTGCAATAACTTTGACATCTTTATCGGTTGTAAATTCACCAATTTTTGCATCGTAAAGTATAACTCCACCATCTTTCACATCTTTTGAGAATTGTTCTAATGATGGTTTGTTTAAAGCAATAAGAATATCAATATCATCAACAACAGGTGTACCTATGGTTTCATTAGATATAACAACTGAACAATTGGATTTTCCCCCTCTTTGTTCTGGTCCGTAACTTGGATACCATGATACATGTTTTCCTTCAGCACAAGCTGCTTGAGCAATTGTGAGTCCTGCACTTAAAACTCCTTGACCACCAAATCCAGAAACTTTAATTCTTAATGGATTAATGTCATCATCAACATAACCTGATCCTTCGCTTCTGTTAACATTAAATATTTTATCCAATGATTCGGTTGAAAAGTCACTAACCGGTCTTTGAACAGGTTCTCTTTTATATAAATCATTTCTGAAGTTTTTGACAGGGAATTCTTTTTCCATTTTTTCTTCAATAAATTTTTGTGCGCTAGCCACATCCTGTTTTAAGTTAGTAGGACAAGGAGATAATATTTCAACAAATGAATATCCTTTTCCTTCTTTTTGAACTGTCAATGCCTGTTTGATTGCAAATTTGGCAAGTCTGATTTTTAAAGGATTAGCAAGAGATACTCTTTCAATATATACTGGTGCTTTTAATGTATTGATTAACTCACACATATGTGTGGGATGTCCTGTATAGTTAGGGTCTCTTCCAGTTTGGCAGGTAACTGTTTTTTCTCCAATTAATGTTGTTGGAGCCATTTGTCCACCAGTCATTCCATAAACTGTATTGTTGACGAAAAATACTGCAATTTTTTCCCCTCTGTTTGCTGCTTGTAATGTTTCATTTAAACCAATAGATGCTAAATCTCCATCTCCTTGATAGCTCATTACAATTGCATTATCTTCAGCTCTTGAAATACCTGTTGCTACTGCAGGAGCTCTTCCGTGTGCAGTTTGGAAGTTTCCACAGTTAAAGTAGAAATATGCATATACTGAACATCCAACAGGGGATATCATAACACATCTTTCTTGGATTCCAAGTTCATCCATACATTCAGCTATTAATTTATGTATGATTCCATGTCCACAACCTGCGCAATAATGGGTTGATTGAATATTAGTTCCTTTTCTAGGATATTCTTCTAAAAGGGATTGTGGATTTCTACGTATTTGTAATTCATAATCTTTATTATTGTTTTCTTGTTCGCTCATCTTTCCACATCCTTAATCAATTATATTTGGACTAGCTTTTTCGTCACTTCTTTTTGAAGTATCTAATTCTTCATCTTCGATCCCTGCTATTTCATAGATTTTAGCAAGCACATGTTTTAGCTCAATTAAATTTCCACCCATTCTGTTAACTAAATGAGTATCTTCTTTTCTTAAAGCTGCAAATTGAACATCTGCTAATAACTGGCCGTTACTCATTTCGACAGATATGAAACTGACTCCCTTATCAGACAATTCTTTAATTCTGTCAACAGGGAAAGGTGATAATGTTATCGGTCTTAAAAGTCCAACTTTCAAACCTTTTTCACGACTTTTATCAACGGCAGTTCTTGCAATACGGCTACTAATACCATAAGATACTAAAACAATTTCTGCATCTTCAATTTGATATTCGTCTACAATAACTTCTTCAGCTTCAATTTTTGCGTATTTTTCCTGGAGTTTGTAGTTGAAATCTTCTAATTCATTGAAATCATTAAAAATTGAAGTAATAAGATTTCCCATAGTTTCTTCTGTAGCTTTTACTGCCCACTCTTTATCATTTTTTGGTTCAATTGCCTTTTCCGGAAATACTAATGGCTCTGCCATCTGACCTAAAGTACCATCAGCAAGAACAACCACAGGATTTCTCCATTTATCAGCTAGTTCAAATGCTTTCATTGTTAAATCGCACATTTCTTGAACACTGTTTGGAGCTAATACTATATTTTTGTAGTTTCCATGCCCTCCGCCTTTAACGATCTGATTGTAATCTCCTTGTTCAGGTCCGATATTTCCAAGTCCAGGTCCTGCTCTCATAATATCTACAATAACTGCAGGTAATTCAGCTCCTGCAAGAAAAGTAAATCCTTCCTGCATTAAACTAATACCTGGTCCTGATGAGGATGTCATAACTCTATGGCCTGTACCTGATGCACCATAAACCATATTTATTGATGCTTCTTCACTTTCTGCCTGAACAAAGTTTCTGCCGACCATTGGGAAGTATTTTGATGCTTCGTGTAAAATTTCACTTGCAGGAGTAATAGGATATCCAAAGAAACAGTCACAACCAGCATACATTGCACCAATGACGACTGCTGTATTTCCTTTTATCATTTGATTACTCATTTAACTTCCTCCTTTATTAGCCACTTTAGCTTTAATCATTCTTCCAATTTCGTCGTTAACAATTTTTTTGTATTGATGTACTTCTAGAGTTAATGGTTCTGGACATGTAAAATAACAGTCTTTACATCCAGTGCATCCATTTCCACTATAATAAGCATATTGATATCCTGCACTATTCATTTCATCTGAAAGTAAAATTGCATTTTGTGGGCATCCTACAATGCATCTTTTGCATCCTTTACATAATTCAGAATTAATTACAGGAAATGATATTTCTTCGTCAACCATAGTAATCTCCTTTAATTTTTGTCATTTTCTCTAATTTCTACTCTTCTTATTTTACCGCTTATGGTTTCTGGAATTTCATCTACGTATTCTACCATTCTAGGGTATTTATAAGGAGCTGTAACACGTTTAACATGATTTTGTATATCTTTTGTAAGTTCTTCAGACGGTTCATATCCTGGTTGTAATATAATAGTAGCTTTTACAATTTGACCTCTTACTTCATCAGGATAAGCAGTAATTGCGCAATTAGAAACTGCCTCGTGTGATAAAACAGCACTTTCTACTTCATAGGGTCCAATACGATAACCTGATGATTTAATAATGTCATCATTTCTTCCAACAAAGTGAACATATCCATCTTCATCTACCCATGCGGTATCTCCACAGTGATAGTATCCATCATGGATTTGCTGTTTGTATTTTTCATCATCATTTACATAATCTTTAAATAATCCTGGATTCGGACCATCATTCATTTTAAAACAAAGTTCTCCCTCTTCACCGATTTCCACTCTGTTATGATTTTCATCCAATAACTCTAAATCGAATAATGGGGAAGGTTTTCCGATTGATCCTAGTTTTGCATCCAACCATATGAATGTTCCAATAGATAATGTAGTTTCGGTCTGACCAAATCCTTCTTTAATAGTAAGGCCTGAAATTTCTTTAAATCTTTTGGATACTTCCGGAGGAAGCGGTTCACCTGCAGTTGTGACATAACTGATATTTGAAAAGTCATATCCTTCAATATTTTCTTTAATTAAAAATCTGTAGATTGTTGGAGGAGCACAAAATGTATTTACTTTATATTTGATTACTCTTTCAAGCAATTCTATTCCATTAAATCTGTCATAATCATAAATGAATATTGCAGTACCGCTGATCCACTGTCCGTAGAGATTTCCCCAAACAGCTTTTCCCCAACCGGTATCCGCTGCAGTATGGTGAAGTCCATCTTCAACAACATTATGCCAATATTTTGCTGTTGGAATATGGCCTAAGGAGTAAGTATGTTTGTGTGAAACCATTTTTGGAAGTCCGCTGGTTCCTGATGTAAAGTAAATTAAGAATATCTCTTCAGCATATGTTTTGTCTTCGCCGGTTGGTCTTTCAAATACATCGCTTTGTTCTTCTATGGCTTTATTGAAATTTATCCAACCGTCTCTATCAGTCTCAATAACAAGTTTTTTTAAATCAATATCCAATTCTTTTTCAGCTTCTTCATAATCAGGGAGCAAGGAATCTTCTTCAACAGATACAACAAGTTTCACATTGGCCTGTTTTAATCTAAAATCAATATCATGTAACTTTAACATATGGGTTCCAGGAATAGCAATCGCTCCAATTTTGTGTAATGCAACCATACAGAACCAAAATTCATATCTATTTTTTAATGTAAGCATTACACAATCGCCTTTTTTGATACCTAAACTTTTAAATAAGTTTGCAGCTTTATTGGAATATTCTTTAATTTCTTTAAAAGTAAAAATATGTTCCTCG
This sequence comes from uncultured Methanobrevibacter sp., assembly GCF_902770715.1. Taxonomy (GTDB): domain Archaea; phylum Methanobacteriota; class Methanobacteria; order Methanobacteriales; family Methanobacteriaceae; genus Methanocatella. Next base: position 57 of record NZ_CACXTS010000062.1, on the reverse strand, counting down.
TTATTATCATTAGTCCAAATTAAAGCGATTTTGTCAGGATCAATTTCCGCATATTTG
>NZ_CACXTS010000061.1 GCF_902770715.1 uncultured Methanobrevibacter sp. | reverse complement strand
CAAATATGCGGAAATTGATCCTGACAAAATCGCTTTAATTTGGACTAATGATAATAACGAGGAACATATTTTTACTTTTAAAGAAATTAAAGAATATTCAAATAAAGCAGCTAACTTATTCAAAAGTTTAGGTATCAAAAAAGGCGATTGTGTAATGCTTACATTAAAAAACAGATATGAATTTTGGTTCTGTATGGTTGCATTGCACAAAATTGGGGCAATTGCTATTCCCGGAACCCACATGTTAAAGTTACATGATATTGATTTTAGATTAAAACAGGCAAATGTGAAACTTGTCGTATCTGTAGAAGAAGATTCATTGTTGCCTGATTATGAAGAAGCTGAAAAAGAATTGGATATTGATTTAAAAAAGCTTGTTATTGAAACTGATAGAGACGGTTGGATAAACTTTAATAAAGCAATAGAAGAACAAAGCGATGTATTTGAAAGGCCAACCGGTGATGATAAAACTTATGCTGAAGAGATATTCTTAATTTACTTTACATCAGGAACCAGCGGACTTCCAAAAATGGTTTCACACAAACATACTTATTCATTAGGCCATATTCCAACAGCCAAATATTGGCATAATGTTGTTGAAGATGGAATTCACCATACTGCAGCAGATACAGGTTGGGGAAAAGCTGTTTGGGGAAATCTTTATGGTCAGTGGATTAGTGGTACTTCAGTATTTATTTATGATTATGATAGATTTAACGGTATAAAATTACTTGAAAAAGTTATTGAATATAAAGTAAATACCTTTTGCGCTCCCCCAACAATTTACAGATTTTTAATAAAAGAAAACATAGAAGGATATGACTTTTCAAATCTCAGTTATGTTACAACTGCAGGGGAACCACTCCCTCCAGAAGTATCCAAAAGATTTAAAGAAATTTCAGGTCTTACCATTAAAGAAGGATTTGGTCAAACTGAAACTACATTATCCATTGGAACATTCATATGGTTGGATGCGAAACTAGAATCAATCGGAAAACCTTCTCCATTATTTGATTTGGAGTTATTAGATGAAAATCATAATAGAGTAGAAATCGGTGAAGAAGGAGAACTCTGTTTTAAAATGAATGATGGTCCAAATCCAGGATTATTTAAAGATTATGTAAATGACGATGAAAAATACAAACAGCAAATCCATCACGGATACTATCACTGCGGAGATACAGCATGGGTGGATGAAGATGGATATGTTCATTTTGTTGGAAGAAATGATGACATTATTAAATCATCAGGTTATCGTATTGGACCATATGAAGTGGAAAGCGCTGTTCTATCACATGAAGCAGTTTCTAATTGTGCAATTACTGCTTATCCCGATGAAGTAAGAGGCCAAATTGTAAAAGCTACCATTATATTACAACCAGGCTATGAACCATCAGAAGAACTTACAAAAGACATACAAAATCATGTTAAACGTGTTACAGCTCCTTATAAATACCCTAGAATGGTAGAATATGTGGATGAAATTCCAGAAACCATAAGTGGTAAAATAAGAAGAGTAGAAATTAGAGAAAACGACAAAAAATAAAGGAGATTACTATGGTTGAAGAAGAAATATCATTTCCTGTAATTAATTCTGAATTATGTAAAGGATGCAAAAGATGCATTGTAGGATGTCCACAAAATGCAATTTTACTTTCAGATGAAATAAATAATGCAGGATATCAATATGCTTATTATAGTGGAAATGGATGTACAGGATGTAAAGACTGTTATTTTACATGTCCTGAACCACTAGCCCTAGAAGTACATCAATACAAAAAAATTGTTAACGACGAAATTGGAAGAATGATTAAAGCTAAAGTAGCTAATAAAGGAGGAAGTTAAATGAGCAATCAAATGATAAAAGGAAATACTGCAGTTATCATTGGTGCAATGTATGCTGGTTGTGATTGTTTCTTTGGATATCCTATTACTCCTTCAAGTGAGATTTTACACGAAGCATCAAAATACTTCCCAATGGTTGGCAGAAACTTTGTTCAAGCAGAAAGTGAAGAAGCATCAATAAATATGGTTTATGGTGCATCAGGTACAGGTCATAGAGTTATGACTGCATCATCCGGACCAGGTATTAGTTTAATGCAGGAAGGATTTACTTTTCTTGCCGGAACAGAATTACCTGCAGTTATTGTAGACATTATGAGAGCAGGCCCTGGGCTTGGAAATATCGGACCTGAACAAGGAGATTACCACCAGATTGTTAAAGGGGGAGGACATGGAAACTACAAAAACATAGTATTAGCTCCAAACAGTGTTCAAGAAATGTGTGACTTAACAATGAAAGCATTTGAACTAGCTGATAAATGGAGAAATCCAGTAATTGTTCTTGCTGATGGTACTTTAGGTCAAATGGCAGAGCCATTAGTATTTCCGGAAAAAGCAATTGAACCAAAAAATGATAAAGAGTGGGCAGTAAAAGCTACTGAAGAAACTATGGGAAATCTCATTACTTCAATTTATAATGATTTCAATGAATTAGAAGATTTCAACTTTAAACTCCAGGAAAAATATGCAAAAATGGAAGCTGAAGAAGTTATTGTAGACGAATATCAACTTGAAGATGCAGAAATTGTTTTAGTATCCTATGGTATTAGTAGCCGTATTGCAAGAACTGCTGTTGATAAAAGTCGTGAAAAAGGTTTGAAAGTTGGACTTTTAAGACCAATAACATTATTACCATTCCCAGTAGATAGAATTAAAGAATTGTCTGATAAGGGAGTTAGTTTCATATCTGTCGAAATGAGTAACGGTCAATTATTATCAGATGTTCAATTTGCAGCATTAAGAAAAGAGGATACTCATTTAGTTAACAGAATGGGTGGAAATTTAATTGAGCTAAAACATGTGCTTGCTAAAATCTATGAAATAGCAGGAATCGAAGATGAAAACTTAGATACTTCAAAAAGAAGTGATGAAAAAGCTAGTCCAAATATAATTGATTAAGGATGTGGAAAAATGAGCGAACAAGAAAACAATAATAAAGATTATGAATTACAAATACGTAGAAATCCACAATCCCTTTTAGAAGAATATCATAGAAAAGGAACTAATACTCAATCAACCCATTATTGTGCAGGTTGTGGACATGGAATCCTACATAAATTAATAGCTGAATGTATGGATGAACTTGGAATCCAAGAAAGATGTGTTATGATATCTCCTGTCGGATGTTCAGTATATGCATATTTCTACTTTAACTGTGGAAACTTCCAAAGTGCACACGGAAGAGCACCTGCAGTAGCAACAGGTATTTCAAGAGCTGAAGATAATGCGATTGTAATGAGCTATCAAGGAGATGGAGATTTAGCATCCATCGGTTTAAATGAAACATTACAGGCAGCAAACAGGGGAGAAAAAATTGCAGTATTTTTCGTTAACAATACTATTTACGGAATGACTGGTGGACAAATGGCTCCAACAACATTAATAGGAGAAAAAACAGTTACCTGTCAAACTGGAAGAGATCCTAACTATGCAGGACACCCTACACATATGTGTGAGTTAATAAATACACTAAAAGCTCCAGTATATATTGAAAGAGTATCTCTTGCTAATCCTTTAAAAATCAGACTTGCCAAATTTGCAATCAAACAGGCATTGACTGTTCAAAAAGAAGGAAAAGGATATTCATTTATCGAAATATTATCCCCTTGTCCTACCAACTTAAAACAGGACGTTGCTAGTGCACAAAAATTTATTGAAGAAAAAATGGAAAAAGAATTCCCTGTCAAAAACTTCAGAAATGAGTTATATAAAAGAGAACCTATTCAAAGACCAGCTAGTGACTTTTCAACTGAATCATTAGATAAAATATTTAATGTTAACAGAAGCGAAGGAACAGGTTATGTTGATGATGACATTAATCCATTAAGAATTAAAGTTTCTGGATTTGGTGGACAAGGAGTTTTAAGTGCAGGACTCACAATTGCTCAAGCAGCTTGTGCTGAAGGAAAACATGTATCATGGTATCCAAGTTACGGACCAGAACAAAGAGGAGGAAAATCCAATTGTTCCGTCGTCATATCCAATGAACCTATAGGTACACCAGTTATTGATGAAATTGATATTCTCATTGCTTTAAACAAACCATCATTAGATCAATTCTCACAAGATGTAAAAGATGGTGGAGTTATACTTTACGATGCAAATATCGGTGAGTTTACAACAGATAAAGATGTTAAAATTATTGCATTGCCTTGTGTAGATATCGCAGAAGAACATGGAAATGCTAAAACTGCAAATACTGCTCTTTTAGGTGCATTAACTGAATTAGGAGATGTTTTAAAAACAGAATCC
>NZ_CACXTS010000060.1 GCF_902770715.1 uncultured Methanobrevibacter sp. | reverse complement strand
TGTTTGGTGGTATCTTGGAAAAGATTTATCTTTGTACCATTAATTTAATCTGAAGTGCATACGTACTAGTGCAGGGATTGCACCATGTATTGCCTTTTTATGCCAGCATTTAGCGAAATGCTCAATAAACAAAGACGGCGCTCCAAATGGTTCGCCGTCTCTTTTCATATATCGCTTTTTCCCAACTTAGATCTCGTAAAATTTATTATCGCTCGTAAATATTTGCTTCCACTTATTTATCAACAACTTAAGAGTTCTGGTATTATCGTCTTCTGTACAAATTTCGCTTAATATGAAATCAGCTATATCTATCTTCGTTTCACAAGTATCGAAGTCACCATCATCATATAGTCTCTTTATTTCTTCCAGTATATTTATGATTTCAAGAACTTTAGATTTGTATGATTTTTCATCCATTGCACGAACAGATATAGGAGACTCTTCTTCTGAAATAGGTGTATTTGCTTCTATTTCTTTCCTTTTTTGACTTATTATATGTTCTAATTCATTAATTTTCTTGTTACATTCTGTTTTTGATTTCCTTATGTCTATTCTGGAACATACATAAAGGCGTAGATTTTCTTTATATTCAAAAGCTTTTTCTATTTCCCCTTCTTTTACAAATGATTCTATCCTTTCTATTTCTTTAACGACATAATTGGTTAATAAGAACCCCTTGACAATCTGAATCAATTTGGATTGTTCCTCAGTCGGATTATCAATTGAGAGGAAACTATTAATTTCTTTTTCATCTTTATTAATGATACTTTTGACTTTAGATGCCAAATTTTCTAAAGCCTCGATTTTCTTAGTAATGTTTACAAATTTTTCTCTCTTTTTATTTGGAAGATGATGAAGCACCTTGTATTTGGTCCTCAAATTCCCAATTTCCTCGCTAAGCTTTTCTATTTTACTAAAGTCGCCAACTAATAGATTACTTTCTGCCTGATCTATTTTGCTTAAAGCATCATTATAAAACTTATTGAACTCACTTTCGACCAATATCGAAGAATCAAATTGCATTAAAATTTCATGTTCCTTTTCGTTTATCATCTCTCCAACAGCAGTAGAAGAGTTACTTGTGACATGGTATCCGCAACAAAATTCACAATAGTAACTACGAACAGGGGCAAATCCATTTTCTTCAAGTATATTATCCTTGTTATACTTGATGAAATTGTCTGCTTTCGCTTTCGTTTCAAAAAGCATTTTGCTCCTATGACATCCGTAACAATGTACTATATTATTTTTTGGCTTCATTTATCAACATATAGAATAAACAGTATCATCAAAATAATTATCTTAAATTATTTGTTACTTTCTCTAAATCTTTTTAACTCACGTTCATAAGATTGCCTACATTGGGGACATCCAAAAACTTCAGTTTGAATTATGTCCTCAGTACCACTATCTAATCTAACCTTTTCTTCTATTACAATATTTTCTAACTGTGTGCCACATTTAGGACAGAAGAATTGATTCTTATCATTATGTCCCTTTCCTTCACACTCTTTCAGCTTGGGCGGTACTCTACCATTTCTTCTATGCTTTTCAATTAATAGATTAAACAAATTATCGTTACAGCAAGCTAAACAGGACGGACAGATAACCCAATTATTCTCACATCTCTTACTGTCCCTACTATCTATCAAACCTTTTTTGCAGTTATTGCATCGGCTTAGATAGATTTCTTTTCTGTATTGTGAACACTGACTGTTAGCACATGAGAAGAATCTGCTACCATTCAGCAAGGAGCCTCTTGTAGAGAAAATCATATGGCCACAACTTCTACAAATAAGACGAGCATATAACTTCTCTGCCTGCACTACTTCTCCTGCAAAATTAGATACGGCTTCAGTCGGAATATTACCCTCAGAAGTAACATCAATAAGTTTATAACCTAGTATTTCTGCAGCATGGTATAGCGTATATTGTCTCCAATCTTTTTCTTTTTCTAAAGTTTGTCTACCCAACACATTACAGAAGCATTCATTACTTCTACACCAAAAGAAAGGAAGATTAGAAACTTTCTCTCTAGTATTAGCGACGATTGGAGTACAATAGAAAACTCCTTGAATCTTTCGCGGCGTGAGGAATTCTCTACACCAGTATTGCAGCTTTGAATAACTTTTTTCCGGATCAAATTCATGCTGACGATAATAGTAGTATGCTTTAATTTTGCTTAGCTCCGTATTATCGTAAGGAAGTTTTATAAAATCTTCACCTAATTCTGCATTAGGAAACATTTTCTTCAAGGAATCAAAAGTGTTTGAATATACAATTGAGGATTCTGCCCTTGCTGCTATTTCCGCAGGATTTTGATTTGGTGCAATTTCATTTGCATTCCATACACCTAATAAGCTTATTTTGCTTGAATAAAACATACCATTATTGGGGTATATTTCCATAGAAGTAGGCGAATAGTAAGAAGCAACAATGTGATATGCTACTTCCTTTTTTTGCAGATATTCCGGTGGATATCCATTCATAAAAGAGAAAGATTGATATTTTCTTCCCCATTTCTCTAAGGATTTTTTAAGCCTTTCCAAGCTAATATCTTCATATCGAAGAAACTCTTTTGATTCTATATCTTCTATAAATAGGCTTAAAATAGAATCAGATGATCCAGGTGTTCTTTTCCAGACATACGGTTTTATAGGTTCGTGTAAAATATCTGGGCAAGCTGATTTTACAATTTGCTTAACAAATTTTCCATTTTCTTGTTTATTTATAAAAGAAGAAATAATTTTTTTACAATTCTGTATTTCAGATTCTGTCAATTCTATATTATTTCCCTTACAAATATCATGATATTGACGAGTTGCATATTTATTAATTAAAAAATCAGCAGTATGTTTCAAATTGTCTTCAGTCAATTTTGAATCATCGAATGTATAAATCTCTGCATAATGGATAAAACCATAAAACGACGAGTTATGCATTAAACCACCATCACAAGACGGCAGAAAATATCTCACACCTAAATCAATATTTGGATAAGCTTTGTTACTGTGGCCAACTGCGAAATCCAAAATTCCATTAAAACTTTGAATTTTTGCTCCATCTGTTTTCTTTAATGTCAGTAATGTGTCACAGAACATTGGAGCGACCAAATCAATGTTATCACCTGGAGTAGAAATAAAATACCTTATATCAACATATGCCTGATATATAATATCTCGCAAATTTTCAATCAGATTAAAGTCAGGAGCAATTAGATTTAAACGAATATCATGTAGGTATCTTTTTACAATAGACAACTGTGTAAAACAGTCAACATATGTGTAAATAACTTCTAGATAGTTATAGTTGTAAAATTTGTTGCCTGCATGTGACATCCAATATTTGAAATAAATCAAACCATTTCGGGAAGTAGTATAGAGCTTTTTAAGGTGTTCTAACTCTTGTTGATTTTTACCATATGCTAAAATATAATCTATTTTCTGATAAAATCCAAAGGTTGTAAAATCACCTGAAGGTGACAGTTCCTTAAGAGCGGATTCGACATCAGGAATACCTACAAGTTTGAGATTAGGATTATAGGCTTTTAAGATTTCTATAAGCTTATATTGACTGTCAACAGAAAACGCGAAAATGTTTGCACTTATATATGAACATACTATTTGAAGGTCTTCATTAGATGTATTTGTTAATGCTTCTTTGATAGTATCTTTTTGCCAGCTTGTAATGTATAAGGCCCAGAACAATGTCATATGGCAATGGCGACTATTTCCACTTCTATAGTTATAAATACAATCTTTAAAAACAAGAATCCAATTAGAAACTTTATTAGTATCGAATTCTGTTATTTCAAAATTAACAATATCTTGATCTTCTTTCTTTTGGTCAACCTCTCCATTTGACAAAATAGGTTTCCCTACAACAAACAGCCTTCTTCTTTTGTCGTCAGGCGGCAAATCTTTTTCATTTGCATGAAAGCTAATTGTGGAATCACACGAACTCCATCCTTCTACATTATGGCTAAAACCTATATCATCCTGTATATTTGTTTGTCCAAATTTACAGAAGACAAGAGGATTATTCAGAATTTCGTCATAACGCTGTTTCGTTGAAGAAGCTATAAACCCATTATAATGATTATCTGGCATAACAAATTAGCTAAGAATTAAACAAATAAACCATACAGATATACATAAGATACTAACAATTGTTGTAATCAGGCTCATACAACCAGAATCTCTTTTCGTATTTTTACTTTCAATATTATTGACTATAGCGTTTCCGTCATATGCTTTAACATACTCTCTAATATAGATATTATCTGTACTATCAGAGCACTTTGGGCAAAACCTTATATAAGAGAATTCTGATGTTGCCTTTAATTTCATCCACCCTGGCATAGCAGCATTATCAATATTAACTCTTGTATTAATTCTTTTCCTTTTGATAACAGCTGAAGATATCTGAGTTTTTTTTCCACACTTAGGACAATAGAAATATTTTTTTAAGTCAGCCTCTACTTTATTTATCTGGCTCTCTATTTGAGATTCAGACAAATC
>NZ_CACXTS010000059.1 GCF_902770715.1 uncultured Methanobrevibacter sp. | reverse complement strand
TGGTTTTCCAAGTAGATCAAAGATAAATGTTCTAGCATCAATTACTACACAAATATCATATTCGCTGTCAAGATTTTCAATGAATTCTGATGCAGTTTCAGAATTTTCATTATTCTCATCGTCTAGCCAATCTATTATACATTGACAAGATAACTTCAATTCTGACAATATAACACTTCTTAAAGCATTCTTTGTCATTAAATCATCGTTATCAATGAGATTCATGACAATAAATGTTTTATCGACATTATCATAGTGTTTTTTGATATCTCCTCTCCATACCATTTAAATCACCTAAAAATGTTAATTAAAGTGGGATTTAATTGCCTCCCACTTATTGATAAATATTTGAAATTAAAACAGACATTTCATCACGAATACCCATTACGAGCATCATATAATAACCTCTGCTTCTTAAACTGTCGATTACTTCACGGATTTCCCAATAATTGTGTTCTGATTTGAAAAATACCTCAGCACAATGATTTGGCATTGGTGTTTTGTCAATCTTTGTTATCTCAATGAAATCAAGTTTTTTCAATTGTTTTAAACAAAATTCCATATTAATTTCAGTTAATCCAGTATTTATTGCTTTTCCACTCATATTTACCACCTATAATATATTAAATATACAAAATACTCCCATATCATCAAATTGCTTTTTAAATTCAAGATAAAACTCCATTAATCGTGCGAATTCAAGGATTGTAATGTCTTCCCAAGTTTTACTGAAAGACCAGTAGTAAGGAGTGCCAAGATTGTCATAACCATCGTAACAGTCCCATTCTTCAGAATAAATGGTTACCTTACATTCATCAACATTATAATCAAATCTTAACTTGTTTCCCATCCTTTCTTCATAATCTATGTACCCATAAAATTCTTCTTGAAATTTAGCAGTTATATCCATAATAATCACCTAAAAAATATAGAAATGAATTTATTTCACTTCCCTACAATGCTCTATGAAATTAAAGATTAGTTCACTGATTTCCTGAAGACCTAAATAGTATACATCATCGTTTTCAAAACCGTCAGTGAATCCAAGCTCTTCATTGAACCATTTTTCATCTTCTTCATTAAATTCACCTAAACAACATAATTCTTTTTCATATCCAGCTAAATCAAAAATAATTTGTTTTACATTGAGTTTTGCCATTTAAATCAACTCCATTAATTCATCAAAAAATTCCTCACACAATTCTTCATCTTCTAACAAAAGCTCATATTCTTCTTCAGTTAATTCAATATCGTGAACTACCATATTATCAATTTCATCGTAAACATCAGTTTTTACCATAATTACCACCCTTTAAAAAAGAATTTAGCAATCAGCAAGTGCTGATTGTACTAAATATTTCACCTGTTTGTTTTTAGCAAGTTTATCAAATCTACCATCGTATTCACCAGCATAAGCCATAAAAGCATTATATAAGCAGTCTTCTACATCTTCTCTGAAATCAAATAATTCTTTGTTTTCATCAGTAAAAGCACAATCTAAGACACTTATAGCATCTTTTTGAACTTTTTCAACTGCTTTATTGTTTAATGCTCTTATAATTGGAGTTGCTAATCTTTCTTTGCTCCAAGTGTTTTCCACTTTTTCTACAAATTCTTCAACAGTTTCAGAAGTTTTTACTGCTTTAATAACAGTTAGAACATCAACAGCTTCAAATAAGAATTCGCTTTCACTGGTTATGAGTCTAGGACAGCCACTCCATTTGTGGTGGTCTTCATTTTCATCGATTTCAATTCTTACTTCAATCTTTTCAATTTTATCTGCGATTAATAACATTTTTATCAGCCCTCATTTAGTTTTTTTGTTAAATTCATAAATTCTGTTTCTAAATCAGAATTTGAACCTCTCAGAGAAGTTTATTTCCGATTTAAAGACAGTTAATTATAATAGAGCCAAACTTATATATAAAGACATCGATTTTGTAAATGAAAATATTGCAAAAAAAATTAAGAGCAGTCCGTACGGACTTGCTCCAAGATGTTATCTGCCTTAGCATCACCTATTCCTGTAAGACCCAATAAATCATCTTTTTTAAGTTTTAAAACATCTTCTAAATTGTTTAGTGAAAGTTCATCTACTATTTTTTCTGCAGTTTTAGAACCAACTCCTCGACAACAATAACACAAAAATCTAAATGCGGAATTGCCCTCTGATTTGGGAAATGTTTTAGCAACAGCTTTATCATCGAAACATTTCTTAGCTTGTTGTTCCATAACTTCAAATGCCGTTTTTCTGTTAGGTACACGTAGTACTGTTGTAAATGTATTTAATCTAGCAATGGCACCGTAAAATTGTGCTTTACTGAAAGAAACATGTGTAGAATAATATAATTCTTTACATAATTCTGCCAAATTTTCATCAGTGCCTTCTACAATTACAAAATGATAAAGAAATTGGCTTTGTTGGTCTATCGCTTGGTTAAACACTCTTCCCTCATTTACTGAAGTTATAAAATCAGACATAGTTTTATACTCGAATACAACTTGTTTTCCATCTTCTTCAAAGATATAATCTCCAGTTTCTAGTTCTACAACAGAAACACTGTTCTTCAATGAAAAATAGAATATTGCAGGTTTAATTCTATCAGTTTCTCTTGTATCGATGAAAACTCTCATTCTAAATCTACCTCCTTCAGTAATTTTTCCTCTTCTTGTCCTAGCATCATTCTTTCATAGACATATTGCAATCGTTTATCTTCATTGTTTTCTTCACGAATCATCTTGCCCAATTGTTCTTTTTGAATTCTAATGATCCGTAACTTTTCATTATGTAAATTCATCTTCCTCACCATTTTCACCATTATTCCCATAATATCGTTCAAGTAATGCCGATAGTGTCATAATTAGATATAAAATTACAATTACAGCTAAAACAAAATAGTTCATTGTTTTCTCACCCTATTTGCTTAAAGCTGATATTAATCCATTAATTAACAAAAATATCACTATTGCACTACACCACCAAAGAATACCTGTTAATCCAAGATAAGATGCAATTGCACCTGCTACAACAATAACAACACCTATTCTAACTACAATTATTGCGATTATGAATAATATGTATCCTATAACACCGTAAGCTTCTAAATCCATCATATTATCATTCTTCCTTTTTAACTACAGTAAGTGAGAATCCATAGTATTTATTGTCAAATACCAATCTTCCGACATCGCCTTTTGTTGCTCCTTCTTCTTCCAAATTATATGCAATCATTGCAAGTACTTCTTTAAATTGCATGTTCAAAATCTCTTTATAATCATCGTTTGATTTATTAACTGTTTCTCCACTCATTTTAACAATCCTCCTTTTAATCGGATACTAATGACATAGATAATACATTCCTAAGGTTTAAAAATTCACGAATTCCACTATTATTGTAAAAAATAGCACAATCATCATAAATTTTAATAGAATTAACAGAATCCAAACAAATTATTTCGTTAGCTTTTGAATTGGAAATAATTATTAATTGTAAATCATCTAAATCATCTATATCTATAAGCATTTTCATTAATCCATGACCTAATGACCCCATACTGCTTAAATCTGAATATACAAGCATATTATCACCTTTTTATTTTTCATTGATTTTTCATAATTTTAGCTCGAATTTTACTATTGAAATAAACAATGAGTTAGTTAATTTAAACAAAAGGTCTTATAACAACTTTGTTTAGAATTAACAACTCATTCAATTATTTAATCATCTAGTTTTTTGTTCTTTTTTTCTACCCCGATATATAGATTAATTTAAACCCATTTCATAAAGTATTAAATCAACCTTTGATTTGTCCCAATCATATTTTCTTAATTCATTTACCATATGGATAGCATGAGCTTCCACTTTAAATCGATAGAAAACAACCCTTTCACCGTTAATCCTCTTTTCTACGATGTAATATCCGTTGACTTTTGAGTAATTTTTAGGTTTAATCTTATTTTCATCGATTATGTTCTCGATTTTGTTTAAATCCCAATTAACTGCTTTACACAATGCAACCATCATTTGTGCTGTTAGTTCATCACTAAATCTTCCAACAACAATGGTTTTATGTCCATATTGTTTTTTTACAAGATATTCATCATTTTTAGTTTTACAATAGAATTTAGCCCCAGTGGTATTCATGTGTCTAGGACATGAGATATCACCGTTCTCTAATGCCTCAACTCTTAAATAAGAATATTGTCTTGCATTTAAGCCGTTTAATCGTTTAACATCTTCTCCAGTGATATTGGGATTATTATATGCTTCTACAAATTCTTCATAAACTCCTATCATAAATATCAGCTCGTTTTTTCATTATTTTCAATATATTTTGTTCTTTTTTTCTTAATTCACGAATTATACTTTCAGTGTCCTTGATCTCCTGAGATATAACATTATAATTCAAACCTACAATAACATCATCAGGTTCCAAGATAAATTCACCCAAAGCATTGATTTTTGGAATACATTCTAATTTTCCCTTAATGCAAAGTGTTTCCGTATACACTAAATCCTTGATTTCTGATAATACTCTGAAATAATCACGTTTTCTTTGATTTAACTCCTTCAAATGTTTTAACTCAAAGTTTATCTCGTGTAAAAGTTCCCTATATTTAGAATTCATTGGAATCCAAAATTCACAAAATGCTTACAAAGGTGGTGATTTGGATAATACTCACATTTTAACATATTTATCAGCTCGTTTTGTCTAGTAATCTGGTAATTTAGTAATTTATTAAAAAATGGTAATCCAGTAATTTGGTAATTTAATGATTTTAGGTAATCTAGTAATTTGGTAATTTAAGAAAAACACTATATTTTTCTATATAGGTGCCTTACCATTCACAGTATAAAATTACCTAAATCGATGAAAAAAATAAATGATTAAAAACCATTTAAATATGAAAATAAATAGCTTAAAATCATTTAAGTTTAATCGATATAGTAATTTTAACAAAAAAATTACCTAAATTTGAAAAAAATTACCTACTCAATTATCACTCTCCTCATCATCTTTTTCACTTAAATCAGGATATAAGAATGTTAAAAACTTACTAAATTCAATTCTCATAACCATTGTAGGTTTAGGCAGTTTAACGGTCGTATATTTCCAACCTAACAAATCTGCAACACCCTTTACACTATAACATGCCTGATTGGCATTATGCAGAGCTTTTTTAAGACCTTTCGTAAAGCAAACATAATCTTTACCATTTTTACCATGATGTAAGACCATATAAGGAATTAATCTCTCATTAACAACATTAAAAACACGGTCATAGAAATCAGTTGATTCTTTAACATCTTCTGAATAAAAATGTTCATCTGGTTTTTGATATCCATCTTCCGTTGAGTATACACGAATATTTTTATTTTGTTTATTAATTTCTTCAATAAAAAACATTCTAATTTCCTCTATTTCCTCATCATCAAGGT
>NZ_CACXTS010000058.1 GCF_902770715.1 uncultured Methanobrevibacter sp. | reverse complement strand
TTCAGTAGAACTGTCTAAAGATACTTCTTCAATATTTGATTGTGTGTTTTCATTTAAAACCATATTTTCATTGGCACTTGCAAATGAAATTGAAAGTATACCAATGAAAATAATTAATAAAAAAAAAACACATATTTTTCATTATTCATCTTTCCTCAAATCCTCATAAAAATTATTTATTTATTTATTGTTTATGTATAACCAAAGTATTCATTATCAAATATTTTTACATTATCTTTTTCTTCAAAATTTGAATAATCATTTAAAATATTTTTTATATTGTTTTCTGATAGTTCAAATCTTTTATCGCCTAAATTTTTTCTTATATTCACATATTCGTCTTGTGATTCAATCAACTGGACCTTACCTTTTCTTTGATTTGATTTTTCATTAGTTAAAATCCATATGTATGTTTTTATGCCAGTATTATAAAATAAAGAAGTTGGCAAACCAATTATTGCTTCAATATAATCATTTTCAAATAGCCATCTGCGTATTTCACTTTCTCCAGAGCCGGCATCTCCTGTGAATAGGGGTGATCCATTTGTGATTACTGCTATTCTTGATTTTTCTTTTCGTTTCATTTTTGAAATCATGTGTTGTATGAATAGTAGTTGTCCGTCGCTTTTTCTTGGTGTCCCTGCTCCGAATCTTCCTCCGTATCCTAGTTCTGCTTCTGCTTCGACTGCTTCTTTATCGCTTTCCCAGTCTCTGCCGTATGGTGGATTGGATATTATGTAGTCGAATTTGTCGTCTTTTAGTTGGTCGTCGGATAGTGTGCTTGATGGTCCTTTAATGTTTTGAGCAACTTCTCCTTTCATTAGCATGTCTGCCTTACAGATAGCATAGATTTCTGGATTGATTTCCTGTCCATATAACACAACATCAATGTCATTATTGTTTTGAGTGATGAAATCCTTACAGCTAGTTAGCATTCCTCCTGTCCCACAAGCAGGGTCATAAATCTTCTTAATCAAACCTTTTTCATTAATGTCATTATCTTCTATGAACATCAACTCAGTCATGAGCTTAACCACATCTCTAGGTGTAAAGTGCTCTCCTGCCTCTTCATTGGATTGTTCTGAGAATTTTCTAATTAACTCTTCAAAAATAGTTCCCATGTCATGGTTAGAAACAGCTTTAGGACTTAAATCAACACTTGTCTCAGAGAATTTTTTAACCAACAGATATAAAAGATTTGCCTTAGACAATCTTGATATTTCCTTCTTAATGTCAAAGTTTTCAAATATGTCCTTAATGTTATCGCTAAAACAGTCCAGATAATAAATCATGTTCTCTTCAATGTTTTCTGGGTCTTGAAGCAATGATTTAAAATCGTACTTTGAAAAGTTATAGAATCCTAGCTTTTTTCCATCTTCATTTACTGCAACATTTAAAAGAATAGGTTCGATGTTGTCAATTTTATCTTTATATTCATTATAATTCTCTAAAACATCCTGTTTGGAATGTTCAAGCACTGAATCAAACCTTTTCAATACTGTGAAAGGTAAAATAACCTTTTGGTATTCGTTACGCTTGTAAGACCCTCTCAAAAGATCTGCTAAATTCCATATAAAGTTGGATTTTTCTTGAAAGTTGCTCATTTTTTTAACTCCTTATTTTATATTTTGCACTTTGGGTAAAATGGATTCTCTTAATCTTACAGACATATCATATTGCCATTCAATAGCTCTTTCCCAATTATACTTTTCATTAATATCAATATCCAATGTCTTACCAATCTTCGAAATTTTATGATTTTCCGCCTTATCCCATTCCAGTTCCATGCCCACTTCCGATTCAATGATATCCTTTTGAGCATACAGCTTATCAAAAATCTCATTGCTATCCTTTTTTATTCTGAAATGGACATTTATTGTATTTTTCAAAACAGCTGAAATAGTTAATTCAATATGTGCAATGCCTGTATTCATGAATAATGAATACCAAGTATCATTAGGAGGCATAGGATAAACAAACAAATCATCATTTTCCTTTAGATAATTGTTAAATTCTGTCCAATAATCAAACCTTAGTCTTTCAACCTCAGTAAATCCAGAGACGTCTATTTCCAATTCTTCCTCATCTTTGGAAGAGTATTTGTCAATAACTTCTTGGGAGACTTCAGGATATTTCCATATTTTATATGCTTCTTCAATAAGATGTTTCGTCCTTTTCTTAATCTCGTTTTCATTCCATGTTGGCAAGTCCTGCAAGTAGACATTTAGCCTGATGGCGCTTTGCCTGAATCCTCCTTCCATATCTCTTTTCTCTTGGAACGAGCTGTCGCTTAATTCAGCATTATATCCAGTAAGTGTCAAATTGCCTATTGTATGGAGATATGTCTTTTGAATCTCTTCCCAATTCGGACCCAAGCAGTCTCTCCATTCTTGTGAAAGGTTTGGATTTTGAGGCATAATATGCTCAATAGTGTATGATTCGACAGGAGTCTTTTCCTTGGAATTCCAGTTTTCAAACTTGTCAAAAATGTACTCCTTGTTCTTTCCTCTCAAATTGTAGATGTCCCTTTCTCTGAAGTTCCTGCCAAATTCCCTGTTTGTAGGCATTCTCTGATAGTTCTCTTTTAAGACAAGCTGAACCTGGTAGGATTCTGAATAGTTGCCAGTGTCAATGTCATTGTACATCTTTGCGAATGTTTTGTTCAGTGAAGGAGTCGGTATGTTACATATTAATCTTCTAAGCAGATAACTCTCAGTATATCTTATCATCTCAATAAACTCTTCTAATGGCAATAGTTCGTCAGCATAGTCCTTATATAGATGCAGTAAAAATGGATATGTTACGTCATAGCCCATGCTGCTTAAGCTGTCCAAAGCCTCCTTCAGTTTCTTGTTTTCCTCTTCACCGAATGCAATGCAGGAGAAATAATTAGAAAACTTGAATACGTCATTTACAAGTTCCTCTACATTGTCAAATGTTTTTGAATACTTCTTGAAATCTGAGTAAATGTTTCTGAAAGTAGGCACCTTGTCTGTCTTGACAGTGAGATAATCTCTAATGAACTTGTCGAAAAGCCAACTTCCTGATTCCTCAAACAGCTTTTCAATCTTTTTCCAATATGTAGTATAAAGTGTTTCCTGTTCATCTGTATTTAATCCCATTAAGATGTAATTCCTAATGAGATCTGCTTGGCTAAGCTCCAATCCTGTTGAGTTAAGGCTTTCAAAAATAAGTTGTGGGTTGTCCTTATTGTATTCCAAAGCTACAAAAATTATCAGCAATTTGTTTAGACCTTGATAAATGAGTTTTGCGTTTCCTTCATTTATCCTTCCTTTCAAGTATTCAAAATTTTCCTTAACTCTTTTGGAATCCTCGTTGTCGAAAGGTATTTTTTCCTCTTTGGTCAAATTATTGATGATTTTGATTAGAGTAGCCTTATCTTCATCTGTCAAAATGAGCTTATATTTGAGTTCTCCCATTTCATCTTCATTTATCAAGTAGTAGTTAATCAGCTTTTTAGGATTGATGTTTTCAATAGGATTTTCATAGAGGAAATCGCTTAATGCTGAAATCAATAATGAAATTGTTGTTATCCTTTGCTGTCCGTCAATTATCATCAGTTTGTCAATATCCATAACAATATGCCCTTCAGGATTCATATAAGTTATGGAACCTATAAAGTGGTTTTCTTCTTGTATAGCATTTGCCACTCTAATAACATCATCAAATAATTGACCACACTCTTTTTCTGTCCAGCTGTATTTCCTTTGATAAATCGGAATTGATAACTGTTGACGATTACTTAAAAATTGCAATAAGTTCTTTTTACCCGCATCCATACATATGTCTCCATAATAATGACTAATTATAATTTTGATTTTATTGCATATAACATTTTTTAAATAGACTTGTTACGGACTTGTTGAGGTAAACAAAAGGTCTACTGATGGTTTACCATAGTTTACTAATAGTAACCAATAGTAAAAATTTTTAAAAAAAAGTAGAAGTTGAACAAAGCATAATTTCAAAAAGGAAAAAAATAGAAAAAATAGATAAAAAATTTTAAAATTAATTTTTTAATTAAACCTTTTGTAAAAAAGTTTATTCGCAGATGAATTTGATGTCATCTACAGTTACGGTCTTTCTGCTAGCGTGTGCTGCTGCTTTGATGACTTTTTTAGCTAATTCTTCAGTGGAAGCTTCAACTGCGTCAGCAAAAGCCTTTTTAGCGTCATCACTGATTCTTTCTGCACCTGCGTCCTTCAAGATACGTACAACTGATGCAACTGATATTTCACTCACATTTTCACCTCCACACTCCTCATTGATATAATGTTTTTGATTGGAAGTATATAAAATTATTGCTTAAAATGAGCCATTATCATCTATTGAGAAAGGAAATGAGATATTTCCAATTATTTATAAAAATTAGAATTAATTAAAATATTATTCAAAAAGTAAAATTTAGAAATAGTAGAAGTGGAACTAATCCTAATTATAAAAAAACATATGTAAAGGTGTGTGATATGTAATTGAGTTAGGTTTAATATATTAGGATTAGTTCCTGTAATTATAAATTTAGTTTCAAGTTATAAAAATTTTTAGAAAAAAAGAAAATTAGGTTTAATTTAGTTCATTAAAACAATAGTTTTACGAAACATATGCTATTTTAAAAAAAGTAGAAGGGATTATATGATGAGTCATATATACATATAACAATAAATAAATAAATAAATAAATAAATAAATAAATAAATAAATAAATAAATTTTATGAGGATTTGAGGAAAGATGAATAATGAAAAATATGTGTTTTTTTTATTAATTATTCTCATTGGAATACTTT
>NZ_CACXTS010000057.1 GCF_902770715.1 uncultured Methanobrevibacter sp. | reverse complement strand
AGTTTCAATAGTGGCCATCGAGGAACTTAGCTTTTTAATAGGATCTGTTAATAATTGCCCATACATAATAACTGCCAATAGAGTCCCTATCTGAATCTCATTACCTGCTAAAAAGTAAATCCCCGCAATATAAACAGTTATCTTACTTATATTTGTTAAAAGGGTTGTAACAGGCACCATAAAATTAGTAACGTTTTTGGATTTGACATAATAGTCAATTACAGTTTGATTCATTTTTTTAAACCCTTTTTCATGGAATGAATCACGATTTGACAGGCCTCTTTCAAAATAGCTCATCAATCTCCCCAACTGCATTTGATGACCATCGTAATAGTTTTTAGATTTGACATCACATACATAAAAGCAAACGGCATAAACCGGCAATATCACAAGGTATATTAAGCTCAACCTGAAGTCTGTCATCACAATCAACACTATTACAAAGACTATAAATAGAATCTGCGCATAAATTTCAGTAAATTTAGATGAAACAAACTCCCTGATGTTCATCACATCGTTGTTTAGTCTGGATAGAACAAGACCCTTTGAATTTTCCTGAATGAAATCGGAACCAACAGCATCAAGCTTATCAAATAATTTCACTCTTAAATCATATGCTACTTTTTCACCTGTGGCCCCCATGATTCTCTTTGGAGGTAATTTAAACAGATATCCTACTGAATACAATACCAGCAACAGGGCAAGACTAATGTAGATAGCAGGGTCATTAGTTGAATTCCAATTGGAAGCCAATAAATCAACTGTTTTTCCGGCAACTTTTGGGGCATAAACCATGCACAATGTGGATATCGTAAGTAAAATCATTGATATTCTTACTTTGGCCTTATCCTCTTTTAACAATGCAGTGAATTTTTCAGAGATACCCTTTCTTTCATCCCATATGCCCTTAGCCTCTTGAGCAATATCCTCCTCAACAATCTCTATTTCCTTCAGATTATCATTTGTATTGGATTTTATGATTTTATCTTCAATATTCAAGACTTCCTCCAAACGCACAGAAGTGGCATATGCACGTGGCCATCTGTCAATTAATGCAGGAATATTAGCTAGAGTAGTGATGAAGTAGGCAACATATACCAGAATAATGAATGAATCAATTACACTATCAGTTTCAAATCCAATGGTGTATCCTGAATTAACCATTGCCAATGTAACCAGGACAATAACATATAAACCCCACATTAATATTGGTCCGAGGTAACATTGACTTTTAATATAGATGACATTTTTATCATAGGAGTTCTCACATGCCTTTTCAAATTCGACTTCATACTCCTGTTTGTTAAATGGAATCCTGCCAGCTATATCATTGATTTTGGATAAGAATAATAAATTTAGTTTACCATATGTCTTTTTAGCTCTGAAAAATATTTCCACAATCTGTTTCATTCTAAAAATTATGATTGCAGAAAGAACACCAATAAATCCTAAGAAAAATAATGCATAAGTTCCATCAATCAATGCTATTTCATATACAATTGCTACGAATGTAACTGGAATAAGCATTAACTGTTCGAGTATCATCACTATAAATCCCTGTTCGGAGGACATACCTCTGGTTGACCTTGTAACTAGCCCTGAAATTTTAAATTTATCAATTTCCTCACGAGGCAAGTTCATCAGAATATGGAATATTTTCTCACGGACAGTATATGCTGATTTTGAAGCCACTCTTGTTGTGAGAAAAGAGATGACATAAACGGCAATCATTGAAATGACGGTATACATTAACATATATAATCCTGATTTGAAAAGCAAATCAACGTTCTGTTCTTTGACTCCAGTCAAAGCCGCACCGAACAAATCAATTATTTCCATTTGAACGAATGTCTGAATGATTATTAATGCGAAAATAAACACTATTGTTTTCCATTGGAATTTTAATGCAACACTCAAAAACTTTTTCATGATAATAATTTAGTTTTAAAATTATAAATATTACATTATATGCAAAACATATCTTTTAATATATTCCACATACCACCAATTAAGTAATTATACTATTCATATTTAAGTAATTATACTAATTTTATTTAAGCAATTACTAATTTATTTTAAGAAATATATCAAAAAAAATAAATAAAAAATTTAATCATATTTTTATAGATATTATTAATTATAAACTATTTAAAATTATTTATTTTAATAATAAACGATTAAAATAAAATAAAACAATATTTAAGAATGATAACAATATTATAATTTCAAAACAATAATTTTATTGGCGAAATCAAATCAATGTTTGTTGGCTGTCAATATAGCTGGGTCATTTACCTCTTTTACAACTCCCTCTCTTTAATCTCAGCAAGTATCAACGGAGAATTAGGATTGTGTCACTTCTGGTTCCTTTTGACCAGTTCCATATTGGCGTGGGCATAATAATAACCAAATTCTCCGATACGTATAGTGAAATTTGTTCGTGAACAGTGAAAACAATATTGCTTGGCAAATTCTTTCTCAATGACACATTATAACCCGTATAAATGTGGCCAATTATTGTAATTACATTAATTTTTGAAATTGATTTATTAAGGACAAAGTTGTATAACCTTTTTTTGTGAGCAGGTATTCGCCACGGTCTTGTTTTTGTGAGATTAAACCTGCATCCTGTAGTTTTTCAAGGTGGAACAGTAGGTTTCCTCCCCTTAATTTAGTTAAATGTGAAAGTTGAGTATATGATTTGTTTTCTACATATAACGATTCTATTATGATAACCCTTTGCTTGCTCGATAACGGTTCAAATACATCGGAAATTAACATATCCACATCCAACTTTTCAATCGGTTCATTTTCATTAAGTTCATATGACACATTAATGGAATTGATCATCTTCAACTCTTCAAAGAAGTATTCCTTAAAGTTATTGTAGCATGGACTACATTCTACGCCACATACAGAATAAAATTTTTCATCCAGCTGTTCATTAAGTTTGTTGAGGTCTGTTTCTTGAGTATTTAAAAAAAGTTCTTTGAACTCTTGGACTATAAATTGTTTGCACTCTTCATTTTTGCAATTTGGGAGATAAAATTCACTACACTTCTCCCCCAGATTGTCTGCAAAATTTTTCTTGATTGAATTAGAGTAGGTGTCCCTAATGCTTTCAATGGCAGTTTGAAGGTTTTGATTGTAATTATTTTCTTTTATTGTAATCAATTCATTTTCTATTCTGTCCAGTCTTTTGATTATTTCATCACTTTCACTCATGTAATAGTCTTTGTAGGAGTGAATTTAAAAATGTTTCTATAGTGTTGTTAAAGGTTACCATTATGCACCTGCTACATTTATATAACGATTAACTATATTAATACGACCTCATATATCATAATATATAATAACTTTAAAGTTATTTCAACAAAGGAGAGTATTAATTATGGCAAAATATATCGTTATAAATGGAAGTACAAGAAAAGGAAACTCATATGCAATTGCAAATTTCATCAAAGAAAAAATTGATGGAGACGTTGAAATATTCAATATAAAAGATAAAGAAATCGGATTTTGTCAAGCTGATAATGCTTGTAAGGCAAAAGACGAATGCATAGTTCAAGATGATGCATATGATTTAATCAATGATCTGGAAGAATGTGACGGTGCATTTATTATCACCCCTATTTTCTTTGGAAGGCTTCCTGGAATGGTCGATGCTTTAATTGACAGATTCTATTCCAAATTCAATCCTGCAAAAGAGATGAAAGCACCAGACGAATCAAAAAAAATAGGTATAGTATTCAGCTATGGTGGAGGAGAAGCAGATTACACACCTGTAGCTGAACATGTCGCATTTGAATTTGGAGTATTAAGATTTGGTGCTCACAAAAATGTTATGTGTAGTGAAAACAATGATCCTAAAGGATTTGAAAGTAAAGACGACCAACAAAGCCAAATTAATGAGTTAATTAGTTGGGTTTGTGAGTAGTAATACAATTCAAGGAAGGTTTTAAAATGAAAATTGCAATAAGATATTATTCAAAAACTGGAAATACTGAAAAACTTGCAGAAGCAATAGGTGAAGCTATCGGTGTTGCTCCAAAAACAATAGATGAACCTTTAAACGAAGATGTTGACATATTGTTCTTGGGAAATAGTGTATATAATGCTGGAGCAGATTCAAAAGTCAAGGAATTCCTCAAAAATATTGATGTGAATGTTGGAAGTATTGTTAATGTCTCATCCGCAGCTCTTATCGAATCAACCTATAAGCAAATAAAAAAAGAAGCTGAAAAATGTGGATTAAACATGGATGATAGAGAATTCCATTGCAGAGGACAATTTAAATTCGTTCATAGAGGTCATCCAAACGAAGAAGATATAAACGAAGCCGTAAACTTTGCTAAAAGTATTGTCAGATAGTTTTCTCTTCTTCTTTTTTCTTTAAACACAATCTTGTACATTAAACTTCCTCGCCTTCCATAATGTGGGCCAGTTCAATAGTATTGAATGCAGGTAAAGCAGAGATTGTCTCTATTGAAAATGTAATTTTCTCTTAATATAAACATACCCCAATATTGCAAAACTAAAAATCAAAGCAACCTAGTTTGTGAATCAATATAGCTGGGTTCATTAACCTCTTTTACAACATCACCATCTTTAACTTCCCCAATCAGCAAGGGCGAATCTGGATTATGCAACTTTTGGTTCCTTTTGACCAGCTTCATGTTGGAGTTGGCGTAACAATAATTGCTTGTCATCAATTGTTTATAATAATTTCAGCATCTTACCCTGCAACTTTTCCAATAATACTCAAGTAGTTACCTTTGCATCATTAGTTGGTTCAGGTTATGTCAGTGATTATAGTAGATGTTCAGGATTTGTATTTCCACC
>NZ_CACXTS010000056.1 GCF_902770715.1 uncultured Methanobrevibacter sp. | reverse complement strand
AAGACAAGACGCGAAATTGAAATGGGAATAGAAGACTCCCAAAAATGCTCAGACATATTTGAAGAGATAGGCTTTAAAAAAGTAAGGACAGTCAGAAAGAACAGACAATACTACGCCTTTGAAAACTTTGAAATATCACTTGACGATATTGAAGGATTGGACCCATACATGGAAATTGAAATAGCTTTAAGTGATGGTGAAGACTATTCACAAGCCCAAAGTTCTATTTTTGATTTATTTGAAAAATTAGGCGTTACTGATGGCTTTGAAAGAACATCATACCTGGAGTTATTAGAAAACCTATATAAATAAAAAAACCATTATATTATATTTATATTAAAGATTAATTTTTGAAAGATGTGATTATATTGCAATATTTTATAAGTCATTATAACAAGGAATCTGAATTGACATTTCCCGAAGACATTACAATTTATGACACTACTTTAAGAGACGGCGAACAAACCCCTGGAGTGTGTTTCAGCTTTGATGAGAAACTGGAAATTGCAAGAAAACTTGACCAATTTAAAATTCATCAGATTGAAGCAGGTTTTCCAATAGTTTCCGAAAAGGAAAAAGAATCCGTAAAGGCAATTGCCAACGAAGGATTGGATGCTACCATTCTCGGATTGACAAGGACAAAGCCGGAGGACATTGACGCTGCACTTGACTGTGACGTGGACGGTATCATTACCTTTGTCGGAACTTCCGACATTCACCTGGACCACAAAATGCACATTACAAGACAGGACGCAATCAATTTATGTGAAACCGCAGTGGACTACGCTAAAGATCACGGATTGTTTGTCGCATTTTCAGCGGAAGACGCCACAAGAACTGATATCGAATTCTTAAAAAGAATATACTCAAAAGCTCAGGAATGCGGTGCAGACAGGGTACACATTGCAGACACTACCGGTGCAATCACACCGCAGGGTATCGATTACTTAGTCAAGGAACTTGTTAAGGACATTGACATCGACATTGCTGTGCATCTGCACAATGACTTCGGACTGGCAGTAATCAACTCAATAACAGGTGTTCTTGCAGGTGCAAAAGCTGTTTCAACAACCGTTAATGGTATTGGTGAAAGGGCAGGTAACGCATCACTGGAAGAGCTTATCATGGCAATGAAAATCCTATACGGAAAAGATTATGGATTCAAAACAAAATACATCAAGGAATTATCCGATCTGGTTGCAAAAGCAAGCGGACTTCCAATACCTTACAACAAGCCTGTTGTCGGAAATAACGTATTCAGGCACGAGTCCGGAATCCACGTGGATGCCGTTATTGAAGAGCCTTTATGCTATGAACCATATCTTCCGGAATTGGTTGGTCAGAAAAGGCAGCTTGTTTTAGGTAAACATTCAGGATGCAGAGCTGTCAGAGCCAAATTGAACGAATGTGAACTTGACGTTAGTGACGAACAGCTAATTGAAATTGTAAAACAGGTCAAAAAATCAAGAGAAGAAGGAAAATACATCAACGACCAAGTATTCAAGGAAATCGTCAAAAAAATCAGTAAAAAGGAATAGATGAAAATGAACATTACTGAAAAGATATTATCTGCAAAAGCGGGTCACGAAGTAACTCCCGGTGAAATAATCGAAATCCCGGTTGACCTTGCAATGTCACACGACGGAACCTCCCCGCCAGCCATCAAAACATTCGAAAAGGTAGCTGACAAGGTATGGGACCCAGAAAAAATCGCAATTATATTTGATCACAACATTCCTGCAAACACAATAGGATCCGCAGAGTTCCAAAAGGTTTGCAGAGATTTCATTAAAACCCAAAACATAACCAAAAACTTCATTCACGGCGAAGGAATCTGCCACCAGGTCGTTCCCGAAATGGGACTGGTCGAACCTGGAAAGGTCATCGTAGGTGCCGACTCACACACATGTACCTATGGTGCGTTCGGAGCATTCTCAACAGGAATGGGGGCTACCGACCTTGCAATGGTTTGGGCGACCGGAAAAACTTGGTTTATGGTTCCGGAAGCTATCAAGATGGAAGTGACCGGTGAGTTAAATCCGTACATTGCACCAAAGGACATTATCCTAAACATCATCGGCGAGATAGGAATTGCAGGCGCAACCTACAAGACCGCAGAGTTTTGCGGACCTGCAATAGAAAGCATGGGCGTTGAAGGAAGGGCGACCATGTGCAATATGGCTATTGAGATGGGTGCCAAAAACGGAATTATGGAACCGAACAAAGAAGTCATTGATTATATCTGCCAAAGAACCGGCAAAAAGGAATCAGAATTGAATATCGTGAAGTCAGATGAAGATGCAGTATATTCAAAAGAGATGCATTTTGACATCACAGATATGGAGCCTCAAATCGCATGTCCGAACGATGTTGACAATGTTTGCGGCATCTCCGAAATTGAAGGAACCGCAATAGACCAATGCCTGATAGGTTCCTGTACCAACGGAAGGCTTTCCGATTTGAAAGATGCTGCAGAAATATTGGAAGGTAAAAAAATTAGCGATTCCATTAGACTTATCATACTTCCTGCCTCAAGGGAAATCTACAAGCAGGCAATGCATTTAGGATACATCGACACATTCATCGATGCCGGAGCAATTATCTGCAATCCTGGATGCGGCCCATGTCTTGGAGGGCATATGGGAGTTTTATCTGAAGGGGAATCCTGTATTTCAACAACAAATAGGAACTTTAAAGGTAGAATGGGAGACCCTGCTTCATTTGTATACTTATCTAACTCCAAAGTAGTTGCTGCTTCAGCAATTGAAGGAGTTATTACTAATCCAAAAGATTTATAAGTGATTTCAAATGACACAAAACAAAAACGAAGCAAACAAACGACTGATCGAAAAGATGAATGACCTGGAAAAAGACTATGGTCAGACATTTTCAAATACACAGAAAATTCTATTAACTACAGACGGATCAATCACTGCAATCTTAGACGTTCTATACGGCAAAATTGATTTGGATACACTGGACCAACACCTTGAAGATGCAGATGAGGAACATGCGAAACTAGTGAATGTGGAAGCCGGTGAGGAAATCAACTTCAGGGAAGTTATAATGCACAAAGGCGAACAGCCATTAATATATGCTATTTCACATGTCCCATTAGGCAGATGCTCCAAGGATGTTTGTGCGGATTTGCTTAGGGCAGATATTCCAATCGGCAGAATCTTAAAGAATTACAAAATCGAATCCAGAAGAGAAGTCAGAAACATTTTCATTGAAAAGCCAAACGACACATTAAAAGAGCTGTTCAAAACCGATGAGGACTTTTTGGCACGCGATTACGTTATCATCAACAACAACGAAATATTGATGTGGATTAAGGAAATGTTTCCGGTGAGTTATTTTTCAGAAATTTAGGTGTTGAAAATGGGTGTTAAATTAAAAGATATAGTAGAACCGAAATCCATTAGCTTTAAAGATTTGGAAGGAAGGAGCGTATCAATCGATGCATTCAATACTCTCTACCAATTCCTGTCAACAATCAGGCAAAGGGACGGAAGACCATTGACAGATGAAAATGGAAACATTACCTCTCATTTAAGCGGAATATTATATAGAAACTCCTCAATGATTGAAAAGGACATCAAGCCAATCTATATCTTTGATGGAAAAGCACCTGAACTTAAAAGCGAAACTCAAGCAAAAAGAAGGGAAGTTCGGAACGAAGCTGAAAAAATCTATAAGGATGCATTGGCCGCAGGAGATACCGAAAAGGCAAGAAAATTTGCAATGAGGTCATCCAAATTGTCCCCTGAAATAATCGAGTCTTCCAAAAAACTATTGACCTTGATGGGAATTCCATATGTTGAAGCAAAAGGCGAAGGGGAAGCCCAGGCCGCATACCTGGTTCAAAAGGGTGATGCATATGCAGTCGCATCACAGGATTACGACTGCCTTCTGTTTGGAGCGAAAAGGGTTGTAAGAAACCTTGCAGTCAATTCCAATCTGGGAAACCTTGAATTCTATGAGCTTGACAAAGTCCTAAGAGAGCTGGACGTCACAAGAGAGGAATTGGTCGATATGGGAATTCTTATTGGAACCGACTTTTGCGAAGGCCTTAAGGGAGTGGGTGCAAAAACCGCACTTAAATTAGCTCACAAAGGTCAATTGAAGGAAAAAATAGCTGAACTTCAAAAGGAATCAACACATGATTTGGATGAGGTTCGTGAAATATTCCTGAACCATAATGTAAATACCGATTATAAAATCAAATGGGAAAAGCCAAAGCAAGACAAGATAATCGAATTTTTATGCTATGAACATGGATTTTCCGAAGACCGTGTAGCAAAAGCATCAGACAAGCTTAAGAACCTGAGCTCATCACAGGGAAGCCTTGATGCATGGTTTTAAATTAAAAAAAAAAGTTTTAGAAGATAAAATCTTCTAAGTTAATTTTTATTTATAGCTTCAGCAATAGCTTTAGCATTTTCTTCAATTTTTTCCTTTTCAGATATTTCTAACTGATTGAAAATGTCGTTGTATAATGTTTGACCCTCTTTTATGAATCTGAATTTGAAATGTGAAGATGTTGTTGCAATTTCAACAGTACCATAACCTATTATTTTACCGATTAAGCCGTTGCTGAAAGAAACGGAATCTATTCTTTTCAATGGGCTTTGCATTTGAGTAGTGGAAATCAATCCACATTTACCGAATACCCTTTTATTGGTCAATATCAAATCATTGTTCTTGTAACCGGAATATCTTATTATGAACCAAATCAATCCTACAATGAAAAAGATATTTAAAAATGAGAATATGAAAATCGGATGAAAATATCCGGAAAATATGCTGATGAATATATTAATTAATCCAACTAGAAAACCTATCGCCATAAGAATTAGCGGAAGATACAAACATCCTATATGAATCTGGGAACTTCTTATAACCCTTTCGCCGGGAATCATGTCAATTCCATAATTTTTAAACGGATCTTCAGCAGAATAATTTTTGTAGTTTACATTAGATTGAGGTGTTGAATCACCAAATTTGGTTCCGCATTCATCACAAAAAACAGAACCTTCTTCCAATTCACTCCCACAGTTCTTACAATATTTTACCATAATACCACCAAATTATTGATGATGATATATTTTTTAATCATATTATATAAACGATTTTAATACGGCGGGAAATCCTTGCCGAAAACCTTTTCGGCATATCTCAT
>NZ_CACXTS010000055.1 GCF_902770715.1 uncultured Methanobrevibacter sp. | reverse complement strand
ATCCATCTTCCGTTGAGTATACACGAATATTTTTATTTTGTTTATTAATTTCTTCAATAAAAAACATTCTAATTTCCTCTATTTCCTCATCATCAAGGTCTTCAAGTGTTACTGATTCAGCGAATGACAATAACCACTGTGGGCATTCTCTCTCACAATCAGCATATGCTCTTAATATAAGGCTGTTGCTTAATTCTCGCCAAGGTAGTTTTAACAATTCTACATCCTCTTTTATCTCATTTACTGTGAAATCAGCAAGATATTTCAATCTATGAAAAAGACATAATTCAGGTGAATCCATTTTAAAATGTTCCATAAATGCTTTTTTATCAGCTTCTGATTTTTTCTCACTGTGAGAATACAATAATTGGATAAATCTTCTAGTTAAACCTTCGATATTTGGCAATGCACTATTAGAAGTGAAAGAAACAGTAGATAATGCGAGTATAGTTGTTAAATTTCTACCCTCATATCTTCTCCTTGCATTTGTTCTTTCTACACAAGTTTTCAATGTTTCTACACAACTACGATTATTAAAAACATTTTCAGGTTCATTAACAATCAATCCAAATGTGGATTTTGAAATTTGACCACCTATTCTTGGAACAGTGTCAAATTCTGAACCTCCAATGTCGGTTTCACTATCAGGCTCCCCATAGAAATATGCCCCAATACGAGCAATGGTAGTTTTACCAGAGCCACCTTTTCCAAAGTGGAACATGTAAGGGATCAGGTTTTCCAATGGTAATCCCATCTGTTTTTTAGCAAAACCAAAAGGAACAATTAAGGCATGTTTTAAGGTGGTAGCAAGTTTTGTTTCTTGTCCTATGAAGTAGTTTTGTAAATCTTCAATTAAATCTAAGCTTAAATTCAATTTTTGGGAGTTTACTTCATTTACTTCATAATCAACAATGTTTAAACTTTTAGTTACTGCATTATAATAGAAACCAGGTGTTTCTATTTCATTTTTAATAATAGCAATGTCGTTTTCAATACTTATTTGGATTAAAGCAGTTACAACACCTTTGAAGTATTTAGGAGCAAGAACATATCCGTGGTCATTGAGATATTGTTCTATTTCAGGAATACTCATATTATTGGTATGGAAATGCCCATCTTTTGTTGTAATCCATTCTATACTGAAAGTTCTACCTGCTTCGCTGATAGGATTGTCATGGATTGTAATTTGAACAGGATAACACAATAATACACGTGTATAATCAGTTACTTCAATTCCTTTCTTCCAGTCAATGATTTGAATAGTAACTTCATTATTCCTGTAATCCATGACAATATACTTGTTAGCACCAAGTTGTAGCTTGTAGATTTTGTTAGTGTCATAAGGAATGATTATCTTATTTAACTCACGAATTACATCTAAACTTGTTTTTTTATCATATTTATCAGCCAAGTATTGTTCTATGCCTTTTAATCCACTATTTGGATTTTCATCACCAATATAAATGTCATCGAACAGTTTAATTATTTCTCCCAATGTTTTCTCATGAGAAGGAAGTTGATTGTATAATTCTGTTAGAATTTTCTCTACAACTTCTGAATCAGTGCCTTGAAGATAAAAAGCACTAATTAAGTTTTTAAAGAATGTAAGCTCATCGGTAGGTTTATATACATGCTCGATGGCTTTTTTTATTTGTATAGCTGAACTTCCTTCATCCATTTTGAAAACTCCTATACTTGCACATCTTTCACTAAGAAACTGTAATAAGCATAAGTTCCAGCTCTTTCTTTGACCTCAATTGACATTTGGGTTAATCTACCAACGAATTCACGATATTCTGCTAAATTAACATTTCTGATAATATTGGATTTTCCAACACTACCTGCATTCTCTAATTCAAGAATAGATGTTAAGAAGTCAAATAATACACTGCCTTTTCTGATATTTTTATGGATATCTCCACCGTTTTTGAGATTTACATTGATTTCGACATAAGTTGAGTCATCATCTTGGAAAATGAATAATTTGAACCTATGTACAGTTTTTTCATCTCCTGCATCATCAAAGGTGTAGGAAGTTACACTAGACATTTCAGGTCTGCCCGTTATGATTTCCCCATCGTCAAAGTCTTTTAATTCAGCTCTTTCATATCCGTCAGGAATATCTACAATTTCTTCATAATCTAGTTCAGTACTAGTGAAAATAGTTTGTTTATCTTCAAAACTCATAATATCATTCTCCTTTCATTAATAATTCATTAAATTTGATTAAATCATTGATTATTTCAATATCGTCTTTTTTATTTGTTATTCCATGTTTTAGAACATCTATTTTGATGTTTTCATCATTTAATTGTTCATTAACATATGCATTCCTCATCTTTTCATTGGTTAAGCCCAATTCTTTGAAATTGGTGTTCAATAAAAGATTTCTTTCTTCAATTGCTAATTCATGTTTAGCATTGATTAATTTGAGTTCTAATTCTCTTAATTCAATTAAAGCTGCAGATTTTGCTCTAATCAATCTTTTCAAACCAAATTCAAATAAAACTGGTTGCTTACCACTTTCTTTCAAAATATCTTCTTTTAAAACAGTATTTTCCATCATATTTATCAGCTCGTTTATTCAATGAAAATAAAGTTGGAGAGTGATTATTGATCACTCTCTTTCAAAAATTTTGTAGGTTTAGCACCTACTTTTTTCTCCGCACTCATTTCTTCTGCTGATACTTCTCCAGCACCTATAAGCTCTGCTATTGCACGATTAGTTGCTCTAGTTTTTGCAGTAGACATAATAGTGTGGTCTGACACTTTATCTTTGCCAGGTTCACCTCTGGAACATAAAGCATCTGATTCGACACTTCTACCATTAGGGAGTGTAGCTCTAACACAGTAGTATGCTTCTTTGATTTTTCCCATTTTGGTTCTTTCAATATCACGGTCTACAATGTGGGTATCAACATTAAATGCTCTACTGAGCTTTTGCCATGCAGATTTCTTTTTAAAGTGTCTTTTTACTCTAATCCAATTGCCATTTTCATCTTTTTCACGGACAAAAATTTCTTGGTAATCGGTTTCATTTAAAAGACCTTTACAGAGTTCTTGATAAGCATCCCATTGTTTAATAGCAGTATTAACATCAGGGACATTATCTACATTCACTAATCCAGTTTCGTGTTGAACTGGTGGATTTTCAATTAATTCAGCTTTTGCCATCTAATCACCTATAATTTTTGAAATTACAAATTCAATAACATCGGTTTTTTCTAAAACTTGGAAACCATTAAGTTCATCAACATCTACAACTATATTACCAGCTTCACTTTTAACTTGTAAAGCTCCATTGTCTACTCGGATAATATCTGCATTATCGACAATAATTGATTTTAAATTCTTAAATAGCAATATCATTGCTTCAGAATCATTTAATTCATCGAATTGGGTTAAAATTAAATTTACATTCATCTAATCACCTATTTTTTCAACTTTTACACCTTTTCCATATTCTTCTATTGCATAATTTAAAGCATCGGAATAATCAGAATACATCACGGTTTCAATTTTTTCGCCATCTAAAACAATACTAAACATTAAATCACCAACTAGATTGATAACAGTAATATTCGTATTTGCCATCTTTTAAAAGACCTTTAATTACACTAACGGTGTATTTTAAGCCATTTAAATAGTATTCTAGCTCATATTCACATGTTAAATCAGTACCTCCAAAGAAAAATCCATCTTGAGTTGGTAATAATGACATAGCAGTGTCCACAGTAGGATTTGCTAATACATAATTACACACTTTTAAAAGCTCTTTTAAAGTGGATTCACTCAAATAATACATAGCACAATTATCTGTGCCTCCTTGAACATTTTTTACCATCCAAGCATGAATAGCATTATGTTTTCTCCAGTAAGCAACTTCTTCAAGTTTGATTTCTGAAGTACATGATTCTCCATCAAATTTACTGTTAGCTCCATACAAAAACATGTCTAAACCCATTTTAACATCCTCCTTATATTCCAATACTTCTTAAAGTCCAACCTACAATAAAAAACAAAAATCCAATTAATCCACTACCCATTATGATAAATTGTGGATTTACTACAATAGGTTCAGGTTCAGGATATAATCTAACAGGTTTGGACATTTTCATTCCTCCCCATGCCGTATTCATCTCTAAACACTTTTCTAAGGTGGGCATTGAATTCTGATTCACTTTTTTCATCTAAATCTTCAACTATTTTCCAATACTTGAAGAATTCAATCCAATTTAAATCATTAGTGTCCGTTCGTGGAAATTCTGTAATATCCAATCTTTTATTCATATTTATCAGCTCGTTTTTCTTTTCTGAAACCTACAATGAAAGCTTCACCTCTTCTGAATTTAATGAAACCTACATCGCCTTTTTCAGCATATTTGATTAAAGGCAATAATTTAACATGAATTAGTGTGGAGTAGGATTTTTTCCTACCTCTCACTAAAACAGTGCCTTCATCATTTATATGTAAAATTCTTTGTTCTACACCACCTTTGGCAACTCTAATCTCACCACTATGAGTTAAAATGCCATCGGTATTTTCTACAAATTGATTGACAGATTTAGTCATTGTAAACACACCCTTTACCATAATAATGTTGGCAATTGTCGTTTTGACCATATTGGCATTCTCCACATTGGCTATACATTATATCAAACTCTAAGGTATGAGCTTCAATGTATTCTTCACGATACATTTAGCTCACCTCTTCGATACAGTGCCCTGTGGAAATACAGTCATAGGTACAATCCCCACATAAACTGTCATGCTTACAGTATCCGTGAACATCACACTCGAAAGTACAATTATCACATTCACTGTAATCTATTTCATCGAATTCAGGTGGATAAACAACTAATGAGGAATAGACACCCATTTTATTCACCCATTTCACTAATTCTGTCAAAAACTTCCCATATTTTGTCCCATTCTTCTTTTGGAACTAAAACATGAGGTACACCATTTATTTCTTGTTCTAACATGTTTGGTCAACTCGTTTATTTTTTATACAAAAATTCAACATCTAATGGATTAAATTAAAGCTAATGCTTCATTATTCATTAATCCAGTTTCTAATTCTTCAACTTCATATAAGTCAAAGAATTCTTTTTCATTGAGACCATTGTCTTCAACGATTTCTGCGATTATTTCTTCAACTGCTTGAAAGTTAAGGTTAGAATGAACTACTTCTTTCAAGACTGGTTTAATAATCCATTTTCTTATTTCATACATAATTTTGGTCAACTCGTTCAACTCCTCATTGTCCTTAGAACAAATCATTGGAGATTTAACATTCTCGATTAATAAATTAAAACATTTTATTAATCTAATACTTAATTTATTGCGACAAATATATAAATATACCGATATTGAGCCATTAAACACCGTTAAATAGCATAATACCGAACATTTGCCAACAATATTAATGAAACTAAATTCATTAATGATTTAATTACTGATCATATACCAGATTTATAGGTAAAGTATGATGAAAATAAAAAAAGCTGAAATTTAAATGTTTCCTATCAAAAAACCAAAAAATTAGATTAAATTAAAAATTGATTTCCTTTTTGGAAATCTTTATATATTGATTAAAATAAAGTAATTATTGGGTTAAGTTTTGAATAGTATGAATTTTAAATTAGTTTTGGTCAACTCGTTTAACTTTTTTTATTCTTCATTACTGACCCCATAATGAGGATTATAACATTAAAAACATATTTATCAGCTCGTTATCAAATTAAATATATTTTTACATTATAATCCTTCTTTTACACTTATACACCTCACTGCTTGTTTTTTTC
>NZ_CACXTS010000054.1 GCF_902770715.1 uncultured Methanobrevibacter sp. | reverse complement strand
CATGCAAAATCAAAGGTTCAGGGAAATGTTCTGTTTTCACACGTTGGCCTGACAGGTCCAGGAATCATCAATTTAAGCAATGAAATTTCTGAAAGTATAGATTATAACTTACTTGAAGGCGAACCTGACGTGAATTTTGAAATAGCTATTGACCTTTGCCAGGATTTTACACGCGAAGAGCTGCATGAAAAATTTACAGTAGATTTTCAATCCAAAGGAAAGGCAATGATAAAAAATTATCTGAAACAGTTTTTAACCAACAGTTTCATTGATTTCTTTTTGGATGAAATAGATATAGGCCCTGAAACCCAACTGTCAAGGATTAATAAAAAAAGCAAGAATCGCCTAATTGAAAATTTAAAGAGATTTGCATTTGAAATCACAGATTTCAATAGAAATTTGGCGAAGGTTACCATCGGCGGCATTGATTTGTCTGATGTTAATCCGAAAACAATGGAATCAACATTGACACCTAACCTTTATTTTGCAGGTGAAGTTTTGGACTTGCATGGTCCGACCGGGGCTATAATCTGAAAATTGCCTTTTCAACCGGATATTTGGCAGGTCTTTCAGCTAGTGAAAAATAGTTTTTTTTAAAAATTTCTTAAATATAACAAAATATTTAACTTATATATTTACCAATAGTTATAATATGACAGACAAAATGTTCATGGGTGCATCAACTAAACAAGGTTTGGATATTGCAAATAAAAGTCGTGAAATTATCCGTGGCCTTATTGGTGATGATGTCAAAGATTTAGAACCTATAGAAAGAGACATCGTTGAGAGGATTGTTCACTCAACAGCCGATCCTGAATATGCAAAATTAGTTAAGATGAGTGATGATTTTGTAGATGCAGCTATGGCATCCCTTAAAAATAATGAAACCATTTTAACTGACATCAATATGGTTAAATATGGGATTACAAGATATGACGGGGAAGTTGAGTGTTATATTAAAAATGAAGAAGTTGTTAAAATAGCTAAAGAGCATCAGATTACAAGGGCAGCCGCTGCAATGCGTTATGCGGCCCAAAATGATTTTGAGGGTATTGTGGTTTCCGGTAATGCTCCTACTGCTGTTTTTGAAGCTATGGACTTATACCAAAAAGGTGAAATGAATCTTAAAGCTATTGTAGGTGTTCCTGTTGGCTTTGTAGGGGCTGCTGATTCAAAAGAAGCTCTACACAATTCAGATATTCCGAATATTATTGTTGAAGGGCCTAAAGGCGGTACACCTATTGCTGTGGCATGTGTAAATTCGTTAATCCAACATTTATAGTGTGATAAAATGTATTCTGAAGAATTGTTCAATGAATCTAAAAATTATTTTCCGGGCGGTGTAAATTCTCCGGTACGTGCTTTTAAACCTTATCCGTTTTTTGTTAAAAGTGCTGGAGGATCTAAACTCACAGATGTTGATGGAAAAACTTATATTGACTATTGTCTAGCTTATGGACCATTGATTTTAGGACATGCGGACCCTAAGGTTGTAAGGGAGGTTTCAAATCAATTG
The DNA here is from genome assembly GCF_902770715.1 of uncultured Methanobrevibacter sp. GTDB lineage: Archaea > Methanobacteriota > Methanobacteria > Methanobacteriales > Methanobacteriaceae > Methanocatella. The sequence continues at coordinate 4,991 of NZ_CACXTS010000054.1, read as the reverse complement.
ACTATCGGAACCGCTTATGGTACTCCAACTGAAAATGAAATCACTCTTGCAAAGGAAGTTATTGACAGGATTCCTTCCGCTGAAATGGTAAGATTCTGTAATAGCGGAACCGAAGCTACAATGAGTGCAATCAGATTGGCCCGTGGCTTCACTGGAAGGGACAAAATTGTCAAATTTGAAGGAGCCTATCACGGCGCCCATGATTATGTATTGGTTAAAGGCGGTTCTGGAGCTGCAACCTTGCCGGATTCTCCTGGAATTCCAGAAGACACCACTAAAAATACCTTGTCCGTACCATTCAATGATGAGGAAGCGCTAACCGAGTTAATAGAAAAAGAAGGTGAAAACATCGCCTGTATCATCATGGAAGTTGTTATGGGCAATGTGGGTTGCATTGAACCAAAGCCTGGATTTTTAGAATTTATCAGAAAAATCACAGAAGAAAATGACATTGTTTTGATATTCGATGAGGTCATCACCGGGTTTAGAGCTTCCCGCGGTGGAGCTCAGCAATATTATGGTGTCACTCCTGATTTGACCACTCTAGGTAAGATTGTGGGTGGAGGACTTCCTATGGGTGCATTTTGCGGTAAAAGGGAAATCATGGAATTGATTGCTCCTAACGGTCCAGTTTATCAGGCAGGTACCTTTTCAGGAAATCCAGTTTCTGTTCAAGCAGGTATTTCCACTTTAACCCAGCTTGATGATGCATTCTATAAGGAACTTGAAAGGAAAGGCAACTTCCTTAGAGGAAATATACAATCCATCATTGAGGATGAGGACTATAATATCCAACCGGTTGGTCTTGCATCAATGTTTCAAATTTACTTAAATCCTGCACCGGTCTGCAATTATGCCGATGCTCAGAAATCTGATAGAAAACAGTTCTTAAGATATTTCAAGTCCTTGTTAAAGCAGGGCGTATTTATTCCACCATCTCAATTTGAATGTAATTTTATTTCAAATGCACATTCAATGGAAGATTTGCAAAAAACTTCTGAAGCTATTGAAATTGCTTTGGGAGAAGCATTTAAAAAAAGAAGAAGGTAATTTAAAATGGAAATTGATTTAAAGGAAATTGCATCATATGTAATTATTCTCATCATCGTTTTAATTGCCGCTCAACATTTGAACGTTGTTGTTTCAGGCAGTATGGAACCTGCATTCTATAGGGGAGACATCGTTTTAGTCGAAAAGGCAGATTTTTTAGGCATAAACGAATTCAATCCCGATGATGTTCAGGTCGGCGATGTGGTCGTTTATGATGCGGCATGGTTTAACCAGCCAGTAATTCATAGGATTATCAACATTACAGATATCAATGGAACTACGATGTATGTAATCAAGGGGGACAATAATGATTCTCCTGACCCATATTATGTTAAATCAAGCCAAATTAAAGAAAAAGTCGTAACATTTGGCGATAATTTAGTCGTTATTCCAAAAATAGGTTATCTTTCCCTTTGGTTAAGAGGGTTATAATTATTATAGGTGAGTTAATGTATTTTGAAATTGAAAAACAAGCTATTGATGCCATCAATAAGGCATTAGATCAATATGATGAAGAGATTGATAGGGATTTTAAATTGGAATTCCCCCCAAATCCAAAATTAGGGGACTTAGCTAGTACCATTGCATTTGCACTTACTAAAAAGTTAAGAACCTCCCCTCCTGAAGTCGCAAAAGATTTAGTCGAAAAGATTGAAGTTCCGGAGATTTTCACTAAAGTTCAAAATTTCGGACCTTATGTCAACTTTTTCATCGATTACGATAAATTCTCAAAATTGCTATTGGAAAAGGTCGATGAAAACTATGGTCAGCTACCGGAATACGGTGAAAAGATTGTATTGGAACACACTTCAGCAAATCCTAATGGACCGCTACACATAGGTCACATCAGAAATTCAATATTTGGAGATTCCCTTGCAAGGCTATTGAAATTGGCCGGAAGGGATGTCATTACCCAATATTATGTAAACGACATGGGAAGGCAAATAGCTATCATCGTATGCGGCATAACCGAGTGCGGATTAAACATTGACGATTATGAAGGAGATAAGATTGACCACAAAATCGGAAAATTATACTTCGATGCAAACAAAGCCGTTGAGGAAGATGAAGCTTTAAATGCAAAGGTAGATGACTTAATCCAAAAATATGAGGAAGGAGCTGATGAGGAACTCAATAAAGTCTTTGAAGATGTTGTTTCAAAATGTATTTCAGGAATGAAAGAGTCCCTTTCAAGAATGAATATTGCTCATGACGACTTTGTATGGGAAGGCCAATTCGTAAGAAACGGCGAAGTCGATGATTTGGTAAATTACATCTATAAAGAAGGCTTCACCCGTGAAGATGAAGTATTGTTCATTGATTTAACCGACTTTAATATTGAAAAGGAGTTTGTTTTAAGAAGATCAAATGGAACCTCACTTTATTCCACTCGTGATTTGGCTTATCACAGATACAAAGCTACTTTAGGTGACACTGTACTTGATATTTTAGGTTCAGACCATAAATTGGCTGCTGAACAAATCAGAGTTATTTTTGAAGAAATATTCAGACAAAAAGCTCCGGAAGTAATCTTTTATGAATTCATTACACTTCCTGAAGGTTCAATGTCAACAAGAAGAGGCAAATTTGTCTCCGTCGATGAATTAATCGATGAGGCAGTTTCACGTGCTTATGATGAAATCAAATCAAGAAATCCTGATTTAACCGATGAAGAAATTGCACCTATTGCAGAAGATATCGGTGTTGGAGCTATTAGGTTCTTCATTGCCAAATTGTCCCCTGAAAAACACTTGACATTCAAATGGGATGAGGCATTAAGCTTTGAAAGAGGATGCGCTTCAATTCAATATGCCCATGCAAGAGCATGCAAATTGCTTGCAAAATCAGGCAAGGACATTAGTTCTTTAAGTGTCAGTGATGACTGGAGTCCTAATGAAACAGAACAGGATTTAATTAGACAAATTGCTAAATTCCCACAAGTTGTAGAAGACTGTGCCAACAAGCAGAGAGTCCACAACATTACACAGTACTCACAGGATTTAGCTGGTTCATTCAACAAATTCTACAAATCAGAACAGGTGATTGGATCTGATTTGGAGGATACTAGATTGATTTTAGTTGACAGAGCTAAAACAACCATCAAAAACGCTTTAGATATTTTAGGTGTTGCTGCACCTGAAAAAATGTAGATGAGTATTTTAACTCATCTTTGATTTCTTTTTTTTTAAAAATTAGTCCACATAGTGGATGTAGTCTTCTTTTCTTGGCAATGGCTCTGGCGCTTCCATGTCCGGATAGCCTAGAACAACATGCCCGATTCCTTCATAAGTTTCAGGAATTCCCCACTCTTTTAATAATGCTTTTCCCTTTTCGGATGCAAATTCATCACGGGCTCTGTGAATCCAGCATGAACCAACGCCTACTGCATGAGCAGCATTGACTAAAACCGCCAATACGCTTGCTCCATCTTCAACGTATGTTGGGAATTCGCTGTTGGCCAATACAATAAGCAGTGTTTTTGCTCCATAAAATGGATCCATGTCTTCAGGCATTTCAGTTGGGAAATAGCTTCTGTTCCATGCTGAAAACTCTTTGATGGTTTCAGGATTTTGAATGACAACAATTTTAGGAGATTGAGCTCCCCTTCCGGTTGGCGCGTAAGTTCCTGTTTCTAATATTGTTTTTAAATCTTCGTCTGAGATTTGTTCGTCTTTAAACTTTCTGATGCTTCTTCTTGTTTTTAAATCTTCAATTGTTTGATTCATATCAATTCCTCACTAATTTTTCTGAGTGTTTTTAAAAGATTATCATACTCTTCATCTGTCAGATTACTTTTAAGTTTTTTATCCCACATTTCATCTAAATCCATTACCTTTTGAGCGATTTTTCCACCTTTTGGTGTTATTTTTATAATCTTTTTCCTTTTATCTTTAATTCTTTCAATAAACCCCTTGTCTTCAAGCTTTTTAAGATTTCTTGCAATTGTGCTTTCATTTAAATGAAGCGCTTCGGCCAATTCTTCCTGACTTATCCCCTCATTTCTATAGATTTTTATGAGAAGCGGGTGGAGACCGAAACTCAGTTCCTCCTCTTTCACATTATCATTAATGTATTTTGCATGTTCCCTGTACATTATTGAGATAAACGGGGCTGTGGGGATATTGTCATCAAACGCCATTGTCCCGACTCCTAATCAATTTGTTGATGTATAATTCAATGCATGTGTAACATATCAGTGATCCGATTCCTCCGCCTAAAAGCATTCCATAGTATATTCCGGTTTCTCCCATATTGAATACGAATCCCAAAAGATACGCAAAGACCAATACAAGAACGAATTCCCTGAATGCTGTTAAGATGAATGAAATTGTTCCTTTTCCAACCCCTTGGAATACATTTCCTGCACTTGCTCCAAATGGAACATATAATATGAACAGGCACATTAACTGTATAAAGCTGGCAATCAACGGTTCAAGCTGTGCGCTGCTTTCTGAATATGAGAATACAAATGCAATCTGATTTGCAAATACATTTAAAAGTATGCAAACGATTATTGAAGCTATTAAAGCTACTTTAACTGCATATCTTGCAGTAACCCTTAGATTTTCATATTTTCGCGCTCCGTAGGCAACTCCCGCAATGGATATTGATGCTGTTCCAACACCTATTGCCGGAAGCATTCCGAGGTTGATTATTCTCCATCCTGCGGTATATACAGCCACTGCAACAGGTCCTGAAACAAGGGTAAGCATGAAATTGACGACAATTGTTAGTGCGGACAATATCAGCTGCTCCAAACTGGCGGGAATACCTACAACTAAAATGTCCTTATACATTGACAGGTCATTTTTGAAATAGTCTCGGCCGTATTTAAGGTAAGTGTCTTTTTTGATGAACATCCAATAAAGCATTGCAATGATTGAAAGAATGTGGGCCAGAACTGTTGCCCATGCGGCCCCTGCAACTCCTAAGTTAAGTGT
>NZ_CACXTS010000053.1 GCF_902770715.1 uncultured Methanobrevibacter sp. | reverse complement strand
ATCTAGTTTATCTGCCATTGACCAAACTTTGTTGAAATATCATGAAATAGATTATTATTCAACCAAAGAGGCAATTTTAGCATTGCAGAAGAAACTACAACAAAAAGGGTGTTGGGACGACATCGTAAAAGTGAAAGATAGTAAAGGTGGTATAAAAACAGTTATCGTGGATACTGATGACGGACCATATTTTAAGAAAAGAGAACCAAATGGCATTTGGGATTGGCAAATGCAAGGCGATATATTTGGGTTTCAAGCAATGTTTGGATTAGATACAAGTAAACAAGGAAAATGTGATGCAGAAACAATTCAAGCATTAGTTGGAGATACATATGAGGGTCAAGGATTTAGGGTGATTTAATGAGTAAAAAAACAATTACTATGATTGCCAATGATTTTACCAAGGTTTATCGCAGTTCCGAACAATTATATGTTACTTTACTTTATAATAATGTTCCTTTACCAAATAAACAAGTTTCTTTTAATATAAATGGGGTAATATATAATAGAACAACTGGTACGGATGGTAGAGCTAAATTAAACATTAATTTACCAAGTGGAGTTTATCCCTGTACAGTTACATCATTTAGCGATGATGAATATGAGTCTACATCCAAAAACATCACTATAACTGTTGTCGGAAGTGAATTAATAGCCAATGATTTTTCAAAGATTTATGGCACTCCAGATGCTTTATATGTTACTTTATTGTTTAATAAAGAACCTTTAATTAATTTTCCAGTCCAATTCAATATAAATGGTGTAAGATACCAAAGATACACTGATAATCAAGGGAGGGCTAAATTAAACATTAATTTAATGCCTGGAGAGTATGATTGTACTGTATGGTTTGAAGGAGATTCAACCCATGACTCTACTTCAAAATCCATAAAAATCACTGTTTATAAAGAAAAGCCAAAAAAAGCTATCACCTTATTGGCAGTAGATTTCATTAAAACATATGGAACTTCTGATCCTTTGAAAGTTACATTGTATCATCAAACTTCCCCATTGGTAAACAAAGAAGTATACATTACAATCAATGGTGTTACTTATACAAGAATAACTGATGATAGAGGTGAGGCTAGATTAAATATTAGTTTAATTCCTGGGGAATACACTACTAATGTTGTAACCTTTTCTGATAGTGAATATGCCCAATCTAGTAAAACTATTAAAGTAACGGTTAAATCTAACACAAAGATGGATGGAACTAATGTTACTAAAACATATAGGCAAAGTTTGGCATACCAATGCGCAGTTTATGATGATTTTAATAATCGAGTAAATTGTGAAGTTTCACTAACTATCAATGGAGTAACATATATAAGAAAAACTGATAGTGAAGGACTTGCCAAATTAAATATTCGTTTAAGAGAGGGCGAATATGTATTAAAAGCTGAATATAAAGGTGATGCTACACATAATCCATCTAGTATAACAAATACTGTTGTTGTTTTACCTGATATTACACCTTTAACAAAAAGAGCTAGTGGAAATTATACTATTCCAGGAAATAATAGAGGATTTATTGAATCTCACATTTATATTGCACAATTTAATGTTGATAACAAAATATTGTATGATATTCCAAATTGGGGAGAGCTTATTGCTTCAAAGAAAGCTAATGACATTTATTTCACTAAATATGAAATTATTGATACTGACCCACGAACTATGACTGCTAAGTTCACTACCGACAAATATATTGATTTAACAAAAGGTAGAGCTTGGATTTACATTACTAATCCATTCCATATCAATTTCGGTGGAAGAATATTGGATATTGATTATGATAAAAACACTGGATTGTATTCCTACCAATGCCAAGATGGTCGTAGACAGTATATCAGTAAATCAAAATTATCAGTTGGCGAATCAACTAATGCAACTATTTACGATATACTCGAAAATAGGATTGCTAGCCCAGGTTTAAGTGGTAAAAATACAATAAAAATTAGTAATGAACAAAAAGCAAGCTGTTCTCGATTATTATCAGGATTACAACCTATTGATAATTATAATAATCTTATAAGTGGTGCTTTAAAGTTCGATAATAAATTTAAGGAAAAAGCACCAACTTTGTTATCTTTTGATAGTAATATTGATAAAATAATGAATTTTGCTCACATAGGTGGTTTTCCTACAGATGTTTATTTTACTCCTGATGGAATAGTACATATAGACCCAATAGATTTAGATACTTGGCTAAATAGTGGAATAAAACTTACTCATTCAGATTTAGTTCATTATAAGTATGGTTTTGATACTACTAACATTATTACATCCGTAGGTGTTAAAAACGGTGGTGATGTTGAATATTACAATGATTGGGGAGCATTAGTTAGTTATTTTGGAAATAATGCAACTATAATTGATGCTGTAACTACCTCAACAAATAATGCATCTTCTAATGGTTCTTCATCTACTTCTTCAGGAAACGGTGTTGTAACAAATCCTTCAACTGGATTGAGAGATAATTCTGGTGCAAATATTGCTAAAAACAGACCTATTGTAATTAATATTGATAATATCAATACTTGGAGTCAAGATAAAAAACTTATGGAAGATTGTGCTACTGCACTCCGTAATGCAGGATATACTGATGTAAGAGTGTCAGGAGTTGGTCCTGGTTACCATACATCAGATATAACTAGTGGTCGTGTACCAAACAATGGAGTTTCATTCTGTATCTATGGAGGATACTGTGCTGGTACTTTTTGGGATATGTGCCAACCCTACATTCAAAACCATGTTAAAAATCGTGGTATTCAAATAGTATTTGGTTTTACAAACATGCCCAATTATAGAAGAAGTCAAACTAAACATTTAGACAAACTTACTTGGCTTCCAAGAGCTTGGGATGATAATTTTAGTGGACTCAGTGGATTAAGCAACCCTGGTCAATATATCACTTCAAGAGGCATTCATTATGTATACGGAGATAATGGTACTGAGTTAGGACAAAATTTAGCAAAAGGAAATAGTGGATCAGGTAGTATATCATCTAATACAAACACTACATCAGGTTCTTCAAATACGGTTGTAAATACAACTCAAACATATATAAAAGCATTAGAAGAGATGTCTAAAAGTATTAGAAATTTATTATCTTTTCAAATTCGTGTTCCTTTAAATGACCCATTGTTTAAAAACCTCCATACCAACCAAATGTTATGGACTGAACTTCCTTCTGAATTTAAACTTGCCAATTTAGAAAAAATATTCAAAATTTTACCTACCTATAAAGTGAATAGAGGTGTTCCTTATCAAGTAAACAGATGGTATGTTGAAACCGTCAAAATTACTTGTGATAGCAATGGTCTTTTTGCAGATATAACATTAAATCCTTTTCCTTCAAGTTTTAGTGTTTATTCTAATGCCGTTAAGTCTTATGCAGAAGCTTATGACCAAGCTTACAAATCATCATCTAATACTACAACTTCTAACAATACTACTGTTTCCAATGCAAATAATATTCCTGCAAGAACGGATGGAAAAACAGATTGTAGTGATACTTACAGCTTATGTTGTGCCCACACTGGAAGTAGTGCTAATCCATCTAATCACGGATATGAAAATAGAGCTAATGCACAAGGAAAAATTGGTAAAGAGGGAACGAACTATGCTGATTATGTAAAAGGTTGCACCCCAAAAGAAGCCTACAAAAAATTAGCAAAATTACATAATTACGGCAATTATGTTGGATATCCTGACAATCATCATGCTTGTGCAAGTAATACATTGTATGCATCAACTTCTAATTGTGGAGACCGTGCAAGACTCTTAAAAGCTTGTATGGATGTATTAGGACAACCTTGTGTGATTTATCATGTATATAATCATTATATGAATGGAGTTTTAATCAACGGCAGATGGGAAACAGTGGATTTATGCTATCAAAGTGGAAGTATGCCTCAATACCAAACAGCAGGATGGCACAGGTGATATTATGGCTTACGATGAAGAAAAAATTAGAGAAATATTAAAAAAAAGAATTTTACCAGAATTCAATGAAACAATTGATGATGTGATGAAAACAGTTGAAATAGTCAATGGAATGTATGTCTTTGTCATAAATACTGATGGATTTGCTTTTATTGACAATGAATTAGTGGATGTCATGCCAGGATGGAGGAACAATGGCGAGGTTGTAAGATGAGTGATTTAAAGCATTTAGGAGCAGATATTCGTTCAGATTGGAAGTTTGATAACAAAGGAGATATTATTGTTGTAAAAGATATTAAAAATCTTGGTCAAGCTATCTTAAATCGATTAAAAGCTGATTTAAATACATATAATATGTTCTATGTTAATTATGGTAGTAATCTTCAAGAACATTTTGGAGAATTCAACCATGAAACAATACATGAGTATATTCGTATCGAAATTGAAGATGCCTGTAAAAGAGACCCAAGAATACAAAATATTGAATGTATAGTCAATAAAATTAATAGCGAAACTATCGAATGCCATTTAAAAATATCTGTTTTCAATTCTAATACAATTTTAGAATATAATCTTGTTTTAAATAATGATTCATCAATCTATCTTAAAGAAAATACATTAGGGGAGTAAAAATCATGGTTTTAGGTGATGAAAGTTTTTACAATGTAGTGGGTGAGGAAATCAACCGCAGAGTTTTAGTTCAAATTATGGTTGATTATTTCAATGATAAATATCCTGATTCTGATATAACTGATTTTAATGATGGTTCTCAAATAAGGAATATTTTAGAATCATTTGCAGTTGATATTTATCATTTAGAGAAAAACGATACAGATTTATTGAGAGCTGCATTTTTATCTACAAGTTATGGTCGATATTTAGATTTACACGGTGAGGATATGAATACTCCAAGAGATTATGGTAGTACATCTTGGGGTGTAGTATTATTCACTATTCCTGAACCTATTGATTATAATATCATAATCCCTGCCAATACTGTTTTATTATCAGAAGAAACTGGATTGGAATATTTTACAAACATCGAGGTTGAAATTCCAATTGGAGAAACAAGTATTGAGTGTGTTGTGTATTCTCAGGTAGTTGGGCTTAATACAAATGCAGACCCAAATACTATCACTTTATTCAAAGATACAGCACCCTATAATATGTTAAGTGTAAACAATCCTAACTCATTAATAGGTGGAAAAGACAGTGAAACCGATGATGAATACAGATCAAGACTTTTATCATTGAAAAGTCAAGACGGATTTGGTAGTAAAGAATATTATCACCGTTTAGGTCAAAATATAGATGGAATTCATGATGTATTAATTGTACCATCTGATAATAATTATACTGGAAAAGTCATTGTGAATGGAGATAATAAGCCATTATCAGAGGATATTCTTGCATTAGTTGTAGCACAATATACTATTCAAAAAAATCTTGTCTATAACCATTCTTTTGAAGTTGAACCTGTTGATTATACTACTGTTAATTTTGAGTTAGAATTATCAGTTTCTGAACAATTACCAAATAATCTTATTATAGGTGCTATTAGAGCATTATTTAATGGTGGAAGTTATTCTGATGGATTATATGCAGGTTTAAACATTAATCAAAGATTATCTAAATATTTAATTTTAAATTGTATCGAATCAGTAAATGGTGTAATTCAAGTTACTGAGCTAACTAGTGATAATGAAAGTTTTAATCGTTTAATTCCTGATGAAAATACAGTATTGATGTTAGGGAATGTATCTATTACTCAAAATGTTGAATAGGGGTTTTTATAATGTTTATAGAAGGAATTATTCAAAGATTAAACAATCCTGAATTAAAAAAATCAGATAATGATGGAAGAATTGTTTTAGATGGAACTATTGGCGAATATCTAGAAAATTATAATAATCATTTTTTAGATTTGTTCTTAAAACATGCTACTGGTAAATATCTTGATTTGCACGGATTGGAGTATAATATCATTAGAAAAGAAGATGAGTCTGATATATCATATAGAAATAGAATAATTACAGAAAAAAGCATTATTCAAAACATAGACAACTTTTTAAACTTAGATACAAGTTTATGGGTTTATTTTAGGGGAGTTACTGATGGAGATACATTAACTAGTAGAAATCCTTATTTAAAAAATAAGCACGATGATGACTATGTACTGATTTGTTTTAGTGAAAATAAGGATTATTTAACAGATAAATTCATTTTGGAGGATATTTTATGGGTTTAAATTATTTCAGTGATGAAGAATTAATCCACAATTTAAGAATGGAATTTCCAAGAGAAGAACAATATTCTGTTAATTTTAAATTGTAATAACTGTTGAAAAAAGAAAATTTTTAATTCATCATATTTTAGGTGTAGTTTTAAAGGAGTTATGATATTATGTTCAATAAAAGATTGCTCACCGTTGAAGATTATAATAGTATTGTAGAACACTTTGGAAAAGCAGTTACTGATTATTATACATTAGATACACGAGTTTTAATAACAAATAATTGGTTTGCATACGATTTTATTGAAATATATCGTAGTACTGATTTAATTCAATTTAAAATCAATAATAGTCTATGGACTAATGGGTTTTACATTAAAGAATGTAATATATCAAATTATGATGTTATATGTGAGTCTAATGAAATAATAGTGTCGGGTAATGGGTTAGAATATGTAGTATTGGTGTTAGAATTATCAACAGTATTTTCTTGGGACAATTCTGCTGAAATGGCATTTAATCCTATTTATTCACCCATTATCCGACCTTTTTATGAAGAAGTTGTCCTCGATGTTGCATTTAAGGACAAATCAAACCAACCCATTCGTAATCTTGAAATATACAATTTAGCACTTGGTGAGGATTGTTATACTGACGATAATGGTCAAATAGAGATAACAACACCTATTTTACCACCAGAATATATAAAATATCCCATTATAGTTGAGTATTATGATGAATTAATGTATAATTTACCT
>NZ_CACXTS010000052.1 GCF_902770715.1 uncultured Methanobrevibacter sp. | reverse complement strand
TTGATTCTTCCGGTCTTCCTTATTTCAGTGAAATGGATTCATATTATAACTTAAGGTTGACTGAAGATTACATAGATCATGGCTTTGTGGGTGATGAACAGATAAATGGAAGTAACTGGGATATGCACAGGCTTGCTCCAGATGGAAATGCGATTAACTACGAACTGGGTATCGTTCATGTGACCTCGTTCCTACATGATTTGGCAAATAAATACTTTGGAAATCATTCTGTAAAAGAAGTGGCATTTTGGACTGGCGCTATCATATCTACCTTTGCTGTAATTCCAGCGTTCATTTTCGCAAGAAGATTAACTAATGATTATGGAGCCATAGTTGCGACATTGCTTATTGTACTTGCTCCAAACTACTTCGCACACACATTCCCAGGATTTTTTGATACAGATATGTTCTATTATATCTGGGCGTTATTCTTTATATTCTTCTTTGTAGAGAGTATAAGGGCAGAAAATATTATTTATAAGATTTTATTTGCAATCTTGTCTATCCTTGCGATTGGACTGTTCTCACAATCATGGACTGGTTACATATTTTACATAGGTATTATGGGAATATTCTCAATTGTCTATCTGATTGCATGCTATTACTTCAATGTCGGTGAAGACAACCAAAATTCGTACTCAAGTAAGCTGCAATGGTTTATACATCAGGTCGACTTAAAATCCATCGTGATTTTAGGTGTTGTTGGATTTGTAGGTCTTGCCATTTTCCAAGGTATTGAAGGGGTTACCGGGTTATTCGGAAGCTTGTTTTCCTTGCTTTCCTTGCAATCCGCTTCCAGGGTTGTTGGAGGATTCCCTAACGTACTTGTTTCCGTTGCAGAGATGCAAATTCCATCAATGCTTGGTGGCGGTATGAATTCAATGTTTTTAGCTAACACCAACGGTGCAGTAAACGGTATCGGTGGTATTGCAGTTTTATTCGCAGGATTAAGCGTATTGTACTTATTTGCAAGAAACATTTTCAGACTCAGGGGCACATCAGTAAGCACAAGCGGCGCTACTAAAAAACCTCCTAAATCTGAAAGATTGTCTTCCGCTAAAAAACTTGACAATTCACGTAAATTGAAAATCGATTTTGGCAAATTCAGCTTCGATTCAGTATCTGAAATTTTAACAGATAAAAAATTATCAATATTATATGGAACTTTATTTATTGTATGGGTTGTACTCACTGCACTTGCTGTAACAAGAGGTTCTAGGTTCATTACTACACTCGTATTGCCTTTCGCTCTTTTAACAGGTATTTTTGTAGGAGTTGCAATGGATTACATTAAATTAAAAATCAATGATGACAGAATTTTGTTAGCTGTTATTATAATTGCGGCAATTTTCGCTTCAGTTCCTTTAGCTACTGTAAATACCATTTTAGGAATTCTAATGTTCATTGTCATCATTGGTGCCGGTGCAGCTTCAATTTACTTACTCAAACCAAAAGCTAGCGCTGGTAATAACATTCCAATTAAAAAATACATTGCAATTATAGGTATCATTCTGGCATTGATAACTCCATGTGTCTGCGGAGCTTATCAGACTTCAGAAACTGTTGTTCCTGGTACAAGCGACCCAATGTGGAATGCAATGAAATGGATCAATGAAACCCAACCTGACAATACAGTAATCACATCCTGGTGGGACTTCGGTTACCTCTTTGAGATTGCTGCTGATAAACAAGTAACATTCGATGGGGGTTCTCAATCAGGTCAACGTGCGTTCTGGCTTGGTCAGGCGATGAGTACGGATAATCTGGAACTGTCCGCAGGTATTTTCAGAATGCTTGATACAACAGGTGACAGGGCGGTTGAAGCTTTAGTTAACATTACTAATGATACCGGTAAATCAACTGATATCTTAATTGATATCTTGCCGAAAACAGCTTCCGATGCTCAAAAGACATTGCAAACCAAATATCACTTGACTGGTGCTCAGGCAAAAGATGTTGTAAATTACACTCACCCTAAAAATCCACGTCCTGTAATATTTGTCGCATCTTCCGATATGCTTCAAAAAGCAGGTTGGTGGAGTTACTTCGGTGCATGGAATTTTGAAAACCAAACTTCCAAAAACTACAACTATTATGTTCCAACATCCCAAGTGGAAGTAAAAGCAGGCCAAACCGGTAAGATGTCATTACTTAATGATCAAGGAATGACTGTAAATGCCGTTATTCAAAGAGGTACTGGTAATAACACTACCACTGCTTACACTGAGGCTGTTTACACTGAGAGTGGTGAACAAATCTATGTGAATGACACACCATACAATCCGTTGAACATTTCCAACCTGATGGTCATTGAAGACGGATATCTCATGAAAAACGAGTCTGTTGGAAACGTATCGAATGCAAATTACACCATGTTCCTGTTAGGTTATGACAATCAGTACACACCTATTCTAATCAGTAATGAATTGTCTAACTCAATGTTTACCAGATTATATCTTTTAGGTGGTTCTGGTCAGGACATATTTGAAAATGTCCATACGGAAAGCGGTGTAATGCTGTTTAAAGTAAACTTTGATAAAACCAAAGCTGGTGCGTAATTGCTGTTAGATTAGGTTTTTCCTAATCTTTCTTTTTTTTATTATGGTGATTTAATGGGGATTGAAGAGAAAATAAAAGATATTGAAGAAGAAATACAAAGGACACCATATAATAAAGCTACTTCACACCATATTGGTAAGCTTAAGGCTAAATTATCCAAGTTAAAAGAAGAATCTCTGCAAAGGAGCAGTGGCGGGCATAAAGGCCAAGGATTCCACGTTAAGAAGACTGGAGACGCTACTGTAGTTCTTGTAGGATTTCCTTCTGTCGGCAAATCTACTCTCTTGAATGAAATTACAAATGCCGAAAGTAAGGTTGGAGCTTATCAATTCACAACATTGGACATTGTTCCGGGCGTAATGGAGCACAAAAACGCAAAAATTCAGGTTTTTGACATTCCGGGAATTATCACAGGGGCAAGTAGCGGAAAAGGAAGAGGTAAAGAAATCTTGTCTGTTGCAAGAACTGCCGATTTGATTTTGGTCGTATTGGATACTTTGAATCCGCAGCATTTGAATGTAATTTTAAATGAGCTTAGAAGCATTGGTATTAGGCCTAACGAGCAGCCTCCTGACGTTACCGTTAAAAGGAAAAAGCTTGGTGGTGTTAAGGTTTCTTCAACCTGTCCGCTTACTCATCTGGATGAAAAGACAATCAGGTCAATCATCAATGAGTATGGAATGCACAATGCAGACGTGCTTTTCCGTGACGACGTGACAATTGATCAGTTTATTGATGTGCTTGACAGAAACAAGTCATATGTTCCTATGCTGGTTTTATTGAATAAGGTTGACCTTGTGGATGACGCATACCTTGAAGAGCTTAGGAAATACATTCCGGAATTCATTCCGATTTCTGCCGATAAGAAAACAAACATTGATGAGTTGAAGGACTTGATTTTCGATAATCTTGACTTGGTCAGGGTTTATCTAAAGCCGCAAGGCAGAAAAGCGGATATGGAAGATCCTTTGGTAATCAAAAAAGGCTCTACTGTTATTGATGCATGTGGAAAACTTCACAGGGAATTCGTCAAGAACTTCCGTCATGCAAAGGTTTGGGGAACATCCGTCAAATTCCCAGGACAGAAAGTAGGTCCGGACCATGTGCTTGAAGATGAAGACGTTTTAAGAATTATTCTTAAAAAATAATTCTTCTTTTTTTTGATATTATGAAAAATACTATTTTTATAACCGGCACTCCCTGTACCGGAAAGACAACCGTCAGCGAAGTGTTGTCTGAAAAATTAAATTGCAGATTAATCAAAATAAATGATTTGGCCATTGAAAATAACTATGTTTTAGGCATTGATGAGGATAAGGGCTATAAAATCATTGATATCGACGCTTTAAATGATAAGGTTTCGCAAATAATTAGCGATAGTGATGAACTGATTATTTTTGAAGGGCATTTGGCTCACCTGTGTTCCGGCGCCGATAAGATAATCGTTTTAAGGGTTCATCCGGAAATTTTGAGGAAAAGACTTGAAGAGCGTGACTATTCTGAAAGCAAAATACGAGAAAACCTCGAAGCAGAAGCTATGGGTGTCTGCACCGCCGAAGCATTTGATGAATACGGCGACAGGATTTCAGAAATAGATGTTGGCGAGTTAAGTGTTGATGAAATCGTTGATTTGATTGCCGGTTGGTGAAGTTGACTTCATGGAATGGTTAATTTAACATCAATTTTTTATTTTCAAATCAATTTTTCTAAATCGCTTCAATTTTTCTTTTTTTAGTCAATAATTATGTTATAACTATTATTTTTTAAAATACACACTTATGCTTTTGTGCTTTTCGAAAATACTTATATATTGTAGAGTTCATATATTAATTTGACTTAACTAGATAGTTTCGTTCGAAAGTATTTGTGCCAATTAAATCTTTAATGGCTTTTGAACAATATAACTTAAGGTTGTGATATTATTGCTAAAATAAGTTTAGAGATTAATGAAGGGCTATTTGACGATTTGGAAATACAAGCTTCGAAGAATAAATCTCAAATCGAAGATTTAATTGTAAAATATATTCAAAAGTGTTTAAATGATGAAAAGGAGGTTGCGAATATGCAATCGGTTAATATACCTGATGATATAATGTCAAAGATGAATGATAGATGTAGAAAAATCCATTGTAATCCTGAAAAATTAATTCATGCAATACTTTTTGATTATTTAAGAAGTGTTGAGAGAATTCCCAGCACAATTGACCGTGAAAAACTTTGGGCTATGCTTGAGCATGACAAACCAGAGGGCGATGACACTTTAAAGAAACTCCGCCAATTAGGTGATGTGGGCTGGGATTAACTAATCTAAACGCCACAAGGGGATTTAATCATGATTTTTTTAGATACTTCATATATTAATGGATTAATTCTTAAGAATGATAGCCATTCTGTTGATTCCGGAAATATTGAACCTTATTTGGAAAATGAATCTAAGGCAACAAATATCACCGTTTTAGTCGAGGTTTTAAATAGTTTAACTAATTATAATTTCTTTGGAAATATCGATGATTTGTTAAGCTATTTGTTCAATTTTGAGATATTGGACTGTTTAACATCCCATGATTATAATTCTGCGATGCTTTTGTTCAAATATTACAATGGCAGTATTAATTTTTCAGATTGTACTATTCTGCAATCTATGCAGAAATTTGGAATCACCAGAATTGCATCTTTTGATTCTGACTTCGACAAAATCAAGGGAATACAGAGAATAGGTGGATTTAACTAATCCATTTATTTTTTCAAAAAAATAATTTTTACAAAAAAATCCCATATATCCACAACCTTTATAAATAGTAATAAACATAATTATTCTTAATATTCATATTAACCTAAGGTTAAAATTTTTAACTATGGTTTTTGTTTTAAATTGCGCAAATCATTTTAATCCAATCATGAATATTAATATCCTACAAGGGAGGATATTTTGAGTAGAGGAAAAAGACCAAAGTGGATGATTGATATAGCGAAGGAAAGAATGGAAATTCTTTTTAATCGTGCCGAGATGGAATTCATCACCCATCCGGAAAGATCCAATCGCTATGTAGAACTTGCATTGAAATTGTCCACCAAATACAATACTCCAGTTCCTGAAGAATGGAAGAGAAGATATTGTAAGAAATGTAAGAGTTTCCTCTCGCCTGGTCGCAATAGCACCGTCCGGCTAGTTAACTCTGAAGTTAACATTTTTTGTGGTGAATGCGGTCATGTAATGAAGATTCCTTATCGCAAGGAACAGAAAAATAAAAGGAGAGCTAAATATGAGTCAATCAAAAAAAGAAATGATGAATAGAGCTCTTTCCGCTATGACAATCAACATTGGTAAAAACGGCGTCAATGAAAATGTCATTGAAGAAATTAAACGTCAGCTTAAGGCTAATGAAATTGTCAGAATTAAATTTGCAAAAAATATCGCTAGAGATAAAGATAAATACATCGACTGTATAGTCACTCAAACCAAATCAAAATTAATCGATGTTAGAGGACATGTCGCTGTTATTTATAAGAAAAAGCCTTAAACATTATAAATTTAGAGTTACAGGCCCTATTTTTTTAGGTCTTAAATTTACAGTGGATTAAGCTACAATTATTTAAAAATAAATATTGGAGAATTAATATGACTACTGTATTTGATGTACCTGCAGATTTATTAATTAAAAAAGTCGCAGACGAATTTAAAAGCAATGATAAAATCAATTCACCTGCATGGTCCAATTTTGTTAAAACTGGTGTTCACAAAGAAAGAAAACCAGAAAATGCAGATTGGTGGTATGTAAGAACTGCTTCTATTATCAGAAGAGTATACATTGACGGTCCTGTAGGAGTTATGAGTTTAAGAACTTTCTACGGTGGTAAAAAAGACCGTGGTGTACGTCCTGAAGTATTTAGAAAAGGTAGCGGATCTATCATTAGAACTGCTTTACACCAATTAGAAGATGCAGGATTTGTTGAAAAAGTTGAAGGTGGAAGAGTTGTTACCCCAGCAGGAAGATCATTCTTAGATAAAATTTCTGCTGAAATCATTAAAGATATTCCTGATCTTGAAAAATACTAATTATATTTGGGAGAGTTTGATATGAGCGAGTTAGACGAAATTCGTCAAAAAAGAATGGCTGAATTACAAGCTCAACAAGCTGCTATGCAAAACCAAGCTCAACAACAAGCTATGGCTCAAGCACAACAGCAAGAAGCTCAAGCACAATTTGAAGCTCAGAAAAAACAAATCTTAGCTCAAATCATGACTTCTGAAGCTCGTAATAGATTAGCTAATCTTAAACTAACCAAACCTGAACTTGTAAATCAGATTGAACTTCAATTGATTCAATCAGCACAGGCAGGAAGTTTAAGAGGTAAAGTAACTGATGACCAATTAAAAGTTCTATTAAGACAAATTGCTGGTCAGAAAAGAGAAATTAAGATTACAAGGAAATAATGTCAATGAAAGCTGGTGTATTATATAGCGGAGGTAAAGATTCATCCTTTGTGGCAGTGATGCTTAAAAGACTGGGTCTTGACGTAGAATTATGTACAGCAAACTTTGGTGTTTATGATTCATATATTCCGGCCAGCAAATCTGCTGAAGCGTTAGGTTTTAAGCACAATGTCCTGAAAATGGATACGGACATTTTGGACGAGACATGCGAAATGATTATGAATGACGGATTCCCGAATGATGGAATCAAATTTATTCATGCACAAACCGTTGAAAGAATAGCAGACGATTACGATATTATTGCCGATGGGACAAGGAGAGATGACAGAACTCCTAAACTGAACATCAATCAGATAAGAAGTCTTGAAGACAGGAAGAAAGTCCAATACATTAATCTGGACAGTTTCGGACACAAGTCCGTCAAGCTTATAACTTCCAGCCTATTTGAAATATCTCATGAAAAGTCAAATAAGGACAACAGTTCAGACTTCGAGGTTGAAATAAGAACCTTGATTGATGAGAAAGGAGGAAATTCCCTGGATATATTCCCAGAACATTATCAAACTCGTGTTATCGGATATAAAAAATAATTATTATATGTATTACAGGTGAGAAAATGAGTAGAAATAAACCATTAGCTAAAAAATTAAGAATGGCAAAAGCAAACAAACAAAATAGGAGAATTCCAATCTGGGCTTAGATACAGACCAAAACCTAGACATTGGAGAAGAAACAGTCTTAAATTATAATGAGGGGTTATTATGGAAAGAGTTTACACAATTCCACTTAGAAATGTTAAAGAAATTAAAAGGACCATTAGAGCTCCTAGAGCTATCAGAGAAATCAAAATCTTCTTAACCAAACACATGAAAGCTGAAGATGTTAAAATTGATGAATCTATCAATCATGCTATTTGGAAAAGAGGCATTCAAAAAATACCTTCTAAAATCACTGTAAAAGCAGTTAAAGATGATGATGGTATTGTAACAGCTACCTTAGCAGAATAGTTTTGTTCACTACCCTGTTATTGAGTAATGTGAGGTAACAATATGTTAAAAAGAGTAGATATTGTAGGAAATCCGAATGTAGGAGTATTTACTTTGGCAACTGATGATTTAGCTATTGTTCCTTATAACCTTTTAGATGAAAAGGCAGATATTATTAAGGAAACATTAGACGTTGATGTCGTCAAATCTTCTATTTCCGGAAGTAGCCTTATTGGATCTTTAGCTGTAGTTAATTCAAACGGAATGGTTGTTTCCCCACATGTTTTAGATAGAGAAGTTAAACAGTTTGAAGAATTAGGTATTAATGTAGCTACCGTTCCCGGCAAATACACTGCATTGGGTAATATCATTGCAGCAAACGACAAGGGTGCTATCGTAAGCCCATTCTTATCTGATGAAGCGATTCACATTATTGAAGAGACTTTGGATGTAAACGTCGAAGCGACTTCCATGGTTGGAAGCGACATTATCGGTTCACTTATTCAAGTTACAAACAAAGGATTTTTGATAAGTTCCAAAGCTGTTAAATCTGAAATTAGTTTTGCTCAAGAAGTATTTGGTGTAGAAGGGGATATTGGTACTGTTGGAAGAGGTATTGCTTTAGTTGGAGCTTGTTCCATTGCTAATTCAAATGGAGCAATTGTTGCTAAAGATAGTACCGGTCCTGAAATGGCTAGAGTTGAAGAAGCATTAGGCTTTTTGGATGATGATTTTTAATTAATTTATCTTGAGGGATTTAATATGATAACAAAAATTTACAGAGTTAAAGGTACTTTTGTAATGGGCGATGAATATCATAAGTTTACTAAAGAATACAAAGCTACTTGTGAAGCTGAAATCGAAGAGAAAATCTACGAACGTTTCGGAAGTAAACATGGTATTAACAGGAATCAAATTTCTATTGCTGAAATCGAAGAAATTGCTCCTGAAGATGTCGAAGACCCAATTGTAAAAGAAATTTTATAAACACATCGAAGGTGTTAATATGGAAGATCAGCAAAGATTAAACAGTCTTATTAGTGAAATGAATGTTTACAGGCAGCAAGCTGAATTGATTCAACAACAAATTGAAATGATTCAAACCTCTATGGCTGAAGTGGACGCATTATACGCTACTTTAGAAGACATTGAAGGTAAAGAGTCTGTAGAAGCATTCGTACCTGTAGGTGCAGGTTCTTTCATTAAAGGAGAACTTAAAAGTACTGATGAAATTATTGTAAGTATCGGTGCTGGCCTTGCTGTTAAGAAAGATGCTGATGGCGCTCGCGAAATCTTAGACGGGCAAAAAGAAGATTTGAAAGATAGTATGGATAAAATGCTAGCTAACTTGCAACAATGCACTGACATTGTAGCTAATCTTCAAGCTCAAGCTGAGCAGATTGCAGCTGCAGCTCAAGGCAACATGACCCAAAGGGGTTAGATGCTTTACAATTTTTTCTTTTTTTCTATTTTTTTTATTTTATATTTTATTTATTGCAGTTTTTATGGTATTGAAATTAATCGATGAAATATATTTTTTATTTTTGCATTCCTTTTTTTAATTTTAAAGGCTATTCAACTTCTTTTTTAAATACTATGAAAAATAAAAATATAAATAATTAAATTTTTAACTAAACTAAAAGGTTGGGTTAATTTTGTTTGAATCATTGAAAAAGAAGTTTTCACGTACAAGTGAAAAATTAGAAGAAGAGCTTATTGAAGAAGCTGAAAAAGAAGATAATCTTCAAGAAGAATCCGGTACTCGCTTTTCTTTCTTCTCATTCGGTAGGAAAAAGAAGGAAGAGGAAAAAGAAGAGGATGAATCTAATTTGCTTCCAGAAGCTGAAGAGTCTTCAAAGGAAGAACCCGCTGAAGAATCTGAAGAATCCGAAGAAGAAATCGTTGAGGAATCTGAAGAATCTGAGGAAGAAATTGTTGATGAATCTGATGAAGAACCGGCTGAAGAGGAAGAGAAAAAAGGCGGATTTTTATCCAGACTTCGAGGCTGCGATAAAGAGGACTCCGAAATCGATGAGGATGTTGAATCATCTGAGGAAGAAGTCGTCGAGGAACCTGTAGAGGAACCTGTTGAAGAAGTTGAAGAAGAAATTGATGAAGAACCTGAAGAGGTTGTTGAAGAGGAAAAAGAAGAGAAAAAAGGCGGATTTTTATCCAGGCTTCGAGGAGAATATAAAAAGGATTCTGATGCTGACGAGGAAGCAGAACCTGAAGAAGCTGAAGAAGCTGAAGAACCTGAGGAAATTGAAGAAGTCGAAGAAGCTGAAGCAGAGCCTGAAGAGGAGAAGGAAGAGAAAAAATCTCACTTTTGGAGCAGAAATAAAGATAAAAAAGATGATGCTTCTGCCGATGGTGAAGCTAAAGGAGGAATATTCTCTTTTGTTCGTGAAAAAACCATTCAGGAAAAGCATGTTGATGACATATTGTTCGAACTTGAAATGGAACTCCTTCAGGGGGACGTTGCAATGGAAGTTGCAACCGAAGTCGTTGAAAGCGTAAAGGACGACCTTGTAGGTAAAAAAATCAAAAGAAGCAATGACATTACAGAATACACATTCCTTGCTTTGAGAAATGCGGTTGCCGAGATCATAGACATTCCTGGCAAATCAATGACAGAAATGATTGAAGCCAAAAAGGCCGAAGGAGAACCTTTGGTTGTCATGTTTGTAGGAATCAACGGTACAGGAAAAACAACAACCATAGGAAAATTGGCCAACTACTACTTGAAGAAAGGCTACACTCCTGTTATTGCCGCTTCAGATACTTTCAGGGCAGGAGCTATTGAACAGGTCACATATCACGCTGACAATGTCGGTGTTAAAATCATCAAGCACCAGAAAGGATCAGACCCTGCAGCCGTTGCATATGATGCGGTAGAGCATGCAAAGGCTCAAGGAAAAGAGCTTGTTTTAATCGATACTGCAGGAAGAATGCAGACCAACACCAATCTTATGGATGAAATGAAAAAAATAAAAAGGGTTTCAAAACCTGATTTGGTAATATTCGTTGGTGATGCATTGACCGGAAATGATGCAACCGAACAGGCTAAAAAGTTCAATGAGGCAATTGACATTGACGGTGTTATCTTAACCAAAGCCGATGCAGACAGCAAAGGTGGAGCTTCACTTTCAATCGGTTATGTGATTAAAAAGCCAATCATGTTCATGGGTATGGGTCAGGGATATGATGACATTATGGAATATGACGCTGAATGGATGCTAAACCAATTATTCAGCGATGATGAAGAGGCAGAAGTTTTAGAGGCATAGTTTTTATGATTTTAAGAAGAAGGTTTTTAATTGGAGCAATAGTTTTAGCTGTTTTGCTCTTTGTAGTGCTTAACATGACTTTCAATTCCACTGACAGCACTGCAGTTTTCCAGGATAAGGAAAACGTTTCAATTGCAGTTACGGGGGACGTCATGTTTGCCCGTAATATGCCTAATGTTTTAAGTTTGGATTCATCTCCGTTTGAAGGTGTCAGTGATGTCACTTCAAATGTTGACTTGCTTTTGATTAACTTTGAGAATGCGGCCACAACTTCAGGAGATGCCCTGAAAGGAGATGTTCCTTTAAAATGCGATCCAAGCTATGTTCCATTGGCCAAGGCAAATAACAATACAGTTGCATCCATTGCAAACAACCATGCTCTTGACTATGGAATCACAGGAATGAAGGATACAATCCAAAATCTTAAGGATGCTGGAATAACCCCTATCGGCGCAGGTGAAAATGAGGATGAAGCTCACCAATGCGTGACCAAGGACATAAACGGCAGGAAAGTAACCATAGTAAACTATATGGATTCAAACAATTTTGCAGAGTATGGTTATGACGTAATGCCTTATGCAAACGGTTCCAATCCGGGATATTCAGCATATGATTCTGAAGATGCACAAAAGCAAATAGCTGAAAACAATGATTCAGACCTCATTGTCGCATACCTGCACTTTGGTAACGAATATTCAAATTCCCCAAATGAGGACCAGGTCAGGATTGCGCATGAATTGATCGACTATGGTGCAGATGTCGTCATCGGTTCACATCCGCATGTAACTCAGGGAATCGAGATGTACAACGGAAAACCGATATTCTACAGCTTAGGAAACTTCATATTTGACCAATCAAATGAGGCAACACACTCCGCTTACTTCGTTAAAATAGACCTTGTGAAGGATAAGGGTGAATGCACTGTCTATCCGATATATATTTCAAATTATTTGCCGCAGCATATGGATTCCGACAGCGGCAATTCTCTGTTGAACGGTCTTTCACCAAAGGCAAGCGAACTTGAAGTATCCGACGGAGTTGGAAGATTAACTTTTAATTTAACAGAGGCATGATAATTATTAGATTTAGATATGCAGGAGCACTAATTGTCCTGCTGGTCATATTATTGACGGCAACGGCAGTCAGTGCTGAAGAAATGAATTCGACAAGTTTGGCTGAAGATAGTGATAATCTGGCGGTTGAAGAGGCTATTCCTGAAGTAAGTGATGAACCTCCTCTTGAGGCGTCCAATCAGACTGCCGAGCCTTTAAAGGCATCATTCGACAGTGTTGAAGATACGGTTTATCTCAAGGACAAGACATTTTCCGTAAAGCTTCTTGATGAAAACAGAACAGCACTTGCAAACAAGACTGTCTCCTTCAAGCTCGACGGCAATACAGTCAATTCAACAACCAACGCAAAGGGTGTTGCAAGCTTGAAGCTGGCTGTTGACAAGGGAACCTATACCGTCAAATACACATTTGGCGAAACAGGATACAAGACTGTCACTTCCTCTAAAAAGATAACAGTCGTTACAACAACAGTTTCAAAGTTCAAGGCATCAGATTATACTGCCTACACTACAGTCAAGAATGCATATAAGGCCACATTGACTGTTGATGGGATTCCTTTAAGCGGACGTACCGTCAAGTTCAAGATTCACGGCGTAACCTATGAGAGAACTACCAATTCCAAAGGTGTAGCCTCCCTGGCAATCGGTCTTTACAAGGGTGTCTATCCGATTACATACACCTTTGCCGGTGAGAAAAACGTCAAGAAGGCAAGCGGCAAATCAGTCGTTACTGTTAAAAAGGGAATGCCTAAAAAGATTACAAAGGCAAATTCAGTAATTTACAGACATAAGATTTTAAATCAGTTTAAAATCAAATTGACTGATGCAAGAGGAAATATCCTTAAGAATAAAAAGGTCACATTCACTATCAACAAGAAGAAATATTCAACAAAGACAAATGATAAGGGTATTGCGTCCCTGAGCATCAAGCTTAAGAAAGGAACTTACAAGCTCAATGTCTATTCCTATAAGACATCCATCTACAATAAGGTTTCCAAAACATACACAGTTAAGGTAAAACCGAATCAGGCACGCAACAACGGGTTCTGGCTTTTCGGTGCAGACATGAATAAGGTAAACCTCAAGACCCTCCAGAAGTATGGAACAAAGCATATTTTCCTTAACTTCAAATCAATTGAATTATGGGGTCAAAGTGATGTCGAAAAGTTCATAGGCAAGGCCCATGACAAGGGAATCAAGGTGCACCTCTGGATGCAGGTGTTCTATCAGGGCGGAAAATGGTATAATCCGGTCAAAAAAGGCAAAATCGACTATGACCTGATTAAATCAAAAGTCAATCTGGCCAAGAAATATGCTAAAATCAAAGGCATTGATGGAGTTCATTTTGATTATTTAAGATACCCTGGAACTGCATATAAATATTCCAATGGTGTGAAGGCCATCAATTACTTTACAAAAACAGCCTCAAACGCTGTTCATAAAATCAATTCTAAGATAATAGTTTCCGCAGCGGTAATGCCTGAGCCATCCTCAATGAAATATTATTACGGTCAGGATATTCCTACAATGACAAAATATCTTGACGTCATTGTTCCGATGGTTTACAAAGGCAATTACAATGCAGGAACCTCCTGGATTCAAAAGGTAACCAAAGCACTTGTTAAAAAATCAAGCGGTGCGAAAGTCTGGACAGGACTTCAATCCTACAAGTCAGATTCAAATTTAAAGAAATTGTCTGCAAGCGAGCTGATGAAAGATGCTGATGCGGCAGCAATGGGCGGAGCATATGGTGTGTTCCTGTTCAGATATGGAATAACAAATTATATCAATTTCAATAATGTGTGATGATAAAAATGAGAAAGAGAATAATATTGAGTCTAATCATTATCCTTTCAT
>NZ_CACXTS010000051.1 GCF_902770715.1 uncultured Methanobrevibacter sp. | reverse complement strand
CCCTGCCGCAGCCAGGCCCAGCAGCACCCACTCCGGGATGCGCCACCAGTGATTGACGGCTTTCAGCTTGTCCAGGCCGTAGACGAAAAAAGTTATGATATTGATGATACAAAATGCGTAGAAAGTCATAATTATTTATTTACGTTTATGAAGAAAATCAGAGTCTAAGGTAACTATATTTGACTTTTTGGTGTACTGTTATTATTTTCATTATCTTCTGTCATTCTGTCCTCTTGTATGATAAGTAGTGATGAAAGTAATGATTTTTAGACCACACTTCCTTTTTTACTAGTTTGTATATTATTGAAAAAGACATAATCTCTTAGTGTTAATAAACTTATTCTATATAAATTTCATCAACAAAAAACTGTTCCAAACTATTTATAAATCCATATTTATATAAGTTAGGTAAAATTTTTTCTCCTAATTTTTTATGTAATTGACTTAATTGTTCAATCTCAGTATCGCCGATATTTTTATCTAATAATGACATTCGAATTTGATACCAACCAACATCCCACGTTGTTGTTTTAAATTTCGGCCAAGCTAAATACGTTGACTCTTGATAAAATAAGCGGTAAATATCTTCTGCTTTTTTCAAAACATTTTCTGCTTCAGGAGAAAACTTTAATGTTTGGAGATATTTTGCCATATATCTATCATTTTTAGCTCCATTTAGACTATTTCTAATGCTTGTTAATGATACAGTCCAGTTACTTACTTTTTCTAGGAGAAATGGATAGAAATGATTTTTTATACGATAACTCTTTCCCTTATATAAAACTTTTTCAATTGCAACTGTCTGATTGGAACCATCAAACAATGCCCAGACTATGCAATCTGAGACAAAAATACTATTAAAGTTATTAGTGTTTGGTTGAAAAAACTGGTCTCTATCGTTTAACCATGTTGCTTTGGGTAATCTTCTAGTTGTATACATTATTAACGCTTGTTCCAAATTATCTGGAACTATGGAAAAGCCCCCAGCACTAGCAGCCGGACCTGATAGAATATATGTCAAATTTTGATGTTGAAAATCATTCCCTAATGAAGCTAATGATGCCAAAAAATCAGGCGCAATTCTGTCTCGTATATCTTTATTTCCATCGCCTAACTTTAATGCACTAGAGAATGGTGGCATTATTGCATTATTTCTTTTTCTTTCAACCCACTTATTCAAAAACGTATTCCTTGCAATACTGTCAATCTTCTTTGTTCCAATTTTTTGGACTTCGGTATTAAAAATATCAAAAACTATTTTTTGATCCTCTAATCTCATTATTTTGCTTAAATTCCAAACAGCAAATGCAATAGGGAACTTTCCCTTACTTCCAGAAAAGTTCTTTGATTCTAACAAAAAACCTCGTTCGAATTTATACTGAAAAACTTTATCTCGAAATAGTTGGTCATTATTAGAATTAATATATTTTAATTTCGAAAAAAGTCCCAAATATGCTGTTTTATTTTTAAATTCCAAACTTATTCTATATAAAAATTGTGAAAAAAGCTCTCTACTAACTTCACCCATATTCTCTGATGTCATCAATTTACGTATTTTTGTTTCAGAAACTGTATCTTTAGTAATATCTTTTTTAAACCCTGCTGTATTAGCTGTTACAAATGGAGGATTAATAAATATAATCCATTTAATATTAGGATTAGCCAAATCTTTCAATAAATTCTTGGGTAATTTTGTTGGAATATCTTCTTCTAACAAATTAAGTTGTTTCTCGAATTTTAATACAACATCATCATTCAAATAATCATATTGAAATACAGTGGCCTCTGGATATATCTTCTTACAGTACTTTGCATCATCCTCTAAAAGTGTTGAAATATAGCAATATGGTAACGCTTCTTCCGGTAAAAGATACTCAAGATTTCCAGTTCCTGCTGCCATATCCCATAACCGAAATCCTTTTTCCCACCATTTTTTACTGTTAATGCTTTTTTCTAAATATTGAATTGCTTTTTTTGCAAAATATATTGGAGTGTAGAATTCCCCAGTGAATCTTCGATAATCTTCTTTTGTTAGTCTATCAAATCTTTGCCTTATAGCTTTTATGGTAGGTATGTCAACATCTTTTTCATAAATATCCCAAAACTTCTCGTATTCATCCATCGGTATAGACTTGGTTACTGTAGTACCATCATTTAAAAAGAAAACTATTTCACCACGTTCTAAAGACACAATTGTCTTATCTGATTGTATGTCAGCGATAAAATATTCTGAAGATTTATGTCCATTGACGATATAATCTTTAAATTTTCTTAACCAAACCTTAAATACTTCTTCAAAATTCTGCTCATTAATATCTTTTTTTGTAAGTCCTTCAAACAAATCTATCTCGAGAGAAATGATTCTCTCGATATGTTCTGTAAACTCCTTGTAATCATCCGGATCCGTAAGAGTATAAACATTTGCATTTTTAATTACATCTGTTTTTGCAACAGCATCAATAATATAGGGACATGGAGTGCTTGGAGCACGATCCCAATCATACTTCTGTATTTTACTAGTAAATATCGAACTAAAATCTTTTGTTTTTACAAAGAATGCTTCATTTTTATCAATAGCACAAATATTAGGTGGTACTCTTAATTGTTCATTACCATATTTTAGTTCCCTAATATAATATAAAGCTTGCGCGATAACTCTAGCTCTTTGTATGATAGACTTTAAATTTTTATCATACTTGAATTCAAACAGGCATGTTGGGAGATACAAATCCATTTTCATCTGAGAATCAATTTTTATTTGAAATGCTTTGGCAAACTCATATTTTACTTCTTCTTCGTTATGACATAGATTTAAAT
Organism: uncultured Methanobrevibacter sp.; assembly: GCF_902770715.1. Lineage (GTDB taxonomy): Archaea > Methanobacteriota > Methanobacteria > Methanobacteriales > Methanobacteriaceae > Methanocatella. The sequence continues at coordinate 4,362 of NZ_CACXTS010000051.1, read as the reverse complement.
TAGTAGGCAATGCTAAAATATCGCTTTTTTTGATTTTCATTTTAATTACTCCTGAATAGTTATTTTTGTAATTTAATTTTACCATATTAATAGCCCGTTTAAAATAGTAAGAAATTAATATATTAAAAAGCTTACTCGACAAGTCATTGCAAGGAAAATTTTACGTGCAACAGATTATAACTTAAACATAACCATTTCCTTCCTAAAAGCTTTTTTTAATACAAATTGCAGGTCGACAAATCTAAAAACCGGAGCACTCATATAGAGTGCTCCGTAAACATGTGTGCCGGGGTTTCATTGTACCCCAAAAGGAGGTCAGATTCATAACTACCATTTTATCAAGTTTACATTAGTCGCATTTCTGAAAACTGCCACTCACCTAACGTTACCCAATGGCACGAATAGCGGTTATACCATAGACGGGATCATATGCCCTTTGGTACCTTCTTGTAAATTGCAAATCTTCTTTCCACTTCGCAAGGGCTAACCAGTTTCTTGTCTGCTGCCCATTATGGCTAATAAAATACTCCAAATAGTTAATAACTTCTAGCTTACTCATAATTCCTCTATCAATAATCTTTGAAATAATAAATCTTCGTTCTTCGCGAGAGTAGTTATCCTGTTGATTCACGTTATAACCGCATAGATGAAGCGGCGATTCCTCAGCCAAAAACTCTCCGTTATAAGTAATGCTGCTATGCTCTAATTGAATGTCTCCAATTATGGCACCGTATTTTTTACGGTAGTACTGATACGAAACTTCACTGATAAAGAAGCGGTTGCAGTCTCTACAATAAGCGACGGTCATTCTTACATCTTTATTTTTCAGTCCAAGCATCACAGCTGTTGCAGTAATGAGGTGATGACCTTTTCTCTGACAAGATAATAAACCCTTATATACGTATAGCGTGTTATTCTTATTCCACACAGGTACAGATTCGCTTTTTTCATGTTTCTTCTTGTATGAAGGAAGCTTCGCTGCCGCATACTTAACTAATTTATAGATGGCATCTGTCGGTTTTACAGGGTAGATACGGCATCTAACTACATAATCATTACGAAACGCATCATCTAACAATAACTCGCTCACCGTTTCAAAAACTATGTCTCGGTTTAATGAAAAGAGTTGCTTTGAATGATAGTTCCTTTTTGATGCAAAATCTTCCACGCCTTTAATAGCACACATATATTGCCTGGATTCATATATACTGAGCTTTAGTTCAGTCTTCAACCAATTATAAAAGTCTTGTTTTTCTTGTCTTGCATACTGTGGATCTGTATTATAATAACTCATAAGAATTGCCTCCAGTATAATTAAGATTTGAACACAAAAATTAAAAAGCCCATCTGACTGATGGGCTTGAAAAGCAGAGCTATCCAATATCCCATCATACAAGCATTAGCACCTTAACCGGGCGCCCGGTCAGGTTGCTGTGCGGTCACCGAGCTTGTCTCTCGCGCACTCTCTATGGTTAATTGGTTCCGTTACTGGAAACAATATTAAAGTAAGTAATCGTAATGAAGATTACCTCAACCCTCGTTACATTTATATTATACCACATGTCGCCAAAATTTTCAACAAATACAAGTTTGTTGAATCAATCTTATTTTTGTTATTATATTTTATTAAATAAACTTTTGATTTTTTTATAAAATTATAATTCGTTTTAAGTTTTGATTTACAAAACTTTGTTTAAAGTTTCATCATGCTCGCTTGGCCTGTTGCTTGCATCGTTCCGACAAGAATAGGTATTTTTACCTTAAATCTACGGTTTTTAGCGGCTCATTTCTGACTGTAGTTGGCCAAAAAATGGGTGTTTTTAATGAGTTCAGAATCAGTACAACCATCTGTTTATTCTTCAAATATATGTTTATGCAGAGTTCAACTACCTCTAAAGTTCTTTTAGCCACAAATAAATAAAGCCCTTCACAGCTCGGCGTACCTGCTTCCAATGCAGAGACTGCCGTGAAGGACTGTTTTCAGCGAATGGTTTACTGGCACTGGCGCCGATGTGGCCGTCGACCGCAAACTCATTGCCGAATTTTGATTTTATCAGCATGACACGAAGAACTCAATAAAAAGAAAGGTTTCATTATTAATTACCTTTACACTAAATTAAAGAGTTTTACTGTTGCACCAGCATTTCCATCCAGCCTCTGCTCTGCCAAACAATACTAAATCATCATCAGATGGAAAAATCTTTTCCCAAGCAACATACAACTCAGCCGAACCAGTACCTTCAGGATATTGTTTAAAAAATTTAATAGCATTTTCCATTTTAGATACATCGAGATTATCCTGATACAACGGATATGGTGCCATCATTGCAGTTAAACAATCCAAATACGGTTTAACCAAGGAGCCTACTTCCTGCAAAACCCATTTTTTAAAGTCGTCCGCATCAAATGTTTTATATTTTTCATAATCGTATCGTGGATAAAAATACGCAAGTTTTAATAACCAGCTTAATAACTCCGGTTCAAAACGATCTACCTTACCTACAGTGTTACCAGTAACTTTAACTTCGGGATTGCAAATATCATTGATAAACAAGCCATCTCTACAAAATGAAAATTCATAAACGCTGGACAATAGTCTTACCGGTAAGTGCCATTCATGATTGTACGTTATATTTATTGAGTTCGGCCATTCTATACCAGTTGCGGTACCTGCAAATTTATAATCTTTAGCTTTCCAAGTTACAAAATCACCATCAAAATATACTTTAGCTTCTTTTATTATATCTGTTGTTTCATTATCATTAATTAATTTTCTTAATCTGCTTAATTATTTTTTGCTAATAACAAAATGTAGTGTGTCCAATTTCTTTTTCAAATTATAGATTTTATCTACTCTCTTTTCTTTTTCTTCGATACACTGCGGCAGCACAAAGTAATCACTTCTGGTTAGCTCAACTGGAGGCTTCTTATAAAGACAGAAGAATATCTAACGTCATATTTTTTTCAGTAAGGCAATACTGGCATGTATCATACGCAATCTGGAGCGCTTTGCCGAAGGGAAAATCGGAACCGCCATTACAGATTACAGGAATCGCAACCTTCCGGCAGTGGTACTTCGCTGCCAGTTCCAAAGATCGGAGATAGCAGGCTGCCAGCCATTTTTCTTCCTGTTCGTTGCCATCCCGCCACAGTGGAGCCACGGTGTGAATAATATAGCTTGCAGGCAGATTGAAACCGGGCGTCAGCTTCGCTCCGCCTACCGGACACGCATTAATCGTTCCGCTGTATTCTTTTAATTCAGGCCCTGCAGCTCTATGAATGGCATAATTCACTAAGCCGCCGTCCTTCAGTTCATAATTAATTACGTTAACGACCGCATCCGCCTGCAGTGTGGTAACATCACCAATAATAAAGTCCACGCCCATAACGTCCTCCCAAAAACATTTATGTTATCGTTGCAATCTAACTTTTACTAATATTATACTCCCATTTAAATTTATCCAATAATAAGCATGCCAATTACAAACAGTAAGCACAAGATTAAGACAGGAATACCAATGCCGCAGACAGCAGCACATATCACGCCAACAATCACATTCATAGCTTCGCAGAATTTTTCCGCCAAATTTGACGTCTTGCCCGTGATTAAATTGTAAACGATGTCAATAAAGCCCAGCAGCAGCATAAATAAAAGTACTGCAATAAACAGCAGAATTATATAAACGATTATCATGGCTTGCCCCCTTTTCTTTGGTTCCCCCTCCCCCCTTCCCTACCTACTTAAATTTTACAACTTTGCCAGTCCGTTTGTACGGACTTTGAGAAATTCCGCGCACGCCGGTCACTGTGCGGGTTTCAGAAATTTATGTTTTTTAACGCACAAAATCTCCAGACGCGCCTGGCGATTTTTTTACCAAACTGTCATTGACAGTTTCAATCGTAGTGCTATAATAACACTTGTGGCTATAATAACACTTGTGTCGTATTGCCACATCAGACGCATCCATTGTTTTGTGGTGTTCAGACGCATGATGATATTAAAACCAGGGTGCATTTCTGTAACCATGCTTTTTTCAAAAATGACCTTGACGAGCACTGGTTAAGAGTTTCGGTAAACAGTAAAAATAGCCGCCGCTGTGTTTTTTTTAATCTTGAAGAAGGAGGTACCGGAATTGAAGAAAAACCCGAAAGCTCTTCTGCTTACCAGCCGTAATATTGATTACGATGATTGTGAGTTTGAAGTTTCCGGCATTTCGTATTACTTTGTCATCCCCGCCGGCAAACTGAAAGAACAACAGATCAAATTCAAAAATGAAGTCGCCGACGACGAACTATTACTTATAATCTTTTTTAAGGATGGATCGTATAAAGTCTTTTCTTTGGTCAGATATAACATGAGTT
>NZ_CACXTS010000050.1 GCF_902770715.1 uncultured Methanobrevibacter sp. | reverse complement strand
AAAAAAAGCTGATTTATCCGGCCAATATATGGCAGAAGAAATCGAAGCCAGATACACATTAAAATCCAGGAGTTTAATTCCTGATGAAAAAGAAGATTTGATTAATGCTATTGAAAACATGATTTCAGAAGATATTGATGTTATTTTAACAACTGGTGGAACTGGCCTTGATCCTCGTGACATCACCGTTGAAACTGTTGAATCACTTTTCGAAAAACGATTAGAAGGATTCGGAGAAATATTCAGAGCAAAATCTTATGAGGAAATTGGTGCTGCGGCATTGCTTTCAAGAGCTACCGCTGGAATATACAAAAAAACAGTTATATTTTCTATGCCTGGCTCACCAAATGCCGTGAAAACTGCATTTAGCATCATTATTGATGAACTTCCTCATTTTGTCCATCATGTGAAAAAATGATGAAATTAAATTTTCATCATTACTTTTCTTTTTTATTCAAAAAATTCATTTACGCAAATTAAAGGTTCTAACTCTATGCCTTCTTTTTTAAACTCATCGATAGCCCCTTCTTGCCTATCTACAACAACAAAAGCTCTTTTTACATTGCCCCCATTCTCTTGAATGGCTTTGATTGCTTTTAAGAGAGATCCTCCAGTAGTTGAGACATCTTCAACGACAATGACACTATCACCCTCGTTCAATTCACCTTCAATGAGTTTAGAAGTACCATAACCTTTCTTTTCTTTACGAATCATCAATAATGGGAGCTTTGATTCTAAAGAAACTGCTGTAGCTATTGGAACTGCACCTAATGCAGGACCTGCAACCTTATCAATTTCTTCAACATTAATCTTTTCAGTTATTAATTTGGAAATTGTTGATAAGATTTCAGGGTCAGTGATAGCCTTTTTCATGTTAATGTAATAGTTACTTTTCTTTCCGGAAGATAAAGTGAAATCCCCTTCAAGAAAAACCCCATTTTGCTTTAATAAATCAATTAAATATTCTTTTGAAACCATATGAATCAATTAAATGTCATCTTCGCCTTTAAGTAAGATTTTATCACCAATAACTTTAACAAGTTCCATAGGCACCATATTTTCACTAGCTTTGATTTGTTCTGAAAATCCGGTTTTCTTAATTACCAAATCTGTAATTTCAAATGAGTCCTTATCAAAAACAACATCACTAACTTTACCTACGATTTGAATTTCTGCATCGAGAACTTCTTTTCCAAATAATTCATCTTTAATTCTCATAAAAAAACACCTTGATGATATATTGTATTTTCAATTTAAAATACATTTACTTTCATCGTTTCTCATGTCATGATAGAACTCAAGATTTTTGTCATCGAAATTGACTACATGAATCATGTCATAAAGCTCATCATCCAATTCAGAATTTATGTCACTTAATTTATTCGGCAAATCTTTAATCAAATCCTTATTAAATGCCAATCGTTTATCATTTTCAAAAAGGGCGCCATAATAAATATCGGCTTCAACCAAATCCTGGAACATATGACTTCCAAAAGACAATTCCGGAACATAACCTACTTTGCTGTATGACTCTTCCAGAATAGCTCTAAATTGGCTGATTTCAGCAAATACCACTGGAATTCCAAGTTCTGGTGAAGAAGTTCCGATTCTTCCTGGAACAATCAGCATGGAAGTCTTATCATTTTCCTTACAATACGCATTGATTTCACCAATTATCCTTGCTATCAAGCTTTTTTTAGCATATGGATATTCATAATACTTATGGGAATCGACATAAACCAATGTTTCAATGTTTTCTTTTCTTGATCTTCCCATTGACGCATTTCTAATATGGAAATAAGTTTCTCCCACATCTTTAGGTATTTCAATCTCTTCTTTTGTTGTTGAAATCTGAAGTGGCCTGCATTGCAGCAGATTAACAACAAATGAATTCTTCTCGCCAATATTGACAGTGTATTCTATGTCAACAGGATAATCATAAGCACTTTCAAGAGTTTTGAGCAGATCTTTCATCATATTTATGAAATTGTCATTATTCACGATACCATTACAGTTTACGAAAACTATCTCTCTTCTTTGGCCTCTCTCCCGATATAACCTCTCGGCTTCGGTATCATGTTCAATGACGGGACGTTTTGCATATCTTGGAAGAACCTCCAAACCGTCATCGACTGGAATCTCATGAATGGAAACCTCTTTTAAGTCCAGTACATCTAGAGAATGCTGTGAATACCTATGCCTTTCTGCAACATTCGGATGGTCAATGGCATGCGGCCTATCAAGATTGATAATACGTGGATAATCGTTTTGAGTCCTGTCAACCGCTTTTGTACCTAATCCCATAACAAGCCTAAGCATTCCTCCATTACGCCCCATGTCCGGCTGCGGAGAATATGGACTGTATGAAAAACCGACTCCTGCCATTGTAGGGAAGAAAAAGTCACCATAGTAAGAGCCTGAAACCCTTTGAACCAGCAATCCCATCTGTTCATCCATATCGTCCAGATCATTCAAGCTACGATATTCAAGAGCGGAGATGTTCATGGTACTTGCATAAACTGTCTTTACTGCTTCTTCAAAAGCATTGAGCCTGTCTTCAAGCGAACCTTGATTTACACAAAATACTGACTCATATTTTCCCGCAAATGCATTTCCAAATCCGTCCTCTAAAAGACTACTTGAACGGACAATGATTGGGCTTTGACCGAAGTAGTCAAGAACCCTTCTGAATTCGTTTTTGATATCTTCAGGGAATACTCCGTTCTTCAAGCCTTCTTCCAATTCACGACCTGCCTCATAGTATCCCTCTTTTGTTCTTTGTTTTACACGTATATTCCATAAGTCATTTGAGACAATGTATGTGTAAAACAAATCGGAACCTATATAAAATGAATCATCAGGTTCAAAATTGGCATACAAATCGGGGCGGTCCTTTTCAATGATTTTACGGGCCAACAGCATACCACAGGCTTTACCACCAATCATTCCACTTCCAACCAGACGGTTGTAGATATTGATGTAGTCATCATATTCAAAGTATTGTTTAATCTTTTCAGCAACCTTTTCGTCTTTTGCCATCATCATTGAGCACATCAGTTCACACCTGTCAGACACATCAACTCCATTTTGACGTAAAAGTTCAGTTGCAGTGAAAAACCTCTCCCAGCTGTCAGTACTCTGCTCATTATTGTAAGCGGATGCTGAATTGATTACCTGGTAAAATTTGGAGACCTCCATACCGTCAGTCAGGGTTGTTACACTGCCTGTTTCAGGATTATACTTATGGCCTAAAAACATTGTTTGGGAATATCTGTTCCAAACTTTCAGAGGGTGAACATAAACATCATTATTCTCTGAATAGACATCCAAGAACAGCTGTGTTGTTTCCCTGATTTTTGCAATGGATTCAAAAGAGTGTTTTCCTCTAATGACCGGGAAAAATGCTACTGTGTCAAGAATAAATAAATATGGGCATGTGACCCTGAAGAAATTTCCCATCATCAAATCTGTTGCCCATGCGGCCTGCAAATCGGAAAGGCAATCAAATACGTAAAATGCATCGAATCCCTCTTTTGTAATGATGTTGTGAACTTCCAATGTGAATGATTCGAATTGCTCCATCGGATCTACCTTATAAATTTTAATCCCATTTCTCTCAATCATTGCGAATTCCTTATTGGAATCGTTTCTTTCGGCTTCCAACTCCTCAAAATCTTCATCAGTCATTGGGATTAAAGGTTCATGTTGCCCAAAATTAATGTAAATCAAGTTTCTTTTATCTTCCAAAGCTTGTTTAACATAGGGATTTACAAAATAAGAGAATTCTTTCAAGTTAGAAACCTGCCATACTACATTATCTCCTAGACGGATATTGTCCAGGGTTTCATCCAACTCATCAATACCTGATTTTACTCTTTCAAAAGCGGCCATAATAAAACTCCTCGTATGTTCATTTTTTAATTAAAATTTATTTCTATTTTGAATTATATTCAATTTAATATATAAAAATATTGAATAATTTTTAATTTGTCGGCAAAATGACTTCCGAACAATGCAACGAGAGAAAAAATGAGGCAAAAATAAAAAATTGTATTTAATATAAACAACATAATAACAACATTACTTTGAAAGGTGAATACATGGACGATGAATACTTATCTGTGTCTCAAGTAAATGCCTATCTCAAAAACAAGCTGAAAAAGGATGTGAATCTGCAAAACATCTACATTCGTGGGGAAATATCCAATTATAAAACTTATCCCAGCGGACATAGCTATTTTACCCTAAAGGATAAAGATTCACAAATTCCAGCAGTAATGTTCAAAGGAAGAAAATACGGCCTTAAATTCCAACCGGAAGACGGCATGAATGTAATAATCAAAGGTAAAATTGAAGTCTACGAAAGAGACGGAAAATACCAACTATATGCCAACAGCATGACAGAAGATGGGATTGGTGACCTGCATATCGCTTTTGAACAATTGAAAAAGAAGCTTGAAAAAGAGGGATTATTCGATGAGACCCACAAAAAAGAAATTCCAAAATATCCTCAAAGGATTGGGGTTGTTACAGCACAAACAGGCGCTGCCATAAAGGACATTATCACAACAATTGAAAGAAGATACCCATATTGTAAAATTCTGGTGTTTTCAACACTCGTTCAGGGAGATATGGCTGCAGGCCAAATTGTACGCCAAATCAGACATGCCCAACAATATGATATAGATACATTAATTGTTGGAAGGGGAGGCGGCAGCATCGAAGATTTATGGCCATTCAATGAAGAAATCGTCGCACGTGAAATTTATGCCTGCAGAATTCCAGTCATAAGTGCGGTAGGACACCAAATTGACGTTACAATATCCGATTATGTGGCTGATAAAAGAGCCGCAACACCAACCGCAGCGGCGGAAATTGCAGTGCCCGAAACAAGAGAAGTCAGATACAAAATCAGCCAGTTATCCCAAAGAGTTAATAAAAGCATTAATGATAAATTAACTCTTAATAGAGAAAAGGTTGAAAACATATCCCAAAATCAGATTTTTAAAAATCCCGAATCAATCTATGAAATTAAAGAGATGCATTTGGACAATATGATTGGAAAATTAAATCTTACATCCTCAAACATAATTTCAAAGAACAGAAATAAATTACTTAAAATAGAGTCAAGAGCCGTTTTAAGAAATCCTGAAGAGGTAACTAAAGCCAAACGGGAAACCTTCTTGAGGAATGTTGATAAGTTGAAAATATTAAATCCCCTTTTGACATTGAAACGAGGTTATTCAATAGCTAAAATTGATGATAAAGTCATATCAAGTGCAAAAGATGTGAAAAGTGGAGATGAACTAGATATTGAATTTGATGATGGAACAATAAATACAAAGGTGATATAATGGAAGAATTAAGTTTTGAAGAAAGTTTAGAGCAATTAGAAGAAATCGTGAACAAATTAGAAAGTGGTAATGTGCCATTGGATGATGCTATTGATGAATTTACAAAAGCGATGAATTTAGTCAAATTATGTAATGCTAAATTAAATAATGCTGAAGAAGCCATTGCTAAAATCGTCAAAGATAATGGTGAAATAGTGGATTTTAATGTTAACGAATAATTCAAAAAAAGGGAAAAAAAGAAAATTAAAGACTGATAGCATCAGCATCGAAAACATCAATGATGAGTTCTGATGAAACTAAATCTTGAATATTTTCTCCAAATCTAATGAAATGGTCTGTTTGCAAATGTGAACCTAAGATTTCTTTAGATTCCCATTGTTCTACAAATAGCAGTGTGCCATCTGCAGTATTGGAATATAAATTATAATCTATGTTTCCATCTTCTTTTTTAGTATTTTCAATTAGATCTTGTGCAAATTCTACAATTTTTGCACATGCATCTTCGTCTTTAGGAATTGCCTTTGCCAAAACTATTATCATTTAAACCACCTGTAATGTAAATGCGCTTAGAGAAATTTAAGTTAAATATTAGAAAATTATTTACATAATTTCCAATATTTAACTAATGTTGAAATTAAATATTCTTGAGCCCAGTCAAGGATATTCAAAGATACAACAATTTATTAATAGAGCAGTATAGAATAATTACAAATTTTCAACATTATTTCTCAAATTGTGGAATTCCAGTAATTCTAAGTCCTCCATAATGGGATCTGTACTTAATGTTTAATCCAATTAATAATGGAGTGATTTTTTCGATTATCCTTGATTTTTCTAATATTCCACAGTCAATCGCTTGAATGCCTGGAAGTTTATTAATGAGTTCGATTGCAACTTCTTTAGCTTCCTTATCATCTCCTGCAATTAAACAATCACAGTCAATTTCATTAGGAATATTAGACAAATGGGAGTTACTAATATTACAAAATGCACATATTACTTTTGCGCCGGTACCGTCAAGGATTTTAGCGGTTCTTTCTGCAGCAGATCCTTCCATCAAGTCAATGAAACGGAAAGGTTTTCCGCCGATTGCTGTTTCAAGAGGAACAGTAGCATCAAGAACAATTTTATCAGCACAAAATTCTTTAATACCTTCAAGAGTAGGTTTTTGAGCTGCAAGAGGTACGGTGAGAATTAAGATATCTCCTGCTTTTGCGGCATCTTCATTAGCCATACCTACAATATTTAAATCATAATCTTTAAGTTCTTCAATTGTTTCTTCAACAATGGTTAAAGCTTTTTCTTCTTTACGAGATCCAACAATTACTTCAACACCTTCAATTGCAAATCTCTTTGCAATTCCAAGACCTTGTGGACCTGTTCCACCAATAACTGCAACTTTCATAATATCACCTTATAAAAAAAAGAAATAATATGTAATGATTAGAATCATTACATAAACTGTATCTAGTCGAGATCTAACATTACTAAGACCTTTGAATTTGTGGGTAACTAATAATTCTGGGTCTTGTCTGCCGCATAATGCTAAGTCAGCAAGTCTTTCCATTCTTACTGCTCCACCAGGACATAATCCGTTTTTAATGTTGATGTTAGACATACCGCAACCCCATTCTACACGAGGGATTAATACGTTGTCAGCACCACTTAAGTAGTTTACGTTGGATACGGTTCCTCCTGCTTTTGCAGATTTGATTGCTTCAGCCCATGTGTTTTCTAAGTTACCACCTGCAATAACTACGGAATCTACACCAGCACCATCAGTTAATTCTCTTACTTGTTCGTCGATTGGTCCGTTTTTATAGTTGATGATGTCGGTTGCACCGTATTTTTTAGCAACTTCAACGGAAATTGGACGAGTACCTGCTGCGAATAATCTTCCTGCACCTAAACATTTAGCACCAGCAATAGCGGAAAGACCTACAGCACCAATACCAATAACTAATACAGATCCACCTAATGGGATGTCAGCGTTTTCTGAACCCATCATACCGGTAGACCACATGTCGGTTAACATACATGCACCTTCGATTACAGCAGCTTCTTCTGACATTCCATCAGGAATGAGTGTCAAGTTTGCGTCTGCCATGTTTACATGGAATCTTTCACCGAATACACCGTCTTTGAAGTTGGAGAATTTCCAACCACCGAGAGGTTCGGTTGTTTGTGAAGGGAATCCTCTTTGTGCTGCTTCGTCATCCCAGTCAGGGGTAATAGCAGGTACAATTACACGGTCTCCTGGTTTAAATTTGGTAACGTGGCTACCTACTTCAACAACTTCACCAACAGCTTCGTGACCTAAGATCATGTCTCTTCTGTCACCGATAGCACCTTCCCATACAGTGTGGATATCTGAAGTACATGGAGATACACAAGTTGGTTTAACGATTGCGTCTAATGGTCCACATTCAGGAACTTCTTTTTCTACCCATCCGATTTCATTGAGTCTTTTCATTGCAAATCCTTTAAAAGTTGCCATATTTTCA
>NZ_CACXTS010000049.1 GCF_902770715.1 uncultured Methanobrevibacter sp. | reverse complement strand
CAGCAACTGCCATTATCTTTCGACCTTGCAATGGACATACAAAAATTCAGGTCCCATATGGAAACCAAATTCGAATACCGAAGAAGCAAAGAGGAGATAATGGAATTCATTTACGATTACTTATATGTTGACGATTTTGCGGCCAATTCAATATACGAATACTTCGTTGAGCAATATAAGTATGCCATAATACCAAGCAATAGGTTATTATTGATTGAGTACTATAAAGGGTTTGGAGGAAGACGCTTTGTGATATTCCATTCATTGTTTGGAAGAAAAGTTAATGATGCTCTGTCAAGGGCAACAGCATATATTGTTGCTAAAAAATATAATATGAATGTGACAATATCCATTTCTGACAATGGATTTTATTTGAGTTCTGATGGGAAAATCGGAGGATTGGAATCATTTAGAGAATTGAACCCTGAAAACTTCGAAACAATATTAACAAATTCATTGAATAAAACTGAAACATTGGCTTCCAGATTCAGACACTGTGCCGGAAGATCATTGATGACTTTAAGGCACTATAAAGGAGAATCCAAATCTGTTGGACGCCAGCAAGTCCGTGGAAAGATATTATTAAAATTCGTTCAGGACATGGATGAGAATTTTTCAATATTGAAGGAAGCCAGAAGAGAATCTCTTGAAGATTATATGGATATAAAAAACGCTTTGAAAGTTATAAACATGATTGATTCAGAAGAAATGGAAATAAAAACCATAAATACAGTAATACCAAGTCCATTTGCATTCAATTTAGTTTCACAAGGCTATTTGGATGTGTTGAATCAGAATGATAAAGGAGAATTTACAAAAAGAATGCATAAAGCAATACTGGACCAAATCAAAGACAAACTAAAGGATATATATTAGGTGTTGACATGAAGACTTTAATTGTGTACTATTCAAGAACAAATGTGACAAAGGGAATTGCTGAAAAGCTTCAAAAAGAATTGGACTGCGATATTGAAGAAATCACCGATGATGGAAAATATAATGGAAAATTAGGATTCCTGAAAGGTGGAATGAATGCTTCGATGGGAAGAAGCAGCGACATAAATCCCATAACCAAAAATCCTGCAGATTATGATTTGGTCATTATTGGAACACCGGTGTGGGCTTCAAATATGGCTGCCCCCGTTTTTACTTATTTAATTCAAAATAAGGATAAGATTAAGAACATGGCCTCATTCTGTACTTGCATGGGAGGAGGGTATGAAGAAGCATTGGCAAAAATAGCCGAAGTTTCATGCAAAAAGCAAATTTCCACCATGTTTTTAACATCCAAGGATATTGAAAATCCAAGCGAAAAAATAAATAACTTTATAAACAAAATTGAATAATGTAATAAAAGGTGAACATTATGACTAAATGGAAAGCTGTGATTATCGGTTTTATACTAGCTATAATAGTCAAATCATTTTTTGCACAACATGAATTTATTGGATTAATGATTGTTGGATTTATTACTGGTTACATCGCCCATGATGGTGCATTAAGTGGAATGTGGAACGCCTCCGTTGCAGGAGCATTAGGAACCATTGTTTGCGCAATACTCTTCGTATTGGTTGCAACTTTCGGTGGAAGCCTATTTGGTATTTTCGGCGGTTTGACTGGATTTACCGTCTCAGGGGTGGCTAGCATAACCATAATTATTGGTTATTTAATTTATTATGCAATTGTTATGGGAATAACTGGAGCAATAGGGGGAGCAATAGCTCCTAAAAAATAAGTTTTGGAGAGATAAGATGGAAATATTACCCGACGTGAATTTTAAAGCATTAATCTTTGGAGCGGCTATGGCTGCGGCATTTATATTATTTGGATTCCAATATTGGGATTGGTTTTATCCATTTGCTGCAATAGGGCTTGTATATGCTGGATACGGCCAAAAAAATATTATTTATGGAACAGTAGCCGGTGCATTTGCTTCTACACCAATTATAATATTAACATTTGAAGGTTACTTAGGAACATTCAAAGAAGGATTTTTCACAACCGAAACTGGAATAATGACTGTGGCCCTCACTATTCTTGTTATCGGTGCATTCGTTGGTTTTGTTGGTGCTTGGGCTAAAAAAAATCGTATGAAAGCATTAGAAGAATACGAGAAAAAACAGAACATTGGTAAAAACAAGAACAAGAATAAAAATAAATGAAAAACCTAATTTTAAAAAAATAAAAAAATGAAAAATAATAACTTTATGTTATTATTTTTTCTAATTCATCCCTTTCAATTCCTCTTTTTATTTCAAGAGCAATTCTTCTACCCATACTCATAGGTTTACCATAAGTTAAGTAGGAGTAAGGAGAACCATCCATAAATGTGTTTGTACCACCATCAGTTCTAGCACTGATTTCAAAACAAATTACTTCTAAATTATCGTTTACTAAAGTTTGCATACAGAAAGGACCGTTTAATCCTGGAGCAACTAATTTTTTAGCACTTTCTGTTAATTTATCAGCAATGTCAAATACTTGTGGGAGTAAAGATTCACGAATTACCGCAGGGTGGTTACCAGTAACCACATAAGATGGGCTTAAATCAATATCTAATTGATCTTTTGCAGGCATTCTTACAAATCCGTCAATACTTGATTCATATCTTGTATCCATACCCATTAATTCAACTTTATCGTCAAGTGCAGAGTAGAAATAGTGTATACAGTAGTTACAACCTGAAACATATTCCTCAATGTGAGCAGCTTCTACATCGCTGTCCTCTAACCATCCACGAGCTTTCATGGCTTCAATTTTTGCATCAAATTCTTCAGTGGATGATGCAACGAAGTAACCTCTTCCACCTCTTGCTCCTGGGAATTTTACCATAACTGGCCTGTCAATTTCAGAAGGGTCATTGTATTTGAAAGGTATTCTCACATCCCCTTCTACAAGCAATGCTCTTTCTTTGTCTCTTTCAGCTTCCCATCTTAAAACATCCCTGTTTCCAAACATTGGCACATTGAATTTATCTTCCACATTGTCTAATCCAGCATATGCAACAAAAGATCCATGAGGAACAACAATAGCGTTCATATCTCTGAGTTTTTGTTGGACATCCTCATTGACAATGTCCTTGAATTCATCGACAATGATATATTCATCAGCAACTCCAAAACGTTGATATGGTATTTCCCTTCCTTTTTGACATACTATAGCTGTTCTAAATCCTTCTTCCTTAGCACCTTGTAGGATGTGTAAAGAAGTGTGGCTTCCGAGAGTAGCTATTGTAATTTCACTTTTGTCGTATTTAGCCAAAATATCTAAAATGTCTTCCTTTTTAACTTCTCCCATTTTATCTTCTCCTCAAAAGAATGATAATTTTATATATATTTTTCTGAATTTATAATAGTTTTTATTTGAATATTGAATATGATTAAAAAGGGTAATTTACAAATAATTAAATTGAATAAATAAGGATTGAAAAAATATGTTAATTGGTTTAATTTCAGATACTCATATTCCGGATAGAGCAAGAATATTGCCCCAAAATGTTATTGATGCATTTAGTGATGTAGATTTAATACTGCATGCCGGAGATTTGACATCACCAAAAGTGATTGATGAATTGGAAGAAATAGCTCCTGTAATGGCAGTTCAAGGAAATATGGATCGAGCCAATGGAATAAACTTACCGAAAGCAAAAGTCATCGAAGCAGAAGATTTGAGAATTGGACTAGTTCATGGAGAGGTTTATCCAAGAGCAGACAGCCAGCAACTATTATACCTGGCAAGAGAATTGAATGTTGACATTTTAGTTTCAGGACATTCACATCAACCAAAAATTGAACAAAGCGAAGGAATATTGCTTTTAAATCCTGGAAGCCCTATTGTTCCAAGACTAGCCGACAGAACAGTGATGCTTCTTGAAATCAATAATAGGGAAGTGGATGTGGAACTTGTTAAAGTTGGCTCACCAGTATGCAGTGCACTTGATTTTGACCAATATAAGAGGGATTGAAATGGGAAGCAAATGGCAAATGGAAAAACATAATGACCCTTATTATAAAAAAGCTAAAAAGGAAGAATATCGCTCAAGAGCATCCTATAAGCTCAAGCAACTAGATAAAAAATATAAACTCATTAAAGAAGGAGATACTGTTGTTGACCTTGGAGCCGCACCGGGAGGATGGTCCCAAGTAGCTCTGGAAAAAGTCGGTGAAGAGGGCATTGTAGTCGGAGTAGATTTGAATAGATTCAAAAGATTCCATGAAGAAAACTATTATGGAATGAGAGGGGATTTTACAACACCTGAAGTTCAGGAAAAGATAATGGAACTAATTGGCGGAAAAGCAAAAGTTGTAATGTCCGATGCATCACCTTCATTATGCGGAATTAAGAATATTGACCAGCTCAGATCAATTGATTTGGTTTATGCAGTTATAGAAATAGCTGAAAACATCCTTGAGGATAAGGGAAATCTTGTAATGAAGGTTTTCCAAGGTCCGGAATATAAAAACATGCTGGATTCACTGAAAGGCAAGTTTAGACATGTGAGAACAACAAAACCCGCATCATCACGTAAAAAAAGTTCTGAAATGTATGTAGTCGGCTTAGAATATATGCCTCATAAAAAAAATAGAAAAAGAAAAAAAGTTTAAAGTGACAGGTATGCGTCATTTGCAGATTTTAATTTTTCTTTTGCAAAAACAATTCTACTATCAACATCATTAGATGGTTTACCTGCATCCAAAGCACTTTGAACATTTTCAATAGCCGAATTTGCCCGTGTCAACTCCAGTTTCGCATCATTATATGTTTTAACATCATCGGCATCACCAGCATAATATGTGGATTTTACACTATTGAACTTGACAGACAAATTATCATATTCTGCTTTAAGCTCGGCAAGCTCATCATATTGTGTTCCAGATGATATTTCATTTGTAATATTTGAAGAAACCATGCTGTATCCTACATATGCCACAACAATGATTGTTGATATAACCATTATGATTCCAACAACAGAAATCATCATAGAAGTAGATTTAAATAAACTAAGTCTAGATTTTCTCATATTATCCTCGTAAATAAATAAAATAAATTTTGTAGATAATATTTTATCAATATTAGTATTTAAATTTTAACCACCATATAAACAATCCAATATTTTTTTAAGTAAGAAAAAAATATATTATGATGATGAATTCCACTACTAAATCACAAACATCCATTGCAAGATTTGAAGAGTTTTTTGCAACAACATACAAAGATGATGTTTTTAATATTCTTGAAAAATATCCTGATGAAAGATCACTTACCGTAGATTATCAAGCATTAGAAATATTTGATCCTGACTTGGCGGATTTATTAATCGAAAAACCTGAGGAGGTCATTGATGCAGCGCAAATAGCTATTAAAAATATTGACCCTCTCGTTAAGGATGCGGACATAAACATTCGTTTTGCAAATCTGTCCAATGTAATTCCATTGAAGACCCTTTTAAGTAAATATATTGGAACATTTGTTGCAGCCGATGGAATTGTGAGAAAAACTGATGAAATAAGGCCTCGTATTGAAACTGGTGTTTTCGAATGTAGGGGCTGTATGAGATTGCATGAAGTTGAACAAAGTTCCGGAAATAGGATAATAGAACCATCATTATGTAGCGAATGTGGTGGAAGGTCTTTTAGATTGCTTCAGGAAGAATCCAAATACATCGATACTCAAACTGCAAGGATGCAAGAACCTTTGGAGAACTTATCTGGGGGAACCGAACCTAAACAAATGCTGATGGTATTGGAAGATGATTTAGTAGATAAATTAAACCCTGGAGATAAAGTAAGAATCACAGGAACATTAAGAACATTCAGAGAGGAAAGAAGCGGCAAATTTAAAAATTACATTTATGTTAATCACATCGAACCTCTAGAACAGGAATTCGAAGAAATACAACTTTCTGAAGAAGATGAAGAAAAAATCATAGAATTGTCAAAAGACCCTAATATTCATGAAAAGATTATCAGATCCACAGCACCTTCAATTAGAGGATATCGTGAAGTAAAAGAAGCTATTGCACTTCAACTGTTTGGAGGGGCTGCAAAGCAACTTGAAGATGAAACCAAATTAAGGGGAGACATCCATATCCTTATTGTAGGGGATCCTGGTATTGGTAAGTCTCAAATATTAAAATATGTTTCAAGATTAGCTCCAAGAAGTATCTACACAAGCGGTAAAGGTACAACCGGTGCGGGTTTAACCGCAGCAGCCGTTAGGGATGAACTTGGAGGATGGTCTCTTGAGGCAGGTGCATTGGTTCTTGGGGACCAAGGTAACGTCTGTGTTGACGAATTGGACAAGATGAGAGCAGAAGACAGATCTGCACTTCACGAAGCATTGGAACAGCAAACTGTAAGTATTGCAAAAGCTGGAATTATGGCAACTTTAAACTCAAGATGTTCCGTTCTTGCAGCTGCAAACCCTAAATTCGGAAGATTTGACAGGTTTAAAGTACTTGCAGAACAAATCGATTTGCCTGCCCCAATCATTTCTCGTTTTGATTTGATTTTTGTAATTGAAGATAAGCCAAGCAGAGAAGGAGATACAAAATTAGCAGAGCACATCTTGAAGATACACAAGGAGAATACTGTTGAATATGAAATTGAACCTGAATTGCTTAGGAAATATATTGCATATGCCCGTAAAACAGCAAATCCTGTTCTGACAGATGAAGCCAACAAAGTATTGCAGGAATTCTATGTTAATACAAGAAACAGCAATGCTGAAGAGCAAGGTCCAATTCCAATTACTGCAAGGAATCTTGAAGCTATTATACGTTTAGCGGAAGCCAGTGCTAAAATAAAACTTAAGGACACAGTTGATAAGGAAGATGCTGAAACAGCAGTTAGATTGCAAATGGCATGTCTCAAGGAAGTAGGTGTTGATCCTGAAACCGGTGAAATCGATGCAGATATTGTCAGTGGAGGAACTGGAAAATCCGAGAGGGATAAAATCAGAGTAGTTACTGATGAAATCAAACTTCTTGAAGAGGAATATGCCGGAAATGCTCCTTTAAATGTGTTATTATCCAATATGAGTGAAAAACACGGAGTAAGTGAAGACAAAACAGAACAAATTGTTAAAAACTTGGTCCAAAAAGGAGTCCTTTACCAACCGATTACAGGATACTTTAGACTCGTATAGTCTAAATGTCCCGCATTTTATTTTTTTAAAATTTTTTTTGATAAAATCACCATCAATAACAATACATTAATAAATGATTAAAATAAAATTTAATATATTATACTTATACTAATTTTTATGGAGAGATAATATGGATAAATACGAAGATTTATTAGAAAGAGCAATAGACCAATTACCTCCTGAAGTATTTGAACACAAAAGATTCAAAATTCCTAAAGCTTATTCAGATATCCAAGGTAATAGAACATTCATTAAAAACTTTAAAGA
>NZ_CACXTS010000048.1 GCF_902770715.1 uncultured Methanobrevibacter sp. | reverse complement strand
GCCTAAGGTGGTAAAAAACATGAAAAACTATTTTGATATTAAAGACAAAGTTGCAGTAATTACTGGTGCTTCTTCAGGTCTTGGTTGGCAAATTGCACAAGCATACGCAAGCCAAGGTGCTAAATTAGCATTATTCGCAAGAAGAGAAGAAAGATTATTAGAAAACGTTGCTGAAATCGAAAAAGAATACGGAACTGAAGTAATGTATGCTGTATGTGACGTTGGTGATTATGACAGCATCACCGCAGCTGTTGCAAAAGTTATGGATGCATACGGAAGAATCGATATTTTAGTTAACGCAGCTGGTATGGGTAACAACAAAATGGTTACAGATCAAAGCAATGAAGAATGGGAAAGACACATTCACATTGACTTAAGTGGTGTTTACTACATGTGTAAAGCTGTTGGAGAAATCATGATTGAACAAGAATACGGAAAAATCATTAACATTGGTTCAATCCACTCCAGAGTAATCTTCCCAGGAGGAGGAATTAGTGCATACTCCTCAGCAAAAGGTGGAGTAATGAACTTAACCAAAAACTTAGCTGTAGAATGGGCTAAATACAACATTACCGTAAATGCAATCGGTCCTGCTGTATTTGAAACTGAATTAACCGTAGATTCCATCGAATTACCTGGATTCATGGATCTTATTGCAGCATACTGTCCTGCTGGCCGTTTAGGTAAACCTGGTGAATTAGACGGTATTGCTATTTACTTAGCATCCGACGCATCCAGTTTCTGTACCGGTCAATTAATCTGTATTGACGGTGGATGGACTGCAATTTAAATAAGAGATTTTTTCTCTTATTTCTTCTATTTTTTTTAAAAGATTATATATTCTTAAAATCTAATTTAATATCATGTCAAATTTAAGTTTTGAAGAAGCTATTAACAAATTATCTGATGATGATGTTAAAGTTAGAAAAGAAGCTATTGAATCATTAGTTGGAATTAATGATGAAAGCGCTATTGAACCATTGATTAAAGCTACTACCGATGATAATGCACAAGTCAGATTTAAAGCTGCTGAAATCTTAGGCAGTATGGGTGATGTAGCTGTTGACAGATTAATTGAAGAGTTTGAAAATGCTGAAGGCAAGGATAAAAGATTTTTGGCTTTTGCACTTAAAGAAACTGAAGATAAAAAAGTCATTCCTTATTTTGTTAAAGCAACTGAAGATGAAGACTTTGGTGTTAGAAAAGTTGCTGTACGCGCTTTAGGTGAACTTCAAGCTGAAGATGAATTGGATACTATTGCAAAATGTCTTGAAGATGATGATTGGGGTGTAAAGCTAGCGGCCATTCAGGCGTTAGGTGACTTGGCATCTGATGAGGCAATCAAATTAATTAAAGATGCTAGAAAATCAGAAGATGATAAGGACTTTAAAAAATCATGTAATAAGGCAATTAAAAAAGCCGAAAAGAGGCAAAAGGCAAAGGCATCTGGGGAGTCAATAGTAAAAGTTATTCCAATGAGCACAATTAAAGAAATGGAAAAGACTAATCCTCAAAAAGCTATTAAAGAATATGAACGTTATGTTGAAGCAAAACAGCCTAAAGATGCAGCATATAAACGTTTATGTGTTTTATATAGAAAAGACAATGACTATGAAAATGAGGTTAGAGTAATCGAAACTGCAATTGAGGTATTTGCGGATAATGAAAAAAAATTGCCTTACTTTGAAAAAAGATTGGCTAAATTGAAATGAGATTAGCCAACAGTTATTTTTTTATAACTTCGTAAAGGTCTTCCCTTTTGTTTTTTAAAAGCGGAAGCTCTTCCCTTACTTTTTTTATTTCATCCAAATCAATTTCGCATAAAATTAAGTTTTCCTTTTCACTAGCTTCGGCTATTATTTCACCCCATGGGCTTGCAATAATTGAATGTCCGAAGCTGTGGTAGCTGGCATCCTTGTTTAATGCAGGTGCAACGCCAACACAAAATACCTGATTGTCCAGAGCTCGTGAACGGAATAATAATTCCCAATGTGCAGGTCCGGTTGTCATATTAAATGCTCCTGGATAAAATAGGATTAAAGCACCATTTTCAACCATGACTCTTGCAAGTTCCGGAAAACGTATATCATAGCATATTCCAATGCCGATTTTTCCAAAGTCGGTTTCGGCAATAGTAAATGAATCTCCTGCCGTGAGCACATCAGACTCCTTAAATGTTATTTTTCCTTTGACGTCAATGTCAAAAAGATGCATTTTTCTATGTTTGGCTATTATATTTCCGGCTTTGTCAAAAAGATAACTTGTATTGTATAATTTGCCATTCTCTTTTTCGGGAATTGATCCTGCAAGAATATAAATGTTATTCTTTTTAGCTAAAAGTGAAATTTTATTCAATGTATAACTGCTTTTTTCTTCTTCTCCGTATTCAATGAACTTGTCATTTGAATATGGGCAGTTAAACATTTCAGGCAATACTATAAAATCAGCATTTTTAGATACACTTTCATCAATCATCAAACTAGCAGTTTTAATATTTTCTTCTTTATTGTCAATAACATTCATTTGGCAAAGTGAAAGTTTAATTTTTGTCATTTTAAACACTTATAAAAAAATAGAAAAAAAAGTATGATTAAAATCATACCTATGCAATATCTGCACTATTTATCATATCATTGATTTCATTAGATGTAATTGAATTAATGGAATCTCCACTAATCTTAAATACATATAATTCACCATCACTAAACATTGAAACAAATCTTGTGTAGTCTCCGTCAGCATTTTCTAAAATAATGTTTGAAGCATTTCTACCGTCTAAAGTAATTGTTTCAACAAGCTCTACAAAAGATCCAGTTTCTTGTGCATAACTGATTCTTTCCTGAGTTACTTCCTTAAGGGATGTATGTTGAGTTGAAACATTATAATACTCTATAGAAGTGTTTTCATTATTTCTGAAAAATTTAGCTCCTGGATGGCTATCATCAGTTTCATTTACTTCGCTCCAACCTTTAGGGTATTTGAATGAAAAGTCTCCTGCACTAAATTCGCCTACATCAGCAGTAGTTTGAATTGGTGAGGATTTATTATTAGATCCGGTAAGGACAATACCACAAATCACAATTAAAGTTATAAGCAATATTATTCCAATAATAAGTTTCTTTTGTTTTATAATATTTAATATACTATCTTCATTGGAAGTTTTTTTCTCTTTGCGCTCTTTTTGGAAAATATCTTCTCCTTTAGGCGCAGCAACTTTTTGTTTAGGGAATTTAAATCCACAATTCCCACAGACTGGAGCACCATCATAACTCGGATTTCCACATTCAGGACATTTTTTCACAAACTAACCTCCATTGAATTAATTTTATTAGTTATAATATTTATAATAATGTTTTTATTATTATAAAAATATATTTATAAATGTGATATAATGGCTGACGATGAAATGATTAATGTTGATGATATAAATTATGCGATATATACTATAGGAAAATGGGAAAATTCTTATGAAATCAATCAGATTGGATTATCAAGTGAAATTCCGGCTACTAAAAATACATTAACTCATGTTAAGTTTTCTATGGAAGAAATTAGAAATACAAAATTTTCTTCATCTGATAAAATAGTTAATGGGTTTGTAGCTATTGCACTCCATTTAAATCCAAAAGTTCAGGACATGGAATTAGAAGAAGTCATCAAACTTGAAGAAAAAGAATATCAAAACATTTTAAAAGAATTAGAAGGATTGGAATTATTGGATGATGGTGAAAGCATTCCTCTTAACGGCGAAGATTATCTTATCTATAAATTGGAAAAGGATTGTCATGTGACCAAATCAACACCCGCCAATCTGTTCACAATAAACTATTACAATAATGAATTGAAAAAAATTGAAGATGCATTAGACTAAAATGCATCTAATGTTACTTTTTTATCTCTTTTTAACTCACGGGGAGGTTCCACGCTGACAAACTCAATACCTTCCTCTTCAAGTAGCTCTAAAGCATCATCCATTATTGATGGTGCAACAAGCAATCCTCGTATTTTCTTTTTTTGAGCTTTACATTCTTTTAGATAATCATTGTCAGTATTCTCCAAGTCTTGAAGATATCTTCTGAGTTGTTTTACAGCTGCAACCCCTGCTTTACGTGCTTTTAGCTCAAGAACCATTAAGTTATTGTCGCTGTCTTTCCCCAATATGTCGATAAATCCATGTTCCACACTATACTCTCTGGTGGTTGGTGTGAAGCCTTCTTCAATAATGTGGGGTTTATCCATAATCATATCGCTCATATCTTTTTCATATCCTGCTTGCTCAAGTTCTTCAAAGTCTTCAATATTGGCGTAGCTTATAAATTGGATCTGTCTTATTTCAGCAGTTAATAGTTCTTTTGGAGTTCTCCTGTGACTTTCTAAAAATAGGTTATCGTTTTTGATATAGCTTCTGGTTCTTGACTTAGGTGGCTGCCAGTTAACAGGTTCAACTTTCTTTTCTTGGTGAATCAAAAATGCCCCGTCTGGCTTAATCATTATTATTCGTTCTCCCCAGTTAAGTTCACTCAATGCTCGTCCTTCATAATTAACTTTACAACAGGCGAAAATGACGATTGTCGCCTTTTTACGTAGAGCTTCCTGAACCAAATCGTATGCGTCTTCACAACTAGGCTTTTCTAAAATTTTATATTTCATCACAATAACATTGTTTAGTTTAATTTAAATATTTTTTTAAACAATTACTATATGTAATCTCATTATCTGGAGGAATGACAATTTACGATGAAGAATATTTTATAAATAAAAAGGAATATTACACGTTGGATTCTTTTGAATTTGAAAACGGCGCGATTTTAAACGATGTTAAAGTTGAGTACATGACTTTCGGAACTCCCATTTATGATGATGCAGGAGTTATAAAAAATGCAATCATATATTGCCATGGCTCTTTGGGAAATTATGCATCAATGAAAAAAATAGCCCCATTAGTTGGGAAAAATGATGTTTTCGATGAAAATAAATATTTCTTCATTTCTTTATCTGCATTGGGCTCTCCAGGTTCTTGTAGCCCGTCCACAACTGATTTGAAAAACAAGTTTCCAAAATATTCCGTCAGGGATGTTGTGAATTTCCAAAAGAAATTTTTGGCCGAAAAATTCAACATTGGCCATGTTTTAGGAATGATTGGTGTTTCAATGGGGGGATTTGTTTGCTTAACCTCTGCAATTGAATATCCTGATTTTGCCGATTTCATTATTTGCGGTGTAAGCAGCTATAAAGTCGCAGGTCATGATTTCATCCTTTCAAGATTTGTAAATGAGATTATAGAATCTGATCCAGATTACAATAAAGGTGAGTTGACTTACTCGTTACTTAGAACTTTAAGAATAGCCAGTTTAGCAGAATTTAATTTTGGTCTTTCTAAAAGGGCATTAAGGGAAATGTCCAATGTTGAATTGGCTGCGGAATTTGAAAACTTTGGAAATGAGAGCATTGAAACAGACATTTATGATTTAAAGTATTGCAATGAATGCTGCATGTATTTTGATGTTGAAGACGATTTGGATAGGATAACCTCTGATGTTTTGATAATTTCTTGCAAACAGGACCCTCACTTTCCGCCAGAGTTGGATGCAGTTCCAATGTCTGAAATGATTAAAAATTCAAAATTGGTAATTGTTGATTCTGATTTGGGACATTTATGTTTCAATGAATTGGAAGTCCTGTCTGATGAATTAAATGAGTTTTTAGGTGAATTTGATGGAAGTTAAGATTTCTAATTATTGTGATGATGATAACTTTGTCGAGTATTGTGCCTATGGTTTATCTTTCGATCAGATGGAATTTCTAAACAATAATCTTGATGAGGAAACCTTGATTGAGGAGGGTGTTTTTAAGATTAAGATGTATTTTGATGATGAGCTCTACCCTTTTCGAAGTGATGTTGCCAAATTCAGATTGGATGATTTTATAGCTCGCGAAGAAATTGAAATGAATGTTTTTTTATCCAGTTTTTTAGAGGATATGTAAATGAACTATATGTAATATATTTTTTATATCTTTATATTTTTTTGATAATTATCTTTAAATAGTTAATGGAATAATTATTTATTAGTGATAAAATGAATCAGCACATCGAACATGGTAATCATATCATGGACTCTTTTGAATTTGAATCTGGAAGATTTTTGGAAAATGTAAATGTTGAATATGCAACTTCAGGGCATCCAAAATATGATGATGAAGGGAATATTATAAATGCAATTGTTTATTTTCCAACAATTAAAGGAGGCCACTCTATTTTATCAAAATTTCATGATATCTTATATGCTGAGTGTCCAGATGAATATTTTCTTATTAAAATCACTTCTCTTGGATCTCCCGATTCATGTTCTCCTTCTTCAACAGGTTTGAAGAATAATTTCCCGGAATACACTATTAAGGATAGGGTTAATTTTAAAAGGCAATTTCTATCTGAAAAATTCGGCATTAAAAAAGTATTGGGACTTCTGGGTGAAGGTACTGGCGGATTTGAGGTTTATACTTGGGCCTGCGACTATCCTGATGAAATGGAATTCATTATTATTTTAAATTCCACATATAAAACTTATGGTCAGCGTTATGTTATGATTAAGACTATAGAATCGATGATTGATTCCTGTGAGGATTTTTATACTGGGGAATATTCTATTTCCGTATCTAATCTGATTGTAGCGATTGCAAAATTAAGGTTCATGACTTTTTATTCAGAAAAAGTTTTCAATGAGTTATCTAATGATGAAATTGATGTATTGGTAGATGATTATGTTGATGAATTGCTGTTCATGGACATTTATGATTTCAACTCAAGAAACAAATGCTTTTTTGAATATGATGTTTATGATAAATTATCCAATATTAAAGCAAAAGCATTAATTATGGGAATCGAGGATTATTTTGCTTTCAATACGAAAAGAGATATTCTGCCATTAAAAGGAGTAATAAATGATTTAAAAATAATTACCTCCACTGATAAAGAAAGTTTTTATTCAGAATATGATTATACAGAAATCGGTTTGGAAATAGTGTCCTTTTTAAAACAGTTTTAGGCAATAAGGCTATTTTTTTTGAAAAAGTAAAAAAATAAAAAAAGTGAAAGCTAGTTAAAACTAGCTATTTTGAAGCGTCAAGCATATGTTGAACTGCTTTTCTGGATTTATCAGCGACATCTTTTGGTAATGTAACTTCTGGAGCTTCATTAACAAGGGAGTCTCTAATTTTTTCCAGTGTATGAAGTTTCATTGTTTTACAGATTGCTCCTTCAAGCAATGGATATAATTTTTTGCCAGGAACTTCTGAGTTGATTCTTGTAATCATGTCGATTTCAGTTCCAATAACGAATTCTTCTTTATCGCTTGCAGCGATGTGTCTCAACATTCCTCCAGTGGACATCACAACATCACATGCTTCTTGAACCTTAATATCACATTCTGGGTGGCAAATGATTTCTGCATTAGGATATTGTTCTCTTTTAAGTTCAACATCTTCAACATGGAATAATCTGTGGACATAGCAATGACCATCTTTAGGAACAGGTATGATTTCTTTATCGATTTTTTCAGCCACATGTGTTCCTAAGTTTTTATCAGGACCAAATAAAATTTTATCATGAGGCAGGCTTTCAGTAACTTTGACCGCATTAGCTGAAGTACATAAAGTGTCTGCATGCTGTTTTGCTTCAGCGATACTATTCACATAAAGGATAACTCCTGCATCAGGGTGTTCCTCTTTAGCTTTTAATAGTTCTTCTTCAGGCAACATGTGTGCCATTGGACATTCCGCTTCTAAAGTTGGAATTACAATCTTTTTGTCAGGATTCAGTATGAATGCAGTTTCGGCCATAAAGTCTACACCACAAAAGATGACCAAATCTTTATCATCGATTTCA
The DNA here is from genome assembly GCF_902770715.1 of uncultured Methanobrevibacter sp. Classification (GTDB taxonomy): domain Archaea; phylum Methanobacteriota; class Methanobacteria; order Methanobacteriales; family Methanobacteriaceae; genus Methanocatella. The sequence continues at coordinate 271 of NZ_CACXTS010000048.1, read as the reverse complement.
GAAGCTTTTATACATAACTCTAGAGAGTCTCCAAGGAAATCTGCAATTTCCTGTACTTCTTTTGGCTGATAATTGTGTGCAAGAATTATTGCATTTTTTTCCTCTTTTAGTTTTAAAATTTCGGCTTGAATAGAACTATTCATTTTTTTCACCCATTCTGTGTATATTTTCTAATTTCATTTGTGATTATTAATTTATATTTATCTTTACTATTATAATCTTTTACCCAAAATGATATTTTCACTTTGCTTTCTTCAAAAGTTATCTCTTT
>NZ_CACXTS010000047.1 GCF_902770715.1 uncultured Methanobrevibacter sp. | reverse complement strand
GTAAGCGATTTCAGGTTGGTAACCTGCTTCGACTAAAGTGGTGAATCCTGCATTGATTAATTCGGTAATACCTCCGCATAAAACGGTTTGTTCACCGAATAAGTCAGTTTCGGTTTCTTCTTGGAAAGTAGTTTCCAATACACCAGCTCTAGTTAATCCGCATGCTTTTGCCATACCTAATGCAAGTTGGAATGCATCTCCGGTTGCATCTTGTTGGACTGCTACTAAACCTGGAATACCGAATCCTTCTTCATAAGTTCTTCTTACCATGGATCCTGGTCCTTTAGGTGCAAACATTACTATGTTTACAGTTTCATCAGGTTTGATTAATCCAAAGTGTATGTTGTAACCGTGAGAGAATGAAATAGTGTTTCCAGCTTCAACATATGGTGCAATTTGTTCGTTGTAAACTTTTTCTTGGATTTCGTCAGGAAGCAATATGTGAATAATGTCAGCTTCTTTTGCTGCATCTTCAATGGTTTTTACAGTCATTCCATCTTCTTGAACTAAGTTCCAAGAACTTCCATTTTCTCTTACACCAACAATAACATTGGCTCCACTATCAGCCATGTTTCTAGATTGTGCTCTTCCCTGAGAACCATAACCAATTACAGCAATGGTCTTTCCTTCAAGAACATCTGTATCTACATCTGCATCGTAATACATTTTCATTTAAAATCATCTCTTCGATTTTTTTAATTAATTTATAAAATTTAAATAGATATATAAAATATCAATATATAATTATTAATTTCAATATTAATAAAAGTAACTTTTAAAAAAAATAGAAAATAGATGATTAGTAACCATCTACTAAAACTTTCAACTCACCAGTTACAATATCAATGATGAGACCGTGTACTGGTACATCAGGGATTAATGGGTGATTTTTGATTTTTTCAACAACATTTTTGACGTTTTCTTCTTCGTCGTCAAATCCACCAATCCATTCAGCCAAATCATATTTGGCAATGTCTTCTTCAGCAATGCCACGAGCGAGCATTTTTTCTTTTAAGGCTTCAGCATCAGCACCGGCCATTCCACATTCTGTGTGGCCTACAACCAATACTTCTTCACATCCTAAATTATAAAGAGCTGCACCAATTGATCTGATTGCATCTTCTCCAACAATAGAGTTTCCTGCATTTCTTACAATTTTAGCGTCACCTCTTTTGAGACCTAAAGCCGGTTCGAAGAAATCGATTAATCTGCAGTCCATACAGGTTAAAATAGCTAATTTTTTAGCTGCATGGTGAGACATTTCTTCGCCTTCAAAGTTTTCAACAAATTTCTTATTATCTTCCAAAACATTTTCCAATATAGTCATTTCAAACTCCCCTTGCCATTGCTGTAAGGCCAGTACGGGCTATTCTTTTAATTCCATAATTTTCTACTAAAGATATGAATGCATTAATCTTCTTCTTATCTCCGGTAAGCTCGATTACTAATGTCTCTTCTGTAACATCCAGAATCTTTGCCCTGAAGATATTAGTATATTGCATTATTTCAGCTCTTGCTTTTTCATTAGGAATATTGACCTTAATAAGGCATAATTCCCTTTTAACAGCAGTTTTTGTGATATCTTTAATCTTGATAACGTCAACCAATTTATTCAGTTGCTTTGTAACTTGCTCTAAACCTGTCTTATCTGCATGCACTGAGATGACCATACGGGACAGGCCATCAATTTCGGAGTTTCCAACGGTAATGCTGTCAATATTGAATCCTCTTCTATTGAACAATCCTGCTACTTTTTGCAAGACCCCAGGTTTATCCTCAACTAATGTGGAAATAACATGGTATTCCAAATCCATTTAAATCACATCCTTTTCAAGCTTATACTCACCAATCATCTCATTGATTCCTGCTCCAGGAGGAAGCATAGGTAGGGCTTCTTCAGAATCAATTACTACATTCAATAAGATCGGTTCATTATCTTTAATTGCTTTTCCTAAAGCCTCTTTGGTTTCGCCAGGTTTGGTAATTCTAACCGCATTTACTCCAAAACTTTCCGCCAATTTAACAAAGTCAGGACTGTTTCCAATTAAAGTCTGAGAGTGCCTATTGTTATATAACAAGCTTTGCCATTGATATACCATTCCTAAAGTTCTGTTCTCTAAAACAATCGCAATGACTGGTATATCATACTCGCGAACAGTTGCTAACTCTTGGCAAACCATTAAAAATCCACCATCACCGTTTATTGATACAACAGGATCATCAGGACAAGCCACTTTAGCACCAATAGCTGATGGGAATCCGAATCCCATGGTCCCCAAACCGCCTGATGAAATGAATTTGCGTGGCCTTTGAGTATCATAGAAATGTGCCGCCCACATTTGATTTTGACCGACATCTGTTGTTAAGATGGATTCAGGAGTTAAAACTTCTGCAATCTCTTTTATTACGCTTTGCGGTTTTAGTGGAACATCATCATAGGTTACTCTTGGAAGCAAGTCTTGTTTTCTTTGCTTAATCATATCTGTCCACTTATTAACATCATCAGATGCATTATAACCTTCTAAAGTTTTATTTAATGACGCCAATACATTGCGAGCATCTCCTACAATCGGCAAATCAACAGGTACATTCTTACCGATTTCCGCAGGGTCAATATCAATATGAATTACTTTTGTATCTGGTACAAAGCTGTCTAGTCTTCCAGTAGTCCTATCTGAAAATCTTACACCAATAGCTATTAACAAGTCAGCTTCATTTACGGAATCATTTGAAACTTTTCTTCCATGCATACCAAGCATACCTAATGCCAAATCATCAGTCTCATCAATAGCTCCTTTTCCTAAAAGGGAAGTCATTACAGGAGCGTTAATAGTATAAGCAAGTTTTTTTAGCTCACAACATGCATTAGATATAATGACACCTGCTCCAGCCAATATAATAGGCCTTTTAGCCTGTTTTATTAAATCACGAGCTTTTTTAATCTGCCTGATATTACCTTTGGTGGTTGGATTATAACCAGGTGTTTCGATTAATGAATCATCAAATTTAGTGAGTTCCCCCTCTTGAACCTCCTTAGGAACATCGATTAATATTGGACCAGGCCTTCCGCTGGCTGCTATTTCAAAACTGGATTTAATCATTGAAGGAATCAAATCCGGATCTTTTGGCTGATAACTGTGCTTAACAATAGGCATAGTTATTCCAATAATATCCGCTTCTTGGAAAGCATCATTTCCAATCAAATGAGTAGGAACCTGTCCAGTAATAGCTATAATAGGAGAAGAGTCCATATATGCAGTTGCAATACCGGTTACAAGATTAGTTGCACCAGGACCTGAAGTTGCCACACACACTCCCACACGACCAGATGCCCTTGCATATCCGTCAGCTGCATGAGCTGCGCACTGTTCATGTCTAACCAATATATGATCCATTTCTGCATCATATAACATGTCATAGAATGGTATGGTCTGTCCGCCAGGATAACCAAATATTGTTTTTACCCCCATATTTTTGAGGGATTCAATTATCGCTTCTCCGCCTCTCATTTTTAAAACCTTTATATTTATTATGCATTAACATATGTATACAAAAATATATATAATTATTGAAATAATATTAATGTACTTAAGTTGTGTTGATAGCATGGAATTAACAAAATATATCTGCCACAGAAAGCCGGAGAGAAGTTTCTTCATTAAAGGCCATCAATTTCCAGTTTGTGCAAGATGCACCGGTTTTTACACAGGTTTGATTGCCTATTTAATTGCAAATAAATTCTATCCGCATGGCTATGACTTCAATATGCTATTAATTTCAATGGTTTTAATGATACCTGTAGCCATTGATGGTTTAACACAATATTTTGGTCCAAGAGAAAGCACCAACAATTTAAGGTTTATTACCGGCTTTGTTGGCGGAGTAGGTTTAATAATATTTTTAAAAATAATCATAAGGTGGATTCTTAATGTTTTGTAGATATTGCGGGGAAGAAAATCCTGAAAATGCAGTATTTTGTAAAAACTGTGGTAAAAGACTAAAAGAAGAAGTGAAAAAACCAGAAGTTATTGAAACACATGAAAATAATAATTATAACCAGAAAACAACTCAGAGCACAAGTACAACAAGCAGTTCATCTGGCGATAACTCTGACTGGATAGGATGCTGTCTTTGTTTGATTGGGATTTTCATCATATTTGCGATAATAGGATCACTATGATTTTAGATAGTAATACAATACCGCTTTTTGAGCGTGCATCCTGTTTTCTGCCTCATCAAAAATAACAGACTGTTCCCCATCAATAACATCAGCGGTTACTTCCTGACCTCTGATTGCAGGTAAACAGTGCATGAAAATAGCTCCATCATTAGCTAAGCTCATTAAATCAGAATTGACCTGGAATGGTGCAAAATCAATTTCCCTTTGAGCGGCTTCCTCTTCATCACCCATACTTACCCAGACGTCAGTGTATACGACATCAACATTTTCCAATGCAACGCCAATATCATCAGTTATGGTTATATCAGTATTGTTTTCTTCCGCATATTCTTTTGCGGTCTTTAAAATGTCTTCATCAGGCTCATATCCTTTAGGGCAGGCTACAGACATGTCCATTCCAAGAAGTGGAGCAATTAATAAAAGGGAATTGCATACGTTATTTCCATCACCGACAAAACAAATTTTTTTGCCTTTCCAACCACCTAAATGTTCTTTAATGGTCAGCATGTCAGCTAAGGATTGGCAAGGATGTTCCAAATCAGTTAAACCACTAATGACAGGCACTTCAGAATGTTTAGCTAATTCTTCCACATCAGAATGTTTTTTAGCACGAATCATTATTCCATCAACGAAACGGCTTAGGACTTTTGCAGTATCGTAAATCGGTTCGCCTCTGCCCATCTGCAAATCATTGGAAGACAAAAAGATTGCCCTTCCGCCTAACTGATACATTCCAACGTCAAAAGAAAGTCTGGTTCTTGTTGATGACTTTTCAAAAATCATCGCTAATGTCTTGCCTTCAAGAGGCTTATCTTCAATTTCGCCTGCTTTAATTTTACTAGCTAAATCTAGAATGTATTCGACATCCTCCTTGATATCACTAACTGACAATAAACTACCCATAAAATCCCCTTTATAAATATCAATAAAAATAAATATCTTTTATTAATGTATATTAAATGTTTCTATGATTTCATTCTAAATTGTATGTCCCTAATCGTTGAGATTACGGGCGCAAGCAGGAATAGATAAATGAACTTTCCGGATATGTTGAAGTCCAAAAGGTTTACACAAATAGTCAAAGCCATAAGAATAACAAACGTGAAGATTACATGATTTTTTTCTTCTCTAGAAGGCTTGCTTTCGAGGAAATTCCTTTTATCAGCATAAAGGTACATCAGCAAAAATATCACTATTGTCAGGAAGATATTTAATCCAAAAAAAGCTTCAGACAAGAAGAAATGTGAATAGTGTCCAATCAGGGAAGTCGAAAATGGAATGAATGAAATGCAGATTAGGAAAAATATGTTCAACCATAAATAAGGAATGTTCAGGCATTTGACCTTTATAAACTCATGATGATAAATCCAAAATGAACTGATGAGTACAAAACTAACTATTGTTACACCGATTGTCGGCGTTAAGGTTGAAATAAAGGTTATGAAATCTGAATAATTTGTAATTTGCAGTTCAGGAATAGCTATACCAAAAACCAAAAGGGTCATTACCATCCCAAAGATGCGTCGGTCAATCCCAACAGCCTTCCGGGATCAATGTTTATATTTCTTTCCAATGCCTTTTTGAATCGTTCATAAAAGCTTAATTTTTTGTCAATTAGTTTAAGCCTTTTTGCTTCTGCAATAGAATGTTGGGAACTATTTAAGGCATGTAAGTCACTAGATAACTTATGCAATTGTTCAAACTCGTCCTTGTTGGAAGTATTCTCTTTTAATACTTCCAGATTATAATCAATATCATTTTTCAGCTTCTCAATTTCTTCAGGACTGTATTTTTTAATATTATCACCAAAAAAAGAAAAAAAAGAAATTTAGTTTAAAATTTCTTTCATGTGTTCAATACGTTTGTTTACAAGTTCTGTTGTACCGACATCTCTTCTGTGGTAAACGTTACCTTTAACAAACTCACATGCCTTTTCAGCTATTTTTTCAGCCTCTTCGATGGAATCTCCGCTGGCTACAATTCCTAATGCCCTTGAACCGGACAAGTGAATTCCATCTTCTTCAGCTGATACCGCCGCATAGAATACCTTAGCGCCTAGCTCTTCGATTGCTTCCTCATCAACTTCAATCAGTTCGCCGGCATGTTCAGTTTCAGGATATCCGTCAGGCACAATGTATTTGCATACACTGGCTTTGTCCTCAAATTCTGCTTTATCTAAATTGCCGTCGACAATAGCTTGACAAATATCTACTAACGGAGTTTTTAAGAGAGGCAAAACATTCATCGCTTCAGGATCCCCGAATCTTGCATTGTATTCAATGAGTCTTGGACCATCAGCAGTCAACATGAACTGACCATATAGAATTCCTTTATATGGTTCTGCCTCTTCAGCAATAGCCTTTAAAGTAGCTTGCATGATTTCAACAGCTTTATCATAATCTTCTTGGCTTAAGAATGGTAATAGGCCACCTACATCAGAGTATGATCCCATACCTCCGGTGATTGCACCTACATCTCCTTCAAATGCATGAGGATGGTCCTGTGCTGCAGGCATTGGTGCCAAGTGTTCACCGTCACAGAATGCCTGGATGGTGAATTCTTCACCAATCAATCTTTCTTCAATGATTACTTGAGCAAATCCTCCCATTACATTATCAATGACTTCACAGGAGTATTCTTTAGCTTCTTCATTATCCTTCAAGTGGTCTCCTACAATTTTTACTCCCTTACCACCAGTCAAACCGACCGGTTTAACTACAACATCCTTATCAAATTCATCCAAAAATGCAGATACGTCTTCAGAATTATCAAATACCTTATAAACTAAAGACCCTTCAATTTCATAATCCTCAAAGAGTTTTCTCATGAATGACTTATCAGTTTCAATGCGAGCCGCACTTTGTGTTGGTCCAACACATTTAATGCCGTTTTTCTGAAGCTCGTCTACAATTCCTTTTCCAAGTGGAGCTTCAGGACCGATGAATGCAATGTCAATTTCATTTTCAACTGCATACTCAGCTACTTTTTCAACTTCCCCTTCATCTCCTTGCTTAAATTCAGCGATTTTTGACATTCCAGGGTTAACTTTACTCATATAACAGTATAATTCTACATCATCCTTAAGTGCGTCTGCAATTGCATGTTCACGGGCACCAGTTCCAACAACTAAAACCTTCATAATATAGTCTCCTATTGATTTAAGATATGTTTTTAAAAATATTTAAATTATTTTAAAATCAAAATAATTTTTATATTGAAAAAATATATATCCATATAGGTGAGGTCAATGAATAGAAACATGTTAATAATTGCAATAGTCGTTATCATCATTGCAATTGCGGTGGGAATATTTGCTTTTTCAATGCCACAAAGCCATGATGGTAAATTAAATACAGAAATCGACATTTTCACTGAAAGCACAATGAAAAACGGGGATGCAGTGAAATTTGTACTTAAAGATGAAAAAGGTAATGCTATTCCGAGTCAAAACATTACCATTACATTTTTAGAAGATGGTGAACTCCAAAATTATTCAATTTTAACAGACAATGAAGGTAGAGGAGCTTTAGTTATAAACAATGAAGCGCCTGGCGAATATACTGTAATCGTAAAGTATAATGGAACCAATGCATATAACGGATGCATCGCCAATCAAACAATAACTGTTGAAGAAGGATATCAAAGTGAAAGCGCTAGCAGTGATGATGGAAGCGAACCTATTTCAAGCAACTCTAGTGCAGGAACAGCATTATATAACAATGAAAACTCTTCAAGTATCCAATTACACTACGACAGCCAATACAATTTCTATTATGATGACAACGGCATTATTCGTGGTGGACAAAATGACGGATACGCCGCACAATACATAAGGGATGTCTACGAATCTGGAGACATGGTTGACGAAGATGGTAATTTACAATAAACCATCTTATTTTTCTTTTTTTTTGAAATTTGTTTTTTACATCAATATATTTAAATACTAACACTTGCATATACAAGAGTATAATTGCATATGCAAGTATGAGGTAAAATATGGAAAAGAATTCAAATATAGAAATGATTACAGGAGACCCTAAAAAGGCAATAAACAAATTATCAATCCCAATTATAGCAAGCATGTTTTTAATATTTGCAAATAACATCATTGACAGCATTTGGGTTGCAGGGCTTGGTGCGGAGCCACTAGCTGCACTTGGATATATTACACCATTATTCATGGTGCTTATCGGAATCGGGAACGGAATAGGAGCAGGTGGTAACTCACTGATTTCACGTTATATCGGTGCCGAAAACAGAAACTCCGCAAATAATGCTGCAATACACAACCTGATATTGGGAATCATACTTTCAATTGTCGTTTCAATAATATTACTTGTCTTTCTGGAACCCTTATTAAACATTATGGGCGCATCAAGCGTCTTGAATTATGCCATGCAATACGGAACAATAATATTTTCATTTTCATTTGCGATGCTGCTTCCACCAATATTCGGAGGGGC
>NZ_CACXTS010000046.1 GCF_902770715.1 uncultured Methanobrevibacter sp. | reverse complement strand
ATTGTTATTTTGAAGGCAATTATGCTACAACTGAACCTGGTTGTATTAATAATTGTGCAAAATTAACTGTGTATAACACTACTTTTGTTAAAAATAGATCTTATTGGTGGGCTGGAGCAATACATACGCATAGTGGTGCAAGTTCAACAATTTATGATTCTTATTTCATTGATAATGTTGCAGGATGGAACGGTGGAGCATTATACACTTATGGTAACTTAAAAGTTTATAATTCCGTATTTAGAGGAAACAATTGTACTACTGATAATGGTGGAGGTGCAATTGGGGCTTGTGAATATGGATCAAATCCTCATATTTATATTGAAGGATGTTTATTTGAGGACAATACCAATAATTGTTGGGCTCCGGATTCATTATCTGATGGTCCGGGTCGTGGGGGAGCAATATCAATAATGGATAAAGGTTCTTTAGAAGTAAGGGATACAATTTTCATTGAAAATGCTGCAGCTAGAGGGACTGCAATTTGTGCTTTAGCAGTACAAGGTTATGGAACTCCAGATATAATTATTGTAAACAATTCTTTTATTAATCATACAAGATCAAATGATGTTTTAGAAATTAGATTATGGAATGAATCTTTCTGCAATATTTCTGATAATTATTATCTCGGTAATTCTATTGTATTTTCCAATTTAAAACTTACTAAATTAAGTGAAGGTAAAGAACAAGCCTTTTTTGAAATTTCTAATAGTTTATCTCATCCGGATTGGTATGATTCAGATATTTTAAATAAAACATTATATGATGTTTATATTAACAACAAATATGTTAAAACAGTTAATTCAACTATTTTCAGTATTGATTTTGGTGATTTGGATATTTGTAGCGTTTATGTGGTTCCTACAATTTCAAACAGGAAATCAAATGAGGTCACAGCTACCAGTACTCGTGAATATATTTTTGTTTCAAAAAACAAAGGTAACGATACCAATAATGGTATTTCAAGAGATACTCCTGTCAGTTCAATTAAAAAGGCATTGGAGTTAGCTCAAAATTACCAGAATATTATTCTTTTAGATGGTGAGTACTCAGAGGATAATATTTTAATTACTTATGATGTTACTATTAAAGGTGAAGGCAATGCCACTTTAACTGGTGCTACTTCATTCATTTCCAACGCTGATTTAACATTAAAGAATTTGAAAATCAATAATTTAAACACAGAAACTTTCATTAAAAATATTAACAATTTAATCATCGCAAATTCCATCATAACAAATAATAATGTATTGCTTGTTCAAAATAATGGTGCTACTACAATCTCAAATTCTATTCTGTTAAACAATTCCAATATTATTCAGGGTAATGGTGCTAATTTGGATTATAACTGGTGGGGCAATTCAATACCTAATTTAAACATTAACAAATATTTAACTTTAAATATTACCAGTGATGTTAACGCTTTGGAAAATAATCAAAAAGCAAATGTTAAGGCAGTATTCTATTTAAATGATGGAACTAAATATGCTAATTTGCCACAAATCGATTTAAATCTCACAGCAATAAATGGTATTGTAAATAAATACATTATAGGTGTTGATTCCAATGTCATTTACACTTTAACTGCATTTAGTGATGGTATTTTAACTGTAAATTATAATGATTTCACTACAAATAAGACTTTTGAGTTTTTAAAAACAAATCCAAAAATATCTTTATCTAGTGATGACATTATGGTTGGAGATAATTTAACAATAACAGTCACACTTCCAAATGATGCTGAAGGCAATTTGACAGTTAATGTTGGCACTAACTCACAAACAAAAGTTATTGTTTCATCAAAAATGATTTTCAATTTTGAAAATCTAAAAGCGGATTCATACACTGTCACAGTCAATTACGCTGGTGATAAGAAATATCAATCCAAGACAGTAACATCAAATGTTAATGTGAATAGGTTTGAATCAACAACTAATTTAACAATCGGTACAGTTAATGTTGGTGAGGATGTTATTTTAACAATAACAACTACAGACTCCACTACTGGTAATGTTACATTATTAATTAACAATAATCCTCATACAGTATTTTTAACTAACTCTAAAGGGGAATATACTATTGAAAATATTGTTAGGGGAGATTATTTAATCACCGCAATATATAATGGTGATGACAGGTATCTTTCAAGTCAAACTAACAGATTCATCGAAGTGGATAATCTGAATGCTTCAATGAAAATTGAAACTAATGACATTACTTATGGGGATACTGCAATAATCAAAATCAAATTAAATGATGATGCAACAGGTAATGTCACAGTTACAATTGATGGCATAAGAAATTCATCAGCTGTAATTAACGGTAGGGCGGAAGTCAGCTTTATTAATCTGGAAGCAGGTCAGAATAAAAATATTAGTGTTTTCTACACTGGTGATGATACCTACTTTAACTTAACTAATACTAGTTCTTTTAATATCAATAAAGCAGATCTAATATTTGATATCTCTTCCAGTGATATTAAGATTGGTCAGACTGCTGAAATTAGTATTATAGTTCCATCAAAGACAAGAGGTACTTTCACAATTAACAATGAAACTATCAACATTCCATTATCAGGAGAAGTTTCCTATCTTATTTTCAATCTTGAAATTGGAAACTACACTTTCACTGCAACATATAATGGTAATAATTACAATACTGTATCCAAATCAGTTTCATTTGAAGTTAGTGAATATCCAATTCCACAATGGGCAGGTGAAGGCGGAAACACTGAAAACACTCACAAAACAATATATGAAAGCAGCACTGATGGTACAATAGCATACACCGTTCAATTCGATAAAACATTAACCGGTGAACTGCTTCTTGATAGTATGGGCAATATTTACTTAACCACTAAAGATGGTATTTATTGTTATAATCAGAAAGATTGTTTATGGTATTTCACATCTGATATGGCTGCGGGTAATTTTTCAGGTATCTGTATTGGTCGTGATGTAATCATAGCTCCAAAATCTGGTGATACTTTATACTTCATTAACCAGACTAGCGGTGAGAGATATGGTGCTTCCAATATTTATCAGGGATCCAGTTTGTTTGCACCGGTAATTGATTCAAATGCTACTTTATATATTGTAAGTGAATATCAGTATACTTCAGAGGATTATAAACTGACTATTATTCCATATAAAGTATGGGAGAATGGTGGTGATCCGACTTTGGTTACAATAGGTGATTCTCAACCGTTATGTTCTCCAATTTTAAATGAAAACATAATTGTTGTTGTCAGTGAAAACCGGTTAAGGATGATTAATGCAAAAACTTTAGAAACTATCTCAATTAAAGGTGGAGAGTACTCTCCGGTTAGACCGGTTATTGGTGATGGTGATATTGTTTATGCAGTTTCATCAGATAGTATTGTTGCTTATAATATTGCTGGTGTTCAGCTTTGGAAAACCAAAGTTGTAGGTGGTGTTGGAAATACTTTAGTAATTGACCCTGAACAAGGAGTATATCATGTAAATGCCAGAGGCATACTTTACAGATTCGATATTCTTGATGGTAGCGATTCTAAAATAAGCAATCTAAAAGTCACCAGTGGTATTTTAATTGATAATGACAGTAATTTGTACTTCGCATCAGGTAATGTCTTTTATGCTATTGACAAAGATGGTAATGTTTTATGGCAATCAGATTTAGGCTCTAAAATCACAGGCACTCCAGTAATGAACAAGGAAGGAGTAATTTATGTGACTTGTGAGGACAATAAATTATTTGCCCTAAGCAGTAATAATTTAAAAGACCCTAATTTGGAAGTAACAATAAATAACATTACTGAAGGTGAAAATACTACCATTTCAATTAGTATTAACAATCAGGCAACTGGTAATGTTAGTTTCACTTTAGATAATGTTGATTATTCATTTAAGGCATCTGAAGGTAACTTTGTTAAAATCATTTCTGATTTAAAAGCAGGGGATTATAGTGTTAATGTAACTTACTCAGGTGATTCAATATTTGGTAGAGCAAATAAAGTTGTGTCATTTAATGTAGCTTCAAAAACATCTTTACGTGACCCTGAGTTGGAAGTGTCAGTTCCAAACATTACTCAAGGCGAAAATGCAACTATCATTATTAAAATAGATAATGGAACTACTGGTAATGTTTCATTTGCTTTGGATGGTGTTGATTATTCATTTGACGTTTCAAATGGAACAATTATCTGTCAAGTTCCTAATCTAAAAGTGGGAACTTACACAATTGATGTTGTCTACTCAGGTGATTCAAAATTCAATAAAACTGTTAAAAGTGTAACATTCACTGTCAAATCTGATGTTGTTCCTTTGCCAAATCCTGATTTGGCAGTAAGCATTCCAGATATCACTCAAGGTGAAAATGCAGTAATCACAATCAAAATAAATAATGAAACTACTGGCAAGATTTCATTTACTTTAAACGGTGTTGATTATTCATTTGAAACAGGTAATGGCACTATAATTAAAGTCATTTCTAATTTGCCTGCAGGCACTTACACTGTCAATGTTACTTATTCTGGTGATTTAACATTTAACAAAACAAATAAGGTTGTCACTTTCACGGTTAAGGCAAAACCTTCCCCGCTTATTCAAGATTTAATTCTAAAAGGAAGTGACATCAGTGTCTTATACACAAGCAATTCCTACTATAAGGTAAAACTAACACAAAACAATGCTCCTTTAGCGGGTAAAACAATTGCAATCAATTTCAACGGTGCTAACTACAACATAATAACTGACAAAAAAGGTATTGCAAGTTTCAAAATCACAGCTAAACCGGGCAAGTACACTATCAAGGCATCATACCAAGGTAAAGTAACCCAGAACACAGTAACAGTAAAAAGCATCCTAAAAGCCAAAAACATCAAAGCCAAAAAGTCAGCTAAAAGTCTCAAAATAAAAGTAACCCTTAAAAAAGTCAACAACAAGTACCTCAAAAACAAGGTTCTAACCCTAAAGTTCAACAAGAAGACTTTCAAGGCAAAAACCAACAAGAAGGGTGTTGTAACATTCAAAATCAAAAGGAGTGTCTACAAGAAACTCAAGACTTCCAAAAAGTACGCCTACCAGGTGACCTATAAAAATGACGCCGTAAGGAAAACTATCAAATTCAAAAAATAAATGGGGAATTTCACTGCCCCATATTTTTTTCTATTTTTCATGTAGATTAGCCATTGAAAACATATCGATTTCAACACATCCATCAATTTAATCAAACATTGAATCAATTATAGCATACAATTCATTCATTAATATTAAAATTATTCATCGCTTTTTTTATTATATTGCCGGTTGGTTTCACTAGGGTAACATAAACTATTTATATCTTGAGTGACAACTAGAAAGATTAACCAATTTTTTGGAGAAGCTTTAATCGAATTAAGAGGTTATATAAAAATGTATTTTACTAGAGACCAGGATTTGATAGATGATTTTCACATAAAATCAGGTCATAGCGTTGGATCTAAAAAATCATACAGAACAGCATTCAACAAATACACAACATTCCATAACATGAGTCTTTCAGACTTGTTGGCTGAAGCAATAACCGAACAGGAAAACAATATTCCCGAAAACAGAGTAAGCATATATGACCGGATAATCTCATTTAGAGACCATTTGACTAAAAATCATATAGGAAACACGATACAAAGTTCAGTGTCAAAAATCAAGACATTCTACCATTACAACCGGGTGAAGGTGCCTTTCATTCCGCCGTTGAACAAGAAATATGTCAATAAAAATGATTTGATAAGCTTTGAGGATCTGCCGAGCAAGGATGAGCTGAGGTTGGCTCTGCAGTTTGCAGACGATGACTTGAAGCTTTGGATTTTGGTTATACTCTCATCGGGCTCAAGCAGGTGTGAGGCCAAATCCATGACCAACAGGACATTCTTTGAAGGAACAAAATCCTATCACAGAAAGGATAATTTCGAGGATGCTTTAAGGTATCTTTCACGAAAAAACAATGCGGTTTGTACCTGCAAGCTAATCCGGCAGAAAACCGACAAGCCGTACTACACTTTTTTAAATCCCGAATGCGTGCAGAAAATGGCAAGAATTAAATTAAAGCACGAGGACTTTGATTTGAAATCTCCGCTTTTGAAATATAATCCCAACCATGTGAACTATAAGTTTAAATTGCTGAATGATTATTTGGGCTTTGGTGAAGTTGGAGGCTATGCGAAATTAAGGCCCCACATGCTTCGTAAGTTCAACTCAACATACCTGAATCAGGGAACGCTTGAAGGTGGCCTGTTGGGTATGGACAGCGTTGATATATTGCATGGTCGTGGAAAGAATAAGACTAGGGAGGCATATTACAAGGACAATCCGGATTATATGAAACTGGAGTATATCAAGGTGATGAGCAATGTATCGCTTTATAGAAGGTATGATTGGAAAATTGTAAATGGCAAGGTGAAGGTGATTTCAATGCCTTTATAATATTGGTAGGTAAATATTGCTGTAACCTTGTAATTTTGTAAATGGTAAACAATATTTACTTGATTTAATATATAAAGACTTAAATACTTGATAAATCAAATAATTGATTAGATAATCATTCCATTAAATGATTTGGGATAATCTTTGAAGTTTAGTTGAGGCAATATATTTATTATAAATAAATTCAATATAATAAATTACTTATTGTACTGGGTGATTTATGTGCATGATAGAATTAAAATAGCCAAGGAGTTTGCAGAAACCATCAAATCAGATGACATTAAATTAATAATGTTATTCGGTTCTGTAGCTCGTGGAGACGACAGTGAAGAGTCAGACATCGATATCTTAATCGTATCTCCAATTGCAGATAAAATCAAACCGGAAATCCACAAAATCGCCATGGATATAATTCTAGAAAAAGATGAAGTTATATCCCCAAGATTAATGACAGAAGATGAATTCAAAAAAGTAGAAGATTATCCATTCTTAACTAACGTACTTAAAGAAGGTGTAGTAATTGGATAATCCAAAAGATGCAATCAATGTTGGAAAAAGTCAGTTAATCTCAAGTAAAATGTTATATGAAGGCGGACAATATAGGGACTCAGTCACCATGTCATATTATGCAATGTATTCCTCTGCTCTGGCATTACTTCTTAAAAAGAGCATTTCCCCAAAAACCCATGAGGGAACCTTAAGACAACTTGCCAAGGAATACGTCAAAACAGGATTGCTTAGCAAGAAAACCTATGGATACCTTTATGATGCCCGTGAAACTAGAAACGATTCCAGTTACGGTTATTCAAAAACTTTTACAGAAGAAGATGCTGAAGAACTTATTTTACAGGCTGAAAAATTCATTAATGAAGTGGAAACTTTATTATGATTTTTTATTATTTTTTTCTTTTATTTTCAGATTTTTATTTACTCTTGTTTTTTTAGGATAATTGATGTTGTATTTGAGGATGTGACACGAAGTCACAACTTTTTTTCTAATTTTAATTGATTTATTTTCCTTTAATTTTATATACTATGAAGTACAATCTTTTATTATAGATATTAATATTTATGGTTGTTTTATTCATGGTTTTAAAAGATGATAATATAAATCAGAGTATGTTGGTCCCGTTGGACTTGCGAAACTTGATTCCTAAAGATCATCCATGTTATTTTATTAAAAATGTGGTTGATTTAATTGATTGTTCGAAAGCGAACCATGAGTTTCGTGGAACTCCTGGTGAATTTGCTTATCCTCGTGAATTATTGCTCAGACTCATTTTAATGAGCGTTTTCGATGGAGGATTATCTTCCAGAGAAATTGAGAGAAAAACACGTACAGACATTGCATATATGTACCTTGCAGCAATGGAAAAACCATCATACAGAACAATAGCAAGATTTAAAGTCGAATATCCGGATTTAATCGATGAAGCATTCAAAACAACCATTAAAATTGCAAAAGATAATGATTTAATAAAAATCCATCATTTGAGCTTGGACGGAACTAAAATCAAAGCAAAAACATCCATTAATAAATTAACAGACGAAAAACAAATCAAAATCATGAAAAAACACCTTCAAAAAAGTATTGAAATGGATCAAGAAGAAGATGAAGAACTCGGTGATGAATCTGGAAATACTGTTCCTGAATCATTAACAGACAAAGAAAAATTCAAAGAAACAGTAAAAGAAATAGAAAAATCTTCTAAAAATAATAGAAACAAAGATAAACTTCGTTCTTCAAGTTTAAATCTTTTAAAACAAGCAGAAAAAAATCCTGAAAAAGTTTTAAAAAAGCTCAATGAACTCGAAGAAAAAGTAAAAGAATCACCAAAAGATGTAATTGGTATTAACGACCCAGATGCTCGATTAATGCTAAATAAAAAAGGCAAATGGGAATGGGATTATAATGCACAAATCATTGTGGACGAATACAAAGGAATAATCCTCACATCATACCTAACACAAAATCCAACAGACCATTTCGAACTAATTCCATCAATAGAACAATTAGAAACCAATTTAGAAGGAATTTACAATGAAATGCCTTCCAATTTCCAATTCAGTGCCGATAATGGATATTCCACAGATGAAAACACAACATATCTCGAAGAAAAAGGACTGGATGGATACATATCAACAAGAAAACTCTCAAGAAAAGAAAAAAAGTACAATCTATGGGACAAACCATTTCAAAAAGACAATTTCACTTACGATGCAGAAATTGAAACATATATCTGCCCTTTAGGAGAAATTTTATATAGAAGAAGAACATACGAATACAAAAACAAACCTAGAATAACTTACTGGACAAACGAATGTAAAAACTGCATTATGAAAGAAATCTGCTGCAAGAAAAAGAACTATAAAACAATTCAAGACTATGGAAACCCTTCCAAAATCAGAATGCAACGGAAAATGGAAACAGACTGGGCACAAAAAATCTACAAAAAACGATCAAAAACAGCAGAACTACCATTTGCACACATAAAACAAAACATGAAACT
>NZ_CACXTS010000045.1 GCF_902770715.1 uncultured Methanobrevibacter sp. | reverse complement strand
ATACAGTATCGTTAATGTTAGATACCAATTCAAACAAGTCCTGATGGCTATCTTTTAACTCCCTTATACCTTTACCGTAATATACATCTCCTTTCATATAGATAGTATGAAAGTTGTCATACTTATATATTTTGTCGGAAAAATATTACTTTTCAAATGCTCTCTCTAACAATATTTAAAAAATAAAATACATAGGTGATAGCATGAATAACGAGCTCATTAAGAATATGTGTTTAAGTTGCAATCATTCAAAACAGACACAGAACAACTATAACCTTTCACTTCGGAAGTACTGTGAATATTTCGACATGTCACTTGAGGAACTTCTGATGGAAGCTGAAGAAGATGAAAAGAACAATGTAAGATGGAAAAATTGCCGTTTAAGAGCTAAACTGATTGAATTCAGACACCACCTGTTACAGAATTATGCTGCAAGCACTGTGAAAAAAGACATCTGGAGCATCAAATTCTTTTACAAATTCTATGACATTGAAATACAATCATTGCCTAGAGTTACCCAACAGTCTTTGAGAAAACCCCAGCCAATCTACTATAAGGATTTGCCTGACAAAGAAGTGATAAGGGAAGCATTTAAAATATCTTCACCATTGATGAAAGCCATAATACTGTTTTCATGTTCAAGCGGTTGTGCCAGAGCAGAAGCATTGAGTTTAACCATACAGGATTACATAGATGCAGTATCAGAATATATACCTAGGCGCAGAATGGACATTTTTGAGGTAATTGATTTCTTGAACGAAAAGGATGATGTCGTGCCTACCTTCAATCTCCGAAGGAAAAAAACAAACAAATATTATATCACATATTGCAGTCCAGAAGCAGTAAATGCAATCAATGCATATATTTTAACACGCACAGATTCAGTTAAAAATGACAGCCCCCTATTCGATGTAAGCCCAACACATCTTGGAAGATCATTTCAAAAAATAAACGATACATTGAATCTTGGAAATGTTGGAAAATATGCTAGATTCAGAAGCCACATGCTGAGGAAATTCCATGCAAGCGCATTATACAACGACGGCATGAGCATAGACAAGGTCAACGATTTGCAGGGAAAGGCTAAAAACGTAACTGATTCCGTTTATTTCATGACCAATCCTGAAGAGTTGAAATATGAATACATCAGGCATTTGCCTGCCGTAACAATCAATATGGATGTTGAAAAGCTATCAATCAAGTCTCCTGAGTTCATGCAACTGGAAAATGATAAAAAGAAATTGGAAACTGAACTTGAGGTCCTTAAGCGAGAAGTGGCAGATATCCGATCGATGAAAAAGGATTTTGAACTCCTTAAAGCACAGATAGGAAAATAATCTTGTGATGGCATTTGACCCTGTTGGATGCCATTACCAAACATTCATAATACTCGATGTCGGCCCAAATATAACTAATGGCCTGCATTCGCCAATTAATTTAACTAACTGGAATTGACATTAACGGCAACGTTTTTGGATTTGGATTTTATTTTTGAACTGGGATATATATGCAAGGGTTCCAGAAAGTAGGTTCTGAATAGCTAATGGCTGACAGTACTGATAATATACTCTAAATAAACAAGGTGATAATGATGTTAACTGCTGAAGAACGATTTGAAAATCTTCATAAACAATTAAAGCATATTGACGATTATTTGGTTAAGCTACTAAATGAGAACAATTAATTGAAAGCACGCAATGAAGAACTTGAAAAAGAAAATAAAAAGCTGCATGACATTATATTGAACATGTCTCAAAAGAAATAATGATTAACATAAACTTATTTGTTTTAATTAAGTGACATTAACATTAACGGCCACGATATTGGAAATCAAATCTGATTTTAAACCTCGATATATATGCACGAGTTTCAGAATACAAGTTTTGAATAGCAAACATGACCGTTAATGTTATTTGATCCGGAACAATTAATTCTGAATCAATCATTTCGTATTAAAACCAGATCATATGTCCCCAAATATTTCCTCACCCTTTTCGGTTAATCTGTACAATTTTCCCCGTTTCACTTCAGGGTTGACGCATTCGACGAGGCCCAGCTCTTCCAACCGATTCAAGGGATTGGAAACATATGTCTGTTTGGTACTATTCCATTCCATGCCTTCCTGAAGAGACATTGCCTTAATATCTATCATATCCCAGTTTTCACGTCCGACTTCCAGATTCCAGTTATAGATTATGTTGCAGGTCCGCTGTGAAATAAATCCATTTTTTAAAACCTCCGTTATTTCATCTAGCGAATCCACCAGGAAGAAAATTGAATGGCTTGAATAAAATCCGTATCTTTGAACCCTTTCTTTTTGAGGGATGGAATGGAGGAATTTCAAAGCCTCATCATGTGTGCTTGTCCAAGTCAATCCGGAAACGTCTTTTTCATCTGTAAAATCAATTATATATTCGTAAATCCAATTCAGCAGGTTTTTATTGCTTTTGCGGATCATCTTTTTTATACCTCACTTTTTCATTAATAGTGATTAATTGTTTTATGTGACGGATTATTTAAGCTGAAAGTGAGAGCATTTGAAAAGTAATCGCTTCAACAAAATGGCCGTATTGGCATTTAAATTAATTGATATCATTGAACTACCAGCAGTTTACACTGTACTTAAATGATAATCTGATTATATTTGAATAAATACTTTTGACAATTGTTATGCTCTGAAAACAGTGCCCTGATATGTATTTTGATTATGACTTCGTTTCACTGGCAAGTGTTAGGCTTCATTCCAATTTGAATTTTATACAATCTGATTTTTTTGTCGAAATAGTCTGTTGAAATGTTTAGCAAAATTTGTGAAAACACAAGGCTTAAGGACACAATAAATTTCAAAAAAACTGAACAGATTAATATCGAATCGCAAAAAATAGAATGCAAATGTTTAAATAGAGATAATTACAAACAAAGTAATTGGCCCACACCATTATTACGAAGTCAGAGCAATTTTACATGCTCGTACAACTTTTTCTTGGTGAGGCCTAAACAGTGATCTATGGAGGTAAAATATCAAAAAAAGTAATGAGAAAAAACAGATTATAAAAAAAAGGATTATATTATGAATAACGAGCTAAATATTATTTTTTAATATAATCCTATGGGGTCAGTAAGAGAAAAATAAGAATAGTTAAACAGAGCCGCGAAACTTTGTTAAAAATTAATACTTTTCAAAACTTAACCCAATATCTAGTATATTTTAAGGAATATATAAATATTGCCACATTAACAATGGCAAACTTATTTTATTCTAAATATTCGTTAAGAGATGGAAAATTAATTTTACTCGAATGCTATTTTTATTTTTCAAAGACTTCTGGCCTCAATGTGTTTTAGACTGTTGATCATGCACTCCCATAATGGGAAAACAGGAGGCACCAAATAATGTGTGAAGTAATCAAACCCCGGCCCAATGAAGTAATAATTTTCAATAACTTCATGGCACTTGAAGAAGCAATTGCTGAAATTCAGGAAACTGAAAACATCCGCAATGAAAAGGAATTCTTCGATTCATACAGAATCAAGATAATGAAACTGGACTAAACACGAATAAAAAATATTTAAAACACAAGAGAGGTCAAAAAATATGTTTGAACAAGAAATTGATGGCGTACAATACGTTACAGTCCCCAAAGAGCTATGGGACAAAATGTGGGAAATGTTTGATAAAATTGATCAAATAGGTGAATAGACATGAGCAGCTATTCACCGTTTGAAAAACATGATGCAGACCAATACGCATTACCTAACCAGTTCGAAGACAACTACCATGGCATCCTCACCCACAATGGCGAGATCAAAGTTGCCAAAGGTGATGTGGAACAGGAAATCCTCTACATTGACGATGACGGTATCGTATTGGTGGATGGTGGCGAAAAAGCATACCAAACACTAATACACTCCAAGCTGTTAGGACTGATTCACTATGCAACTGAAGGTGATATTGGCTTAATCAAATTCATAAGAGGAGAAGCATTCATTGTCGGATTCAGGAAAAACAAACCGGAGGGCAAATATGGAACAAACACTTCTTGAGATGCAGGAAAATCTTACTGACGGATTATTCATTGAATTTGCATCCATTGATGAAGACTGTTATTATTCACTGACCAAATCCGATGAACTCAAATTCCTCGACGATAAAACAGTGCTCATACGCAGAAAAAGCGGAAGGCATACAATAATCAACCTGAATTGGATTATTGATATCAGCATCAAAAGGGGGTTATTTCAATGACCAAACCGGCAAGATTATATCCTAAAGAGGAACCGATGAACTTGAATCCCAAAGTAATCTTTATTGGGAGCATAATATTTGCTGTAATAATTGGCTGGATTGGTATAGCAACCAGCACCGGAGGAATCTAAAATGAATTCCTCCAATCAACATGAAGGTGATAAAATGGTAAAGGCAGAACTTATAGAAAACCCACAAGTTCCTGAAGAAACAGGATTAATAGCTGCAGACAACGTTCCGGATGTCGATGTAGCTATTGAACAGTGGGACGCTTATCAAAAACTATGTAAAGGATTATTAAACGAAACAGACTATCAAGAAATAATTGTTAAGGAAAAAGATGAAGACGGAAACTATGTTAAAGTGAAAAGACACTTCAAAAAGAAATCAGCATGGCAAAAGCTCTCAAGAGCATTCAACGTTGACACTACCATAGTTGACAGATCATTGGAAAGAACCAAAATGGGAAGAGTGCGTGAAGCCTACTACTGCGTAAGGGCAACACTGCCTAATGGCCGTAGCGTTGAATCAGACGCATTATGCTCCCGTTCTGAAAAAGGAAAAGACAAAGTCTCAGACCACACTATCATGTCCACTGCAAAAACACGTGCAACCAACAGAGCTATTGCAGAACTGATAGGAGCCGGAGAAGTCAGCGCTGAGGAAATGACAGCTGAAAAAGTGATAGCGCCAAACCAGTCAAAATTTCTAAAAGAGGACAATAGCTAATCCTCTTTAATATTTTTTAGGAGACAAATAAAATGAGTTTTGAAAATACTAAACAAACAATATTTACAGGTACAGAACTAGATTACGAAGAAATTGTAGAAATTCCGGAAGGATATGAAAAAGCAGAATTGAAAGATTTTGAAGATGGAACATTAATCACCGGCAGGCCTGAAATGGCTTCAGTTTCATCATTCACTTTCGATGATGATGGTGAGGAAAAAACAGTTAACAGATTCAAATTATACATCTTCCAGGATGCTGACCAGTTATATGTTGAAATCAATGTCAATCTTAAAAATGATGGAGACATTCACAAAAACGTCAGAAAAGGAAGTGTGTTATTTGATTTCTTAACCAGCATTCTTGAATTGGAAAATGCAGGTTCAGTTGGTAAATCCAATATTCTCAGAAATGTTGATCTTTCCGAATACCGTGAGTTCGTAAACAGATTATCTGAGATGACAATCCAAGTAAAGGAAAGATCTGGAACCTACACATTCTACAGTTTCATTGTGAGGGACGTTCAGGTATAAGGTAATTGAAATGAGTGAAGGAAGTTCAGCTATACAAATCAAAAAAGCTATTGGTAATGTTTATAAACCGGATTATGAGTTTACATACTTTAAAAACATTATCAGTGCTTTCTATTTGCAGGGTACAGACCCAGACGTGGTTGAAACGATTCTTAGAGAATTATACAACCACCTTCCTTCTCATGAGAAAACATTGGATGAAATCATTAAACTCTTCGAGGACATTTATCTTGGTGAGGAAAATCCAAATAGTGGGATAAAAGGCATTGAGAGATTCATATCAGATAATTATGACAAAAAGACCAGTATTTTGGTAGGGCGTGAATTGAATAGGGCAATCATACCATATGATACCAACAAGATTTACAAACTCCAAACTGGCTCCAACAAATATATCGTTATGGATTATAGGAAAAATGAAGTCACTACACAAACTATCGAATGGAAAAAAGGAAATGAAGTGGCCGATTATACAAGAGTATTGCTTTGCTATCCACTAAAGATTACAATACATGACAATCCGATAAGTGAAGCCGGAAGAACATTCAGCATTGAATGGAAGACAATAGAAGGAGGGCATTTCCACACTAAAGACATGAACATTGTTGAAATGGAACAATACTTAGTGGAACATGGTTATGTTCTCTCACGTTACCAATTAAAGGAAGTGCTTCCAGGCATAATTCAAATAGCTATTGAAAACGATTTGGCAATCATGAAAACAGATATAGAAACACCAGGTTTCTACTATAACAAAGAAACCAAAAGCCTGACAATAGTTGAATTTGAATTGAATGCCACTGACATTAACAAAATGAATATGGCATTGGATTTGATTGAAGATTTAAGAAATTACTTCATAGGTCAGGAAGGAAAACTGGCAACAACACTAAAGCATGCAATGATAGTTCCTTTCGGTTTTGCCAAAAAACAGATGGGATTACCATTAGAGAACCTGATTCCTTATATGTTTCATTTCGGAAAGGGAGGAAGTGGTAAGACAACACTTGCCCGTATTGGAACATATTTTTACGGTGAACCGGACAGCGAAACCGATATTGGAGGATCTGAATTTGATACCGTTCCAAGAATTGGTGCTCAAATATCCAAATCCACTTTTGGAAAGATCATCAATGAACCTGTTGGTGTGTTCAATTGCAAAAGCTGCACAGAAACATTGAAAACCTGTGTGGAAAGGACAAATGCAAGACGCAGATACGAAGGAAGGAACTTAGCTATTATCCTTGCATTATCTACTTTGTCTTTCACATCCAACAGTCCGTTGCCTAATGTCGAAGGGTTGACAAGAAGATTTGTTCAGCTAATGTATACTCACAGTGAGAAAAAAACAGATGATGAAAAAAAGGAATTCATGGCACATTTCCAAATGGACTCTCCTAAAGATTGCCTGTTTCATCATTTGAAGTATCTTGCAGACTTTGTAGTAAACGAAATAAATGAGGATATAGAACTGTTAAGATTACCTTGGCAGGAACTAAGCAATGAATTAATATTAAGAGCATACACTACCTGTGACCGTGAATGTCCAGAATGGCTATTGACATTTACTGAATCAGTAACACCTGAAGGATTGGATGAAGAAGAAATAGAATATTTAAGAATGTTTTTCATTGAAGAGATTAACAAACACAACAAAAGCATTAAAGTATATTCATCTGAAGACGGATATCCAATTAAATATCATGACTATTTCACAGATTCAGTTAAGGACTCAAACGACTTTTACGAACGTGTCTTTAACATTATCAATGAACGTCTGATACCTTATATGGTGCTGCATCATGGAAGGGATGGTCTTGACTATGTCTGCTTTACAAGCGGCCTTAGGAAAGCATTGGAAAATGCCAATGAAGTATGCTATAACATAAAGAGCATTGCTGAATTGCTGGGTTGGGAATATAAAACTGTCAGAATACCAGAATCCACAAAGGTTATGGTTGTTAGGTTTGATAAGTTTTTAAATTTCCTATATCCTAATTTAAGTGAAAAGGAGGCCAATCAATAATGTAACTTGTGATGTAACTTTTGCAAAAAAATGTAACCTGAGACCCCAAGTTACTTCAGTGAAAAAATTCCAAGGATTATCAGCTCTTTATTTTTAGATTAAAGCTATTTAAATTCATTTTATTTTTTCACATTTTGAAGTAACTTGACCCTCCAGGTGAGGGGGCCTATGGTAGTGAAAAGTAGTTGGGATTGTTAAGTTACATAGTTACAAAGTTACTATATTTTGATAAGTTACTAGGTTACTAAGTTACTTTAAAATAACGAGCTGATAAAAATGTTTAGATGTGATTGTTATCCGAATCATGAAATATGTAAAAACAAAAACACATGTGAATTCTGGATACCATTAAATCAAAAACTCAAACAATTAAATCAACAAATATCATATGAGTTGAAAATATTAGAAAGCCTAAATCAAAGAAAAAGAGACTACTTCAAAATACTATCTGAAATTCAACATGGAAGATATACTGAAATAGTAGCTATTGACGGAAGATTAAAAAGAGTACCAAAAAAGAATGCAAGAGATGAACCTATATTAAATCCTGAAGATGTGCAAGTCGGATTGAATTTTAATGTCATATCTAAAGAGATAACTGACACAGAAACAATAATTCATGAATTAAGAATTAGAGAAAACAATATATTAAAAATATTAAAGAAACGAGCTAATCAATACAAATAGTTATGTGGAATACCACTTATCCACATTAACTCTTTGTTGCTACGTTTCTATATTAAAGTTAATTTGACCATTTACGGCTTAAGTCACTGTCATTGAATACAGTTTTTTCTTGACATTCTTTTAACTCGCTTATGTTATCTCTAAAGAATTTTAAGCAGAAATCTTTTTTTGCATTGAAATTATCGCAGTTTAAATGAATGTTTTCCTGACAGTTATCGCAACCAATTTCAGTTCCTTGTTTGTTTTTACAGGATAATTCATCGTTATCATCAAGATAACGGAAGTCACAGTCTTTAAATATTACATCATTCATAAAATCCAAATCCTCCGTTTTTTTATTTTATCATTTTACAATCTGTTTCTAAAAGAATAAATAAATTATTATCCAAATTATAATTTATTTTTTCATGTCGAATACCACTTATCAACATCAACTCTTCGAGGTTGCTTTTCATTAGCTAGTTTTTCATAACCTCCAGTGAACGCCACAACACAGTCATCATGGATGGCTTCATTCGGATAAGCTGTTATTTTTTCCAGAAATTCCATGGCCCATTTTTTCGTAAACCCTGTTCTATCCTTCCCAACCAGGTATATTCCATTGAGTTGAATATCTGCTGAAACTCTTCTTGCACGATCAACTTTGTTCTCTCTTGAGTTGCCCGTACCTGTAGTGAATCCTCTTCTTGTTAACTCATCAATTATAAGCAATCCAAAGTTTTTACCAGTGCTCCCGTCGAGTTCAATATACTGCACATCTGACTTGTCACGTGCTGCAGTATTGACAATTTCATTGAT
>NZ_CACXTS010000044.1 GCF_902770715.1 uncultured Methanobrevibacter sp. | reverse complement strand
ATACAATTTGAAGACTTGCCTGATAAGGAAATCATCAGAAAAGCCGTGGATGTGGCTACACCAACAATTAAACCCATCATATTATTTATGGCATCCAGCGGTTGTGCCAGAATGGAAACACTAAACCTAACAATCGGAGATTATATTGAGGCAGTAAGTGAATACACAAACGAAACCAATATCTTTGATATAATTGAGGATTTGGGTAACTGTGAAGGTGTAGTTCCAACATTTCACATCAAAAGACAAAAAACAGGAAAACATTTTACCACATTCTGCAGTCCTGAAGCAACTCTTGCAATAAACAATTACCTGCTTTGGAGAATAGACTCTTTACTTGATCGCCGTCGACTTTTTAAGGTAGATCCCAATTATTTTACACATGGCTTTTCACTTGTAAATGAAAGATTAAACTTAGGTAAAGTTGGCAACTACAACCGTTTCCGCAGCCACATGCTTAGAAAGTTTCATGCAAGTGCATTGTACAATGACGGCATGCCAATGGAAAAGGTAAATGAATTGCAGGGAAAGGCTAAAAACCAAACTGATACCGCTTACTTTATGGCCAATCCTGATGACCTGAAAGAAGAATATATCAAGCATTTACCCGCACTTACCATGAGCAAGGAGATTGAAAAGATTACCGTCAAATCTCCAGAGTTTATTAAGATGGAAAAGGAAAATGCAGAGTATAAAAAACGAATGGACGGTATTGATGAAGAAATCAGACAGCTTAAAAAGGAAGTCTTAATGAATATCAAATAAAAATTATTAAGTTGAAAATGTAAATTATACATTTCAACATTTTTTCTTATTTTTTTCTAAACACCAATTTTCAAAACACCAATATTATTCATTAAAATAAGAATAGTAATGTTTATATATTCATTTTGACAAACTATGATTAGCCATTACTAACTGAAAGCAATTTTACGAAGTGAGAACAATTTTTCACACTCGTACAACTTTTTTTAGTGCGGCTTGAAAATCAATATCTAGAGGTAAAATATCAAAAAAAGCAATGAGAAAAAAAATCATGATAAAGGATTATACAAAAATAATTTTTCGTGGACAACGAGTTATATTATTTTTTAATATAATCCTAATGGGTCAGTAAGAAAAATAAAAATAATTAGACACGTCGCCAAACGATGTTAAAAATTAATACTTTTCAAAACTTAACCCATACTTTTCAAAACTTAACCCAATATTTAGTTTATTTTAAGGAATATATAAATATTTATACATTTTAAATTAAAAGACTTATTTTACTCTAAATATCCGGCAAAGAATTGAAAACTATTTTTAACAACCTACTATTTTTATTTCAAAGACTTCTGACCCACATTGAGTTTTAGATTGTTGAATATACGCCCACAAGGGAAAAAACAGGAGACAAAACATAATGTGTGAAGTAATTAAACCCAAGCCCAATGAAATAATAATTTTCAATAATTTCAGGGCACTTGAAGAATGTATTGCTGAAATTCAGGAAAACGAAAACATTCAAAGTGAAAGGGAATTTTTCAAGTCATACAGGATCAAGATAATGAAACTTGATTAACACCAGACGGATGAACAACTTTAAAACATTAACAGGAGTCTTAATTATGATAGAAATGAAAGACATTGACGGAGAACCTCACGTTATAGTTCCAAAAAACATATGGGACAGAATGTGGGATTTATTTAATAAAATTGAATCAGGTGAATAGTATGAATAGCTATTCACCATTTTCAAAACATTGCATTCAATTCCAAGATAATTACCATGGCATTTTAACTCACAATGGTGAAATTAAAGTTGCCAAATGTGATGTAGAACAAACAATCCTCCATATTGATGACAACGGTACTGTATTAGTTAAAGGCAGGAAAAAAGCATATGTTACCCAAATTCATGCAAAGTTATTGTCATTAATGCACTATGCTGCTGAAGGTGATATTGGATTTGTAAAATTCAGAAGAGGTGAAGCATATATTGTTGGATTTAGGAAAAATAAAGGAGCTAACAAAAATGTCTAAACCAGTTAGATTATATCCAAAACCTGAACCGATGAACGTCAATCCAAGATTAATATTAATTGGCAGCATATTATTTGCTTTAGTGATAGGTTGGATTGGAATTGTAACAAGTACTGTAGGATTATAAAAGGTGATAAAATGGTAAAAGCCGAAATTATAGAAAGTCCTGAAGTTTCTAAAGAAACTGAATTAATAGCTACCGATAATGTTCCTAATGTTGATGTAGCTATTGAACAATGGGACGCTTATCAAAAACTCTGTAAAGGATTGTTAAATGAAACAGATTATCAAGAAATAATTGTTAAAGAAAAGGATGAGAACGGAAACTATGTTAAAGTGAAAAGACACTTCAAGAAAAAATCAGCATGGCAGAAACTCTCACGTGCATTCAATGTTGACACTCATATTGTTGACCGTGACATTGAAAGAACCAAAATGGGAAGAGTACGGGAAGCTTACTATTGCGTTAGAGCAACATTACCAAATGGTCGTAGTGTTGAATCAGATGCATTGTGTTCCCGTTCAGAAAAAGGAAAAGACAAAGTGAGCGATCACACTATAATGTCTACTGCAAAGACACGTGCAACCAATCGTGCAATAGCTGAACTGATTGGAGCAGGTGAAGTGTCAGCAGAAGAAATGTCAGCTGAAAGAATAGTTAACCAATCAAAATTTTTAAAAGAGGATAATAGCTAATCCTCTTTAATATTTTTAGGAGACAAATAAAATGAGTTTTGAAAATACTAAACAAACCATATTTACAGGTACAGAATTAGATTACGAAGAAATTGTAGAAATTCCGGAAGGATATGAAAAAGCAGAATTAAGAGACTTTGAAGACGGAACCCTCTTAAGAGGAAGACCTGAAATGTCTTCAGTAACATCATACACCTTCGATGACGACGGTGAAGAAAAAACCGTAAACAGATTCAAACTCTACATCTTCCAGGACGATGACCAATTATACATTGAAATCAATGTCAACCTCAAAAACGACGGAGACCTTCACAAAAACATCAGAAAAGGAAGTGTACTCTTTGACTTCATCACTTCAATCCTTGAACTTGAAAATGCTGGAAGTGTTGGCAAATCCAATATTCTCAGAAACGTCAATCTTGCAGAATACCGCCAATTCGTTAACGGCTTGGATGAAATGACAATACAGGTCAAAGAGAAATCCGGAAGTTATGTCTATTACAGTTTCATTGTACGTGACGTCCAAGTAAAATAGATGGGGCAAGAACAAAATGAGTAATGTAGCTGAATTACCTACTAAAGATACAATAACTCTCATTATCAACAGAAAGAAAGTAGAGAGTGTTACATATGTATTTAAAAATAAAGAAGGTAATAAAATTGGAGAATACTTAAACAAAACTCCAGCTACATTATCTTCTCAGAGTAATGTCGCAAGACAGTTCAAACAGATTGTAAATCCCAAAGGTGACATAAATCCGAAGATTGTAAACAACCAGTTCGCAGAGGTAAAACAGCTCCTGCAGCTTCACTATGAAAATGAGCTATCTTTTATTGAACAGGAAATAGCTGACAGAAAACAAGCCGAGCAGGAAAAGGATAGTGTTAAATTAAAGGAAGCTATCACTAAACTTCAATCATTGAATCGACCTTTGATTTATATCGGCAGTATTGTTGAATGGTTTACTGCAGGCGAACGCAACAACATACTGTATGCATTTGCCGTATATGCAGGACAAGTTGTCTTAAGAAATCCGGTATCCGTAATATGTCTGGGTGAAGCAAGCAGCGGCAAGTCACACATTCAGGAAACCGCTTTAAGATTGATTCCTAAAAGGTTTGTTGTCAATGAGAAAAAGATTACCGAAGCAGCACTGTTTAATCGTGCAAAAACAGACAAGTATTTCTATGACGGCAAAATCGTTAACTATGGGGATATGGGAGGAAACAACGACCATGACTTTATGGAAGAATCCAAAAACCTCATGAAGGAACTGCAGTCAGACGGTTTTCTAAACAAACCATTAAACATTCCTGACGGTGAAGGCGGATGGGAAGTAAAGGATCTTGAACTTGTCGGCAGACCATGTCTCACATACACTACTGTGCCTAACCATTATTTTGATGATCAGGAAATGAGCAGAAGCATTTTCATCACTCCAAGAATGGACAATCAGAATATCTTCAATAAAAGAAACAGTGCATTAGAATTCAAGCACGGCAAAAGCTACAAAATCTTAAAACATTATGAAAAAGAAGCTGAGCTAGTGCCATACATGCTGCTGCACCTTAAGGAAGTATTTGAAAACATTGTAATAATAAATCCATATGTTTACTTTGTCATCAACTTCCTGAAGGACTCTGCTTTCTATAAAAGGGATTTTGATAAGTTCAACGGCATACTGAAAACAATAACGGCCTTGAATTACTATAACCATGAAGTCTATGAAGTTGACGGCAAGAAAGTAATTTTGACTAACATTGCAGACGTGCAGGAATTCATGAGTTTATTAAAACCATACAAGGAAAGCATATCTGCAAACCTGTCCCCTAAGGCAGTTGAGGTTTTAAACGATATCAGAAACAATATCGAGGACTGGCGAATGAAAAAGGATAGGGAAGTATTGGACATGGGAATTACAACCAATGAATACTTCTCACTTCAAAATCTTGGATTAAGTAAGGCATCAGTTAGGAAATACATGTATGAATTGGCAGACAAGGGATTTATTCAAGTAACAACTCGTTCAGGCAGAGCTAATGTATATGACTTGGCCAAAAGTGAAGTTGCATCAATCAACTATGACTTAAAGCACATAGACAATTCAATATACGAGAATATCTGCTATGAGATTGGTGAATGGGTTATAGACATTATGAAAGAAGATAAATTTGTTGAGGGGTTAAGTATCATGAACTTTGACGAAGAAGTTAAAAAACCAACATGGATAAGTAAAAAACCATGAAAACTACGAAAACCATGAAAACTGAAAAACTGAAAAAACTATGTAAACTTTAAAAAACTTTCACAAAAGTTTTTATAAAAAACTGTTTACAATTGTTTTTAGGTTGATTGGGAATTTTTTAGTTGGAATTGGTAATTGCTTTTCCAATGAAAACCAATGTGTTTCAGGATAATGGGGAGGTAACTTTAACAATACTTCCCGCATACCCTGGAAAAATAAGGTTTTTTAAAAAATCATAATCTTGAAAAGTGATGACAGCTATTCTTTTTTGATTTAAAGAATTCTGGAAGCTATTTAAAAAAACCATCCCAAAATTTCTCAATAGTTTTTATGGTTTTTATAAATTTTTTTGATTTATTATGAAATCTATAAAAGAACAGATAATCGAAGCCAAACATGAAAAAACAGAAAGGGAAGAAGAATTGTGGTTTGTAGATTACTGCAACAACTGCAAAACCGGATTGGCTTTTAAAAATGATGTTCCCTGTCATCATCCATGGTACTGCTGGCATGAAGGAGAATCAGCTATTGTGCAGGCCGAGATTGTAAGGATTGACGAGTATCGAAGACAACATGGACATGTTACTTCACAAATGTATTGGGAATATAAAAAATTAAGAAAAAGACAACGCCAGTTAATCTGGCAAGGCAGACAGAAATTACTAAGAAGTTAAATACAATATTAGTTAAAGTAAGGAATTACACTAACTAATAGAAATATAATAACAATTAACACTAATAGCAATTGATATAAACTTGTTACTATAAAATATCTAATTAATTAAATTTAAAGAAGGTAATTTTTGGTGAATACAAAATCTTAAAAATTAATTCTAAAAAAGGGATAATCATGCCATTTGATTTAAATAAAATAAAAAACATTGCTAAAGATGTTTCTAAAGAAGTTGTTAATGTTGTTGGAGATAAATACCTTGAAATTAAAGCAAATACTAATTTCGATGATGGAAAATATGATGAAGTAATCCAAGCAGCTAATGAAATACTCAAATTTGATAAATTCAATTATGAAATGGTACTTCTCAAAGGAAAAGCATTAATGAAACAAAACAAATATGATGAAGCTATTGAAGCATTTATTGAAGCTTTAGCTATTGATAATAAAAAAATTGAACCATTATTACAAATAGCTGCAATTAACTCACTTCAAGGAAATTTTGATGATGCTGTTGATGTTTATAATTCAGTACTTAAAAAAGATAACAATAATAATTCTGCTTTATTAGGTTTAGCTAGGAATTACTTTGCTAAAAAAGAATATGAATGTACTAATACTTATTTTAACAAAATTCAAACAATTGATACAAAATTATTGACTGATGAAGATTATTACAACTGGGGATTATCATTAAAAGAAATGGGCGAATTTGAAAAAGCAAAAACTAAATTTGAACAAGCTAATACATCAAATCCTTCAGATAAATATCAAAAAGCAATTGATGGCCTTAAAAAATATGAATTTGAAATTGAAAAAAAGAAAGCACATGAATATTTCAACAATAACGATTTTGACAATGCCATTAAATGTTTTAATAAAACCATTAATTCATCATCCGAAATATTAACTGACGAGGATTATTACATATGGGGTTTATGCATAGAAGAAAAAGGCAGAGACATATATGCACATTACAAATTTAAAAAAGCATATGACATTAATCCATGCGATAAATATAAGAATAAAATGAATTCGATAGAGCAAAAACAAAGAGATGCCTCCGATGAATTAATTAAAAAGGCTCATAAATCCTTTGATAATGGAATGTATAAAGAATCTGACAAATATTTTTCAAAAGCTTCAAAATTTAAATGGAACAATATGTCCCATGAAGATTATTATACTTGGGGATCATGTTTAATGAATTTGCAGAGGCCAACTCCAGCTAAAGATAAATTTAAAAAAGCAAATGACTTGAAATCATGTTCAAAATATTCCACGGCATATAAAGATGGATTAAATATGTCAAAAATTGAAACATACATTAGAGACGCAAATAGATATTATAATGAAAAAAAATATGTCAACGCTTTAAAATATGTTGATAAAGCACTTGAATTAGATTCTAATAATGTCAAAGCATTATTGCTGAGGGGGGACATTCTTTCAAAACAACACGACCCAAATAGCAGAATCTATTATGAAAAAGTTTTAAAACTTGATTCCAATAATAAAAAAGCACAAATAGCAATAAATGAACTAGAACAGGTTGAAGACATGTCAAACCCTGAAAAACCAGCATTTTGGGTGGCCAGTGCACATATTGAAACACAAAAGGGGAATTATTTAAAGGCTATAGATTTAATAAATAAAGCAATTGAGATAAATCCAAATAATGATTTTACATGGAGCAAATTATGTGTTGCATATCAAAACATACAAGATTATCCAAAAGCTTTAGATGCTATTAATCGAGCTATTGAAATTTCTTCTGAAAATGCTCAAAGTTGGTTCAATAAAGGGCAAACTTTATTCTGGTTAGGTGATTTTAGAAAATCGATTCGATGTTTTGATAAAGCAATTAAATTAGATCCTGATGAATGTGATGATGCACTTGCAATAAAAGGTATGGCCTTAATTAGGTTAAATAGGATGTCTGAAGCAAAAGACTCATTAAGAAAATCTTTAGTAAACAATCCAAAAAATGAATTTGCTTTAGAAACAATAAAACACATTCCTGATTTTCTTGAAATTGAAGCTAATCTAATAGACTATGTTGGTGGAGCCGTAGGAAATGTTAATCCATTATGGTTTGGTAAAGCAAAATATGCTTTAGACCTTGTTAACAAATTAAAAGAAAAAGGAGTTGATATTAGTTTTGAATTAGATTCCGAAATGTATTCTCTATTGATACATGATTCAAAAAAATATTTATTCAATCCAGCGGAAATTGATGGTGCAGTAGTCTATGTTACTGCATTATGGGAGCGCAAATTTAAATAAAATTTAATTATTAAAATATAATCTCCGATTATTAGATTGACAATAGTTATGCAATGGAATTGGATTTAAACACAATTAAAATGAAGAAAACAAATATCAAATGGATTATCTAAAATAGATTATGAAAGTTTAAACTTTATAATCCCACAAAAAATTAAGTGGAATACCATTGTCCACATTAACTCTTTGGTTTATTAAAGTTAATTTGACCATTTACGGCTTAAGTCACTGTCATTGAATACAGTTTTTTCTTGACATTCTTTTAACTCACTTATGTTATCTCTAAAGAATTTTAAGCAGAAATCTTTTTTTGCATTGAAATTGTCGCAGTTTAAATGAATATTTTCCTGACAGTTATCGCAACTAATTTCAGTTCCTTGTTTGTTTTTACAGGATAATTCATCGTTATCATCAAGATAACGGAAGTCACAGTCTTTAAATATTATATCATTCATAAAATCCAAATCCTCCGTTTTTTTAATTTATCATATTACAATCTGTTAATAAGAGAATAAATAAATTATTGTCCAAATTTTTATGTCGAATACCACTTATCCACATCAACTCTTTGGCTTTGGGTTTCATTAGTTATCTTTTCATATCCTCCGGTGAATGCCACTACACAGTCATCATGAATGGCTTCATTTGGATATGCAGTTATTTTTTCCAGAAATTCCATCGCCCATTTTTTGGTGAACCCGGCCGAATCCTTTCCAACAAGGAAAATTCCCCTCTTTTGAATATCTGCTGAAACTCTTCTTGCACGGTCAACTTTGTTTTCTCTTGAGTTACCGGTGCCCGTAGCGAATCCTCTTCTGTTCAGTTCATCTATAATTAATAATCCGAAGTTTTTGCCTGTGCTTCCGTCAAGTTCAATGTATTGTACATCTGACTTGTCACGTGCTGCAGTATTTAATATTTCATTGATTAGGTTTCTGGATTCCAATTGAAATTCATATGAATCCAGAATATAAATATTTCCGGACAGATCTTTAGCAAGCAGAACACCTGCTGTATAATCAGGATCACTTCCTTTCAACTTATCATCATTCAATACTTCAGTAGCTGCAAGATCCCAATATCTGATAACTTTAACGATTGGTATTTTCATGTATTCATCATGAGAAATCAAATGGAAGTCTGATTCATCGAATAGCTGACCTTTAACTGATGCATACCAGTTACCGTTCATTAACTGCTCACGTGTTACTCTATCCAATCCCATCAGGTATTCTTCATAATCTTTCCTGTCCAAGTAAACATTATCCAGATAGCTTGAGCTAATGAATCTGATTTGTGATTTGTCCTGAATATCTGTATCTATTTTTTCTATGAATCTTTCACGAACCCATTTGTTTCCACGTTTACCGGGATTACTGGAGCACATTAACTGTGTAGGAAGTTTGTTATCTTTTGTTTTTCTAACTCTAGATCTCATATAAATGTATTTGAATCTTTCAAGCTGTGTCAGCTCATCAATTCCTATGAACTGATATTCAGAACCCTGATAAGTATCCAGGTCATTAATGTTTCTCAAATATCCAAAGGTTAGTGAATTTCCATTGGGAAATGTCCATGAATGTTCGGTTCCATCCCACTTTGGTTTGATGCTTGCATTATTTTGAACTTCCTTTCGATTTAACCACTGGCTTGCTTTATGAATTAAAGCTCCTTTACGCTTCAAGTCAGATAAAGTACGTCTCAGGATGAGGGCATGATATTCATTAACATCATCCTGAACATAAAACAATGCCCTCATCAACAGACTTGTTGATTTGGAACCTCCTGCAGCACCGCCAATTAGGACTTCCTTTTCTCTAGCCAGTATCATCTCAGCCTGCTTTGGAAATGGATTGAATGGAATATATGGATTCTCATATACACACTTCTGAAGAATAGCTTTATCTCTAGCATCTAAATAGAATTCACCTTTTTCATCATACATTGTTATCATCAATTTGTTTTGCAAGGATTTCTATTTCATTCATGATGTCCTTTTGTGAGATTTCAATTTTCTTATCTTCCAGTTCAAGAACTCTGTTTTTGAACAGTCTGTCCATTTCATCCTTGAATAATCTGTTTTTAGCTTCAAATGCTTTAACGGATAATTCCAGATATCTGATTTTCAGTTCTGTAATGTCGATTAAATATCTGGCCAGACTTTTTTCATTGGCATTGTATCTTACTTCCTGATCGAGTTTCTCAAAGTCGATTTCAAGGCCAACCGCATTTTTTGTTATTTTATCTAAGTTTTCCAAACCTGTTTTGATGTCTGTGACCTGTTGCTGGAGGATAGAATCAATAGCTAAATCTATATTGTCCCCGTGAACGTTATTGTCAGTAATTTGTTTTTGTGTTATGGCTCTGTTTGTCAATGCTTCCTTTTGTCTGGCTCTCGGGTCTTTGTCATTGTCTGTTAGATGATATTTCTTTTTGAATCTTGAAAATGTTGCTCTGCTTACTTCAAGTTTGTGTTCCTCATCCAGCCATCTTCTGATGCTTTCATCTGTTGCTCCTTGAGTTTTCATTACCTGAATTTCATCCAGAAGGGTTTCCAGGAAATCCCCTTTTGTTAGCTTCAGTCCTGCTTTGAATTCCTTAAATGTTGTGAGTGAAACTTCACGATCATATTTTGTTTTTAGGAGTTCTATGATTTCCTTGTTGCTCATTGCCTTCCTACAGCAGTTGATGATTTCCTGTTCGTGCTGTTCTAAAAAATAATGGATATCTGAATTTACTCGACTCATAGTGATGGTTCTCCTATAAATCCCTTAATTCTCTTTCAAGTTCCTGTTTTCTCTCTTCAATTAACTTGTATTCCCTTTGTTTCATAATCCTTTCATAATTGCGATTGTTGTGTATTAGTGTTATGGTTTCCTGTGCATCTCCGATAGCTATTAGCATAGCTCCAAGTTCGTATGCATCCTTGTGTGTAAAACTAGATTCTTCTACTATTTTTTTGAGTGTAATTTCAACTCTTGCGCTGATGTTGGTTTTTTCCGGTAACATAATACATATATTTATTATGTATTATATATAAAATTTTATTATAAAAAAAATATAAAAGTAATAATAAATATTACTTTCACTTATGAAAAATAGTTTCTTTTGAAGAGTTATATAC
>NZ_CACXTS010000043.1 GCF_902770715.1 uncultured Methanobrevibacter sp. | reverse complement strand
CAACAACAAAAACGTATACGAAACCTTAGCATTAATTGCAGCTGAAACTGAAACCATTAAAATGGGTCCTGGTGTAACCAACCCATACGTAAGAAGCCCTGCAATCTCTGCTTCTGCAATCGCAACTATTGACGAAATCTCAGAAGGAAGAGCAACCTTCGGTATCGGTCCTGGTGACAAAGCAACTTTCGACGCTTTAGGAATCGCATGGGAAAAACCTGTATCCACTATTAAAGCAGCAATCGCTGACATTAACACTTTATTAGCTGGAGAAAAAACCGAAGGCGGCGCAGCATTAGGTGGAGCAAAAGCTGTTCAAGAACACATCCCTATTTACATGGGTGCTCAAGGACCTAAAATGTTAGAAACTGCTGGAGAAATCGCAGATGGTGTATTAATTAACGCTTCCAACCCTAAAGATTACGAAGCAGCTATGCCTATGATTAAAAAAGGTATTGAAGCAGCTGGTGGAGACAAAGAATTTGATGTAGGTGCATACACTGCAACTTCCATTGGTGCTGACTCTGAAGCAGCTAAAAACGCAGCTAAAATTGTAGTTGCATTTATTGCAGCAGGATCCCCACCTCCAGTTATCGAAAGACACGGATTACCTGAAGGATTCAACACTCAAATGGGTGAATTCTTAGCTAAAGGTGACTTCGGTGGAGCTATCGGTGCTGTAACTGACGAAGCTCTCGACGCATTCTCAGTATGTGGTACTCCTGATGAGTTCATTCCAAAAATCGAAGGCTTAGCTGAAATGGGTGTAACTCAATACGTAGCAGGATCTCCTGTTGGTAAAAACGTAGAAGAATCCATTAAATTATTAGGAGACGTAATTGCAAGTTTCTAAACTTGCTTACTTCTTTTCTTTTTTTATTTTTTCAATAATTTTATACACAACTTAACAACAACTATTTTTTAACAAAATTTTAATTATAAAAAAGTCCAATAATATAATATTACATTTATTATATTGCTGGTATTATAATGGAAATTGAAAATTTAACCAAAGAAATAAGGCAAAGAGCCTTTGAGAGAAAAGATCCGAAAACCCCAGAACAAGTCGGAGCAAGTTGGTATAATGATGATTTGACATATGATGGAGTTGCAAAAACATTATTCATTATACTACCAACACCCGGCTGTTCCTGGGCGCTTGGTGATAGTGGCGGATGTACAATGTGCAGCTATGTTTCAGACTGTACCTTAGAACCTATTGATACCGAAACAATTCTCAGAATATTTCATGAACATCTATCAAGACATCCGATAGCTGAAGAAGATAAAATTTCCGTGAAATTATTTGCTTCAGGAAGTTTCTTAAATCCATATGAGCTTCCAAAAGATGCCCGTGATGAGATACTTCATACCTTAATGGACCTGGGCAATG
This sequence comes from uncultured Methanobrevibacter sp., assembly GCF_902770715.1. Taxonomy (GTDB): domain Archaea; phylum Methanobacteriota; class Methanobacteria; order Methanobacteriales; family Methanobacteriaceae; genus Methanocatella. The sequence goes on along the minus strand of NZ_CACXTS010000043.1, from coordinate 8,008 downwards.
TCACAGAAATTATTGTTGAATCCAGACCAGAATATGTCAAAGAAGAATATTTGGATGAAATATGTGAAATCATTGGAGACACATTATTTGAAGTGAGCATTGGTCTTGAAACATCAAACGATTACACTAGGCTTAAAAAAATCAACAAAGGATTTACCCGTGACGACTTTGAAAATGCCGTTGAATTAATGCAGAATCTAAAAGAAACAAAAGGTTACAACTTAAAATCAAAAGCATATATCTTTGTAAAGCCAATTCTCGTATCTGAATCTCAAGCAATAGCCGAAGCAATTGAAACAGCTCATTACTGTAATTCAATTGGTGTTGACAGGCTTTCATTTTGCCCTGCCACAATTCACGGAGGGACAGTGATTGAAAGATTCTGGAGAAAAGGCGCTTACCAGCCGCCTTGGATTTGGTCATGTATTGAAATCATAAATACTGTTCGTGACGAATTAGATATACCTGCACTTTTAGACACTTCAGGATTCGGATCCAGACGTGGCCCATACAATTGTAAAAAATGTAATAAAGATTTAAAACATATGATAATAGCCAACAACTTAACTCAAAGCAAAATAGAATATGAATGTGATTGCAAGAATGAATGGTTGGCTGAAATAAATAATTCAGATATGAATAACTCAACTGTTGAGATTAAACATATCCCATTATATTAATATAATTAAAAGGATTAATTAATAGTAGGAGGAAAATATGAAAACTAAATTTGTTAGTTTACTTGCCATACTTCTTGGATTAATAATTATCATCTTTCCAATAATGGGAGTTATTGGAGTTAGTTCCTTAATTGGATTATCAGTATTGCTAATGTCCATCTATTTGCTGGTTATAGGAGTAACCATAATAGACTACAATACCAGCGGAGCGATACTTGATTTGATTTTAGGGATTTTGCTGTTGTTATTAAGTATATGTTTAATATTCAACCCAGCACTTCTCGGATTTTTAACCGAGATTTCACTTTATCTTGCAGGAATAATGCTGATTATTGTTGCTGTTGCTTCATTAATCAATAATCGTAACTCAAGATATGGATTTTATATTGGAATAGCTGGAATCGTGCTTGGTTTATTATACATAATTCTTGGAACTTATATCTCAAACCCAATTATTCTTGGAACATTAATCGGAATATGGCTAGTGGTAAGCGGTATATTGAAATTAATGGATAGATAATCTATCCTATTCTTTTTTTGGTGTTAATATTGATTGGAATTAGTGCAGATTTTGACCCGGTCCATAAGGGTCATGAAAAATTAATAAAGGAAGCTAGGAAAATAGCTGACAAGGAAGATAAGAAAGTAGTGGTTTACCTTAACAAGGGTTTCAGCGCAAACCATGCTCCCTTTTTTGTTAATTTTGAAGCGCGTCGCGAAATGGCATTGGCTTTAGGAGCTGATGATGTAAAATCATTTGAAGGCCTTCACCATAGGCTGGTCTTATCATATAGTGTTCCAATTAGGCTTAAGCAAATGATTGATGACGGCGTTACTGATTACATTACCTCTGCAAGCATTCCATTGGATGAAATCAAATCAAAAGCCCAGAAATTTATTGATGAAGGAAACTTTGTAGGGATGCCGAAAAGCTACACCAATAGAAATGAAATAAGGTGGTATGCAATTAATGAATTTTTGGGATCCAAACTAAAATATCATGTTGTTAAGGAATTTAATAAGGATAAATACTCCGGAAGATTAATCAGACAATCCATCATTGATAACGATATGGTTATCTCCAAAGATATCAAGAACTTGCTTCCGGAAACAACCGTTGAAATTCTTCAAAGGGAAATTGATGCTGGAAGAGTCCCGGGTGATAGAAACTGGGATGACATTTATAAAAGAATGAATACCTATTCCAGAGGAAACCTTGAAAAAATAGCTTATCTCAATGGAAATACTATTAACGAAATTATTAAAAGAAGAGTTTACAGAGACCCCGAATCAATATGGGCTGTTTTTAGAAGGTCTGATTATGGTCCTGTGATGACAAGATTAGCAATCAGTTCCATCGAAATGGAAGTTAGCAAAAAAGAAGTAATGGATTTGATGAAAAGCTATGAAGCACAAGGAGTAATTCCAGATAATCAGAAAGTTCAGAGAGTCATCGATAGGGCTTGGTATGTTGCAAGTGAAGGTGAAAAAGGAGTCAGCGCACGGGAAGCCAATGATGAATTTAGAAGCAATAACATTGAGGTAAATGCTCCTTTAATTCTAGAAGCCGGCTTGAACCTGACTAAATTCGAAACTAAAATAACAAAGGAAGGCTTGAAAACCGATTTATATGTTGATAAAAACGGGAAAATTTCAGTCCAGTTTAAAAGCGAAGGCAAGAAAATCAAAACCAACCTAAGACTTCCTGCAATTGAAGTGACCTATCTCAGATATATCATGGATTCCCATTTTATTCCCGTAAATGGAAGTATAAAAAAAGCTAAAAAAGGGTTTAAAGTTAAAGTGGTTATCGGCTAAGTTTTTCAAGTGCTGCTTTAACCATTGTCAACTCATTTTCATTGAAATAATCTATTATCTCTTCAAGCTCTTCAGATTTTCTTTGAGAACTATTTAATGTATTTTTTATCCTTGAAAGAGACTTTTGCCTGAAGTCCTCTCCTTCAGTTAAAGACATTATCTCAAAAAATTCATCTTCCAGATTATGGGACTTTGCAATTTCTGTGGATTCAATTAAAATTGCAGACAATGTCTTTGTATAACAGCTTCTGAGCAGTTTCAAAATAGCTGCATCACCAATATTATCGCTGATTTTTTTAGTTTCAATGAATTCGTTTAAAAACAGAAGATTATCCGCCATTTCACCGGATATATACAAAATTGGATTTTCGGAATCGATTTTACCTATAATTGCCCCATCAACAAAATTATCAACATGCTTGCTAATCTCCAAGGTGGTGTCCGGAGAAATATTATTTAAATCCAAATAGATTCCCTTAACATATTTGCCATATTCCTTGGCAACCGTTAATGCATTTTTGGGAGAGTTGGCAGATATGATGACATCCGATTTTAACGCAACTGATTTGAAAGTGTCTGAAACTTCAATTTCACATTTCTTAATGTTTTCAACAGTTTTCTCGGATCTGTTTTCAATTGATGTGATGAATGTAATATCCTCGGATTTTATTAAATTCAGAATATTTTCAGAAACCTTTCCAAACCCTATAAATCCTATTATCATGATATCACTTGATTATCTTTTAAAAAGCAGCATGTCATGTAAATTTACTCCGATATCCCAGGATATTGTTTTGCATTTGGCACATAACAAAAAGAAAATTTCCTTATCGGACAGGTCTATTTCAGTCAACCCTTCATAATTACCCATGCCCTTGGAAATTATGAATTTGTGGCTGTTGAAAATTTCCCTAAATTCATCTGATATTTTGCTATCCACATAACCTACAGTTCCGGCACCTATTTCAACAATTTGTCCAAATTCATCAAGCCCCGCATCCAATGCCTCTTTCATGCATGCATCATTTAAGATAGGCTCGGATTTAACGGCAATTGTAATGTCCAATCCATATTCCTTAATTTTTGCCAGAAGCAGTTTGTCAAATACTATTTCACCGGTATTGTCAACCAGATACAATACTTTATCATTGCTTTTTAGCGATTTTTCAAATTCGTCAATGTCTTTAATTGCCAATTCCTTTTCAAGAGAGCTTCTTATCACTGATTCAATGTCGTCATCTAAAGTAAATGCGCCGAAATCTAGAATATTTCCAATGATTGCTATTTTTACATAATTCTCCAAGCTGTCGTCCTTTTCCAATATTCTCTTAACATCCGGCAGATATTTTAAAGCAATTTCATTTCCTTCAATTTTTTCCTTAAAATAGGGGTCTCTGCATCCTGTTCTTTCTTTGATGAAATTATGCATTGTGGAACCTGTACTGTTAGAATTGGTTCCTTCCTTAAAGTTTTCGCTTAAAAATTTGAAAATTTCGCCCATTATCTCCATTTTAAGCATTTCATCATCAGTTGATAAATCAAGAGCTTCTTTGGCTTGTCTTAAAAAGCAAGGCCCACATTCATAGCTTACCTTCAAAATTAACCCCCATAAATTATTTGAACTAATTGAATTTCATCATCTTCCTGTATCACTGTATCCTCAATGACCAATTCCCCATTCTGTTTGGAGACGATGGTCTGAGCGGACAGCTCCAGATCATTAAGTAAATCTTTAATCGAATAATTTTCATTAGGTATTTCTCTTTCTTCTTCTAAATTTTTATATTTTAAAACAAATGACATGATATCATAATCCTAATTCTTCTAAAAATGAACATGCCTTGCACAATTCATTTGCTGAAGGCTCCCCACATCTGACGCATCTTCCATGGGAGTAGTCCTTTTTAAATTCTTCTTTTAATGCACCTTTAATTTTATCATAACCCCTCAATGTGGAATACTTTATTGTCGGATGCTTTTCAGCAAGTTGATTGATGACTTCTGAAACTTCCCCCCGGAATGACTGCATGGCATACGGGCAGCTGTCAAAGTGAACTTCCAAATCTTTTGCAACAACATACAAACCGATTTCACGTTCGGGAATTTCACGCAAGGGCTTTATCTTAACGGTGAATTCTTTTGCTTTTGATTCTGTCTTTGCACCCAATTTTGTCAGATTATCCGTATTTCCTTCAAGATAATTCATCATTATGCCTTGAACTTCATCATCCAAATTATGTCCTGTCGCTATTTTTGTTGCACCCATCTCACGAGCTGCCTTATTAATGATTGTTCTTCTGAACACTCCGCAGTAGGTGCATGAGCCCTTATGATTGTCCCTCTGCATGATCTCATCCAAGGTTATGCCATATTCCTCCTTTAGTGAAACGACCTTATGTTCTATGCCCAATCTTTCTGCATGCCTGATTGCAATATCAACACCTTCCTGGCGATAATTTGCAATTCCCTCATCAACAGTGACTGCACAAAGGTCAATGATGTGCATTTCACGAAAAGTATTTAAAATTTCAAGAGTGGTTACACTGTCCTTACCACCTGAAAGTGCCACTAAAACCTTATCTCCCTTATCCAATAATTTTTCTTTTCTAACTGTTTTAATAGCTTTCTTTTCAATCGATTCGATGAAACAATCTTTGCATAATAGCTGTCCAGATTGCTCTTTTTTAATAATAACTTTAGGATTGCCACATTTACTGCATTGCATAATAACTACCTACATCTGTTCTACAAAGTGCGCAAGCTGATTTAATGTATTCACTTCAAAGACCTGCGCTCCTGCCTCTTCATATAACGATACGCAACTGTCTACAATATCCCATTTCATTCTCTCTTCGGGATTTAGGATAATGACTTTTTTTGCTTCCCTTACCATTTCCTCGACAAGCTCAACACTTGCAGGAATTCCGTTTACTTTAGGCCCTGCCCAATCACGGCAGTCTGATAATATGATAATATAAGATTTGTTGTTGATTTTAGCTTGATTCATGAAACCCTTAAATGCGGAATACATGTCGGAAGTTCCATGAACCATCATGTGCCTAACTCTCATGTCCCTTACTTTAACGAAAGAATCTATGAGATATTCCTCTTTTAAGGCATCAGTGGTTTCAATAACCTTGTTGTCAAATTCAAAAGTTCTGGATTTTTTAAATGCTGTTTGCGCTGAAAACATAAGCATGAAAAACCAGCTGCTTATCCATTCGCATGATCCGCTAATGTCATTCAGGAATAAATGTTCATTTTTATGAGGTCTTGGCTTTGCCTTTACAAGTTCCAATGGGACTCCGCCATATTTTAGATTTGCCCTTATGGTTCTTCTCATGTCTATTTTATTTGAATGGGTTAGCATTTTTCTTCGAGACCGTTTGTTGGCAATTCTTTTACCTAATCTTTGACAGATTTCAAGCATTCTTGGGTCAAATCTGTTTAACTTGGTTAAATCTTTATTCATTAATTCCCCATCTCTTTCAAGCCTTTTGGCTTCATCTAAAAGAGGTTGGCCTGAAAGCATCTTCAACTCCTTATTGGTCATTTTTTCCTTTCTGAGCTTTTGGCCAAGGGTGTTCTGTTTTTTGATAATGTATTTATTGGATTTCGGACCGGACTTATATGAAGTGCTCTTATTTATCTGTTTCTTTATCTGCTCCTCAGGAGTAGGCTCCTTAAAAATCTCATCGAATACCTTATTGAATTTAGGAATGTCATACTTATCCTTAACATAAACTGCCATCAGGGCTGTTCTCAATAAGTTCCTATCCTCATCACCCAAGTCCATATAAATTCGCACCGCAGACTGTGTGCTTCTTATGCTTACCGGCAAACCCTTTTCTCTAAGCTGGGCTGACAAGGTTGCTATTTTATTAATCATTTTATCTTCTGTTGAAAATATCTTTAATGACTCTTTTCTTATCGCTTTCTGTTTTAATAGCTACGCCTATACTGTTTTCCAAGGATTCATCCAGATTTTTAGTTCCCAAATTAGATACTGATTTTACCCAGTCGACAGTACCTCTCACGGATGGTTTTTTCATCAAGTTAAGATTACGTATTTCATGAACTAACTTCACAACAGCAGAAACTGTTTCATCGTCCGCTTCAGGTATTTTGGATTTTACAATTTCGATTTCACGTTCGACAGTAGGATAAGGAATATATAAGAATAAGCATCTGTCCTTGGTTTCATCAAGTAAAGACCTTTGTGAGTTGGAAGTCAAAATCACAATCAAATCATTGTGTAACTGGAATGTCCCCAAATCATTGATGGTAATCTCCTGCTCCCCCAATGCTTGGAGTAAAAAACTTTCCACTTCTTCATCGGCCTTATCTATTTCATCTATCAGTAAAACGGAATCCTTTTCATTTAAGAACGCATTGAGCAACGGTCTTCTTATGAAAAATTCTTCATCAAATATCTTATCTTCCCTGTTGGAATCCTGTTTTGCTGCTTCCAGGTGAAGCAATTGCTTTTGATAGTTCCATTCGCCGACAATCTGCTCAAAAGTAATACCTTCATAACATTGAATCCTGAAAAAGTCCCTATCGAAAGCTTCAGCAACCACCTTTGCCAGTTCAGTCTTTCCAACTCCAGGAGGGCCTTCAATAAGCATTGGCCTTCCAAGTAAAAATGACAGGTATAAAGTTGTTGAAATTTCATTATTTGAAACATAATTTGCATTCAAAAGACTTTTGTCAATATCTTTAATTGAGATGTTTTCAACTTGCAATTTCTAAACCTTCATAAAAATTTGTTATAAAATAAGATTTAATCTAAATTTATTTAAATGTTATGTAACTATATAAGTATAAAGCGATATAAATAAATATTAATTTATAAGGAGGTTAAACATGGAAAAAGAAAATGCTATCATAATTGCATTAATAATTCTTATTTTAGGAGCTGCCGCAGTGGCTTTTATAATAACTGAAAGTGGATATACATTCAATAGAACTCAAAGTGAAAATCTCACCACAAACATTACAAACGCTACAAATGCTACAAATGCAACTCCGACCGAAACTATTGATATTGAAACAGGAGAATCCACAAGTTCCGATTACAGTTCAGGATCATCCTACTCCAGCTCCAGCGGAAGCAGCGGATACATTAGTGCTAGTAGCAGTGATTCTCAAAGTCAATCCGGTTCTCAAGACTCCAGCAGTGATTCAAGTTCTTCACAATCTTCAGAGAGTTCTTCATCAAGTTCATCTGACTCATCCAGTCAAGCTGGACAAAGCGAAGAAACCTACGACTTATCAGACCTTGAGTAGATTCATTTTTTAAATTCATCAGGATTTTTGAATAATTCAAAATCCTGAACATATTCTTTTCCGGTAATCATAGCAATTTCTGCTTTTTGAAGTTCCGAACCTAAATAGGCCGCATGCTCCATTCTTGTAACTAATTCTTTTGTAATGATTTCTTCATAAATTTCCTGTGCGGAATGTCCTACAATTACAACATCAGCTTTATTTTTCTTAAAATGGGTAGC
>NZ_CACXTS010000042.1 GCF_902770715.1 uncultured Methanobrevibacter sp. | reverse complement strand
TGAGGAAGTAGTTGAAGATGAACCTGATGAGGTTGTTGATGAGCCTGTTGAGGAAGTAGTTGAAGATGAACCTGATGAGGTTGTTGATGAGCCTGTTGAAGAGGTTGTCGAAGAAAAACCTTCTAAAAATGAAGAAAAAACATCAGATAAATCTGAATCTAAGTTAATTAATGATTTAAAAGTTAGACTAGGTGAAAGAGAAAAGAAATTATCTAATCAATCTAGTGAACTTAATTATTTAACTAACAAAGTAATTCCTAAACTCAAAAAAGAAAATGCCGAATTAAAAGGCCTTAAAAAGGAATTGACTGATGCATTAGAAAAAAGTACTAGAAAATACTTTGACCAATTAGATATAAATGCAGATTTAAGTAATCAAATCGGAAAATTAGGTGCAGAAGGTGCAGTTAATAAAGTTAGAGCAGATAAATTAGAAAATGAAATAAAATCTGTTAAAGAAGAGCTTGAATCTAAAATAGCGCATTACAAAGAAAAATTAGCCAGCATTAATGTTGATGAATTAAAAAATGAAAATAGTAATTTATCCACTGAAATCGCTGATTTGAAAGAAAAGTTATCTAGTACCAGAAAAGAAAACATAGACCTTTCTGAAGAAGTTGACAAGTTAAGATCTGAACTCATTGAACTTGGAAACTACAAAGATGAAGTTGATACTCAAAATAAAGAGGAAATTCAAGGATACAAATCAGAAATTTCTTCACTCACAACTCAACTCAAATTAAAAGAAAGTAGCTATGACAAATTATCTAATGAATCCAAAAGCACAATTGCTGATTTGAATAAACAAATCGTTAAACTTGAAGAGGAATTAGAAAAACAATCCAATAAAGGATTATTTAATAGATTTAAATAGATGATTTTATCATCTTATTTATTCTTTTTTTAAAATGACAAATGATTCTTATTTTATGAAAGAAGCTTTAAAAGAAGCTAAAAAATCTTTAACTGAAGGTGGTTTGCCGATAGGGGCAGTATTAGTTAAAGATGATGAAATTATATCCAGAGGTCGTAATAGACTAATTCAAAATGGTTCTGCTGTTTTGCATGCTGAGATGGATGCAATTGAAAATGCTGGACGCTTAAATTATGAAGATTATATCAAATGCACTCTTTATACGACATTATCTCCGTGTCCAATGTGTTCAGGAGCTGTGATTTTATATAACATCCCGCGTGTTGTAATAGGTGAAAATACAACGCTGATGGGTGCGGAAGGTTTACTTAAATGCAATGGTGTGGAAGTTGTCGTATTGAACGATTTGGAGTGCAGAGATTTATTTTTGAAATTTGTCTGTAACAATTCTGAAATTTGGGACAGTGAACTTGAAAAAGTGGGAAATACAACAGAGGTTAAATAATGGAAATCATAGTGACTGATGAGAGGGATGAAAGATTTGTTGAATTTTGTGATTCATTCGGATGTTTTTTGGATGAACCGCAGGTAGTCCTGCTTTTATTGAGCTTTGGCAAAACTGTTGGCTGCACCAGTTTCAAAGTATATGACAGCGACTCGGCTGAAATCACTACACTATTTTTAAATTCATATGACAATCGTGAAAAAATTGCATACAAATTAATCAGACAGCTTGAAAAAATAGCCATTGATTATGAATTCAAAAGCGTTGTCGTTAGTTTTGACAGCGAGGAAGATATTCTAATCGACATATTCAAAAAATTGGACTATCATTTAGTCGAAAGCGGCGAAGAAATTCTCTATAAAAAAGAGTTTAAAAGTTTAATTTAATTTTAAAAAAAGAAAATTTAAAAGATTAAGCTTCTTGTCTTAATCTTTTCACAACAAAGTCTTTATCTAAGCTTAACAAGAATGATGCTGCTCTTGGACCTTGTTTTTGACCAAGAATCATTTTGTAAATAGCTTGGAATCCTTTTTGTGGTTTTAATCCTTGAGCTTCTAAGATTTCATACATTGCATCGTGCAATGCAGTTGCATCATCAAACTCGGTGGTTTCCATCAAATCAGCCAAATCAGATAGGAATTTGGTTTGATCATCGGTCAATGGCAAGTTTGGCACGCTTTTCTCTTGCACTTTGAATTTTACAAAGTTAGGTGCATAAGTATCCAACCAGTAAATTACGTTATCGACCCTTTCTCTGTATTGAGCTAATTCTAAATCAGTTAAATCACTGAATTCTTTATATTTGAAGCTTTTTGTTAATTGAGAATTCCTTTTAAGAATTCCAAAGATTTTTTCAAGGTCGTCTCCTGCAATTTGGTAAGCGTTAACCAAGAATCTGAACGGTGGTCTGAAAGGTAAAGGTGCGTCAGGAGTCATTTGGACTATTTCATAAATCTCTTTGAATTTTTTACCTTCTTTTTCAGATGGTGCTTCTTCTTCATCGTAGAATACTTTTTCCACTGTATCGAATTGATCAATAAAGTCTAAGAAAGGCATTTTAGGTGAGAAGTCTTTTGCTTTCATAGGTTTTGATCTGAATAAGTAGTAATGAAGACTTTCCGCAGGTCCGATCTTTAACCATTCTTCAGGAGCAAAGAATACCCCGTGGGATTTACTCATAGCTTCACCGTCAAGGGTAATCCATTCATATGGCACTGGATATGGTGCAGGATAATCGAATATTTTTTCAGAAATTACGCTACTTACATCATATGATCCACCACTTGCAGCGTGGTCTTTTCCGAATGGTTCGCATGTTGTTCTGAATATTTTCCATCTTGCAGCCCATTCAACTCTCCAGGTAAGTTTACCGTTTCCTGATTTGATGTCCATTTCGCCTTCGTGGCCACATTCACATCTGTATTTGATGATGTCGCCGTCATAGTCATAAGCATAAGTGGTGTTTACGCGTCCACATTCATCACAGATTGGGTTGTAAGGCAACCAGTCATCTGCCAATGGTTCTCTTCTGTATTGGTTGAAGATTTCTTTGATTTCCTCTACTTTTTCAAGGGAGGTTCTGATATAATCGTTATAGTCTCCGTTTTTATACATTTCAAAACCGGATTTTGCTTCCATTTCAATTCCGTAGTCGTCCATGACAGAAAGTAAAGGTTTTTCAAAGTGTTCTACAAAGTTGGCACAGCATCCGTCAGGACATGGAATCATTGAGTATGGCATTCCTAAGTATTTGTCGTAATCTTCAGGAAGTGGATATGGAACTTTTCTGAGTGGGTCGTGGTCGTCTGCAATCCAAATGGTTTTTGCTTTTATTCCTTTTTCTCTTAATTTCTTTCCTATCCCATTAGCTACAAAAATATCGCAGGAGTTTCCAATGTGTATTGAACCAGAAATAGAGGTTCCACTTGCGATGATATGTTCTTCTACATCCATTTTGCTTAATTCGTTAGCTATGTTTTCAATCCAATGTGTCATCTATATTCACCATTTTTAATAAAAAAGTTATCGTAAAATAAGTTATATACTGAATTAATCTTTGTTGTTATTAATATAAAAAGATTATTTTATTGGCAATATTTTTTGGTTGTGTTGTTTAGAAGCAATATAAAAAAAGAAAAAATAGATAATAATTATCTATTTAATAAGGTCAGAATCGGATTGGTCTAACCATTCGTTAACGATTTTCACCGCACAGAAGTTGCCGCACATTGTACATGTGTCCTCTTCTTCAGGAGGTCTTTGGTCTCTTTTTGCACGTGCAGCTTCCGGGAACATTGCACAGGCATATTGTGCTTCCCAATCGAGTTTTTTACGAGCTTCAGCCATAGCCAAATCCTGTGAACCGTCAACTTGGCCGGTTGCAAGGTCTCCTGCATAGGCTCCAATTTTGGTTGCTATAACTCCTTCCCTTACGTCATCAGGGTTTGGAAGAGCAAGGTGCTCTGCAGGAGTCACGTAGCAGATGAAGTCCGCTCCGGCTTTTGCGGAGGATGCCGCACCGATTGCTGATACGATGTGGTCGTAACCTGGTGCCACGTCACATACGATTGGTCCGAGCATGTAGAAAGGAGCGTTGGAACACATTTTCTTTTGAATCATTACGTTTGTTGGGATTTCATTGATTGGAATGTGTCCAGGCCCTTCAATCATACATTGTACTCCAGCTTCACGGGATCTATCGATTAATTCTCCTAAAATGATCAATTCTTGTATTTGGGCCCTATCTGTTGAATCAGCAATAGATCCTGCTCTCATACCGTTTGCAAGTGAAAGAACAACATCATGCTCTTTTGCAATTTCTAAAACATAATCAAAGTTTTCGTATAATGGATTTTCTTTTTCATTTTCAACAATCCATCCGGACATGAATGAACCTCCTCTGGAGACTAAACCGGTTACACGGCCTTGCCTTTTGAGTCTGGTTAATGTTTCAATGTTGATACTGCTGTGGATTGCCATAAAGTCAATACCATCTTTTGCTTGCTTTTCGATGGTGTTAAACAAATCATCTTCATCCATGTAAATTACTGAACCGTCTCTTCTGATGGCTTCAATAGCTGCCTGGTAAACAGGTACGGAACCTACAGGCAATGGGGACATGTCCAATACTCTTCTTCTTATTACATCTAAGTCTCCGCCGATACTCAATTCCATCAGACAGTCTGCACCATTATCGATTGCAATCTGTGCTTTTAAAACTTCCTCATCAAAGTTTACAATATCGGTTGATGTCCCAACGGTTGCATTTACTTTTGTTCTAAGTCCGGCACCAATACCGGACGCTTCTATGTCTCTGTGCACGTTGCTTGGTATTACGATAGTACCTTCAGCCACTGATTTCAATATGAAATCTTCTGTAACGTTTTCTATTTTTGCAACGTGTTTCATTTCATCGGTTAAAATTCCCTTTTTAGCGTCACTGATTTGAGTCATTATATCACATCATGGTCAATTAAGATTTACAACAGTCAAATATAATTTAATTTTTTCTCATATTTACTTGACAATCTCATATATTTCTTTATTAGTATTTAAATTAGTAGGTTTTACTTTAATTCAAGTAATCTTGATATATTTAAATTATTTTTTAAAAAATAGAAAGTATACTTTTATAATGGGAAAATAAAGTTGTCTTGATAAAAATAAAGTAAAATTTAAAAAAAGTAAAAAAAGGAATAAATTTAATAAAATTCATTCATTCTTTCAAATGCTTCATCAAAAGTAGGCATATTGGTCTGACAGCCTTGATGCTCAATGATAAATGATGAAACGGATGAAGCAAATTTAGCAGATGCTTCCAATGATTCTCCATTTAAGAATCTTGATAAAAATCCTGCTCTGTAGGAATCTCCTGCACCTGTTGGGTCAATAGCTTCCCTGGTTATAGCATCGATTTTTATTTTTTCTTCATTAGAATAGATTTCACTACCGTTAGCTCCGCATGTTTTAACAATTATTTTCGGACCTAATGCTCTAAGACCATCTAAATCGACTTCAAGTGCCATTAAAATTCTTTCAATTTCATGATGGTTTCCAAAGAGGATGGTAGTGTTTTCGATAACATCCTTTAGTTTTTTGGTATCGTACATTCCAAGGTCTTGACCAGGGTCAAATGAAATGAGCAATTCTTCATTTTTCGCTTCTTCTGAACATTTCCAATTGAATTCAGGGTCGCCTGTCGCTAAATGGAGTGCTTCCGCATTTTTAATCGCATTTGAAGGTACTCTGCTTTCTGAAAATTCACGGGCAGCTCCCCAATAGAAGTAACTGATTTGATCGGAGTTGTCATCAGTTAAAACGAATGCGGTTGGTGTTGCTTCACCTGGAACGATGATTAATGAATCAGTATCTATGCCTAAATTTTGCATATGTTCATAATATTCGGTTTTTTTGAAATCTCCACCGACAGCAGAAACTAAAGCTGTTTTTAATCCTAGTTTTGCTCCGACACAAGCAACATTTGCGGCAGCTCCTCCATTAAAGGTTTTCATATTTGTAATTGGGGCTGAAAAGTTTGCTTTTGGAAATTCATGCACTCTAATAATGTAATCATGAGCAGAGTGACCAATTGATAGTAAATCTCTGTTTTTTGCCATAATATCGCCTTTAAATCTTTCAATTTAATATTGTGTTTTATCATTATTTAATGTTTTGAAAATTCACATAGCCGTTTATATGCGCATTCACAAAAACATTTTTTTCACATGTGTGTTGACTATATTTTATTAATTATAATAATATTTTATTTTACCAAGAGCATTTGAAAAGTATTTACTCCATAGGTTGGAAGCCCTGATTCTCAATGTGTGTCTGGCCTTCAGTTGCCAGATATCTAATCAATTCGTCAACTTCACTTTTGTCTTCGTTTACTTTAACTAAACTGATGACATGTCTTGTATCAAATTTTAAAAGCTCATTTCCTTTAAAGTAACTGGCATTTAAAAAGGTATGTAGGTTTTCGGAATTTTTTACTAGTTTAAAAGCATCAAATTGCGAATTGACGGTTTTTTTAATATTGTAGTCAATATCATAATGTTGCAGGCTGTTCCATGCAAGCCTTTGGGCTGAACCGTTCACATTTACAAAATCAAGTCCTGTCAAATCGGAAATGCTTTCGATATTCTTGGAATTTGGGCTAGAAATCAAAACAAGGTAATCATAAGCTATTGGTATAAAGTTCAAATCCCTTTCAAAAGCAATCAACGGATCATCCAGTGTAAGTATATCCACTGCACCTCTCCTTGCGAGTTCAAATGCATCCTCGTCGCTGCTGCTGTAAATATTTGCATTAAATGGAAGTTCTATGCTTTCCAGAAGGCCTGTACTGATATGTCCCCCGACAATATTTACATCGGCGGTCTTTTCAATTTGAATTACATATTTTCTGAATTCATTCAATAAATCCAATCCCTCTTGGGTAAGAACAGTTCCATTACCAACTTTTTTTGAAATTTTGAACCCTAACTTGTCTTCTGCTTTGAGAATTCGTCTATTAAAAACAGTATGAGATATATTCAATTCCTTTGCAGATTTTCTTTGGGATTTTGTTTTAGACAGTGACTCCAAACTTTCATATAATTTATAGTCATAGATGTCACCATCAATTTCTATGTTTATCAATCCCTTGCTTTCAAATTTCATTAATTATATATAAAATTGTAATCATAAATAATAATATTGATTTTGGGAATTAGATAAAATGGAAATAATGAAAACTTCTATCAAGGCTATATTGGATAATATTAAGAGTGCTGAAGAGTATTTGGATGAAAAAGCTATCGATGAATTTGAAGATATTATTATTGGCTCTAAAAATATTTTTGTTACAGGTGCCGGAAGATCTGGACTTGCAGCAAAGGCATTTGCTATGAGGTTGATGCATTTAGGTTTGAGCGCTTATGTTGTAGGTGAAACTATTTCTCCAGCTATCTATGCTGATGATTGTATCATCGCTATTTCAGGTTCCGGTGAGACAAACACTATTGTTTCAGCAGCTAAAATAGCTAAAAATAGAGGTTCAAAAGTTTTAGCATTAACATCCTATCCAGAATCTACTTTAGGACAGTTGGCTGATGCTTATATTCTTGTTAAAGGAAGAACAAAAAAAGAAGTGGATGATGAAAATTATATAAAACGTCAAATTCATGGTAATTATACATCATTAACACCTTTGGGTACTGCATTTGAGTTAACTACATTAGTATTTTTAGATGCTATTGTTTCCGAGTTGATGGAAAAGATGGAACAGACCGAAAGTGATTTGAAAGCAAGACACACTGTTTTAGAGTAATTTAATCAAAAATTACTCTATTTTGATTATTATATATATTACAGCGGTTGCCTCTTAGGAATCCGACAAGTGTGATATTTCCTTTTTTTGCAATATTATATCCTGAATTAGCGGGAGCTGCGTTTGATGCAAGTATTGGAACGCCGGCTCTGGTCATTTTGATAACCATGTCTGCAGGCATTCTTCCGCTATAGATTACGTAGGAATGATTTAAGTCAAAACCGTTTAGGATTCCATATCCTATTACTTTATCAACGGCCACATGGCGGCTGACATCTTCTTTTACAACAAATTGGCCGTCATAGACTATTCCCGCAACATGTGTTCCGCCGGTGGCTTGCCAGATTTCAGCGTTGTCTTTAAGCTCTTCAATTCTATCAATCAATTCGCTAACATGCACCTGAAAATCGGATTCAACCGGATTCACTTCTTTTATTTTGCTTCTCCATCCGCCTGCAGAGTCGGAACACAGCACGGTTTCATTTGTTTTTAGCAATGTGTCATCTATTTCTACTCTAATTTGCGGACCGTCAATTTCAATATTTTTGATGTCATTCAATGATTTGACCATATTTTCATTAAACAGGTATCCGATTGCAAATTCCTTAAGTGAATCTTCAATTGCGGATAAGCTACGGGATATATTCCCATTTATTGTTAGGGTAACGGTTTCATCTTGCACAACATTTTCCTTAACGTTTTGAGCTTGGTTATCTTTATATTGAATTGCATCAATTTCCTCAATTTTCATTTTTCATCCCCCGATATAAATATGTCACTGTTATAATTATATGTCCCTCTTTATTTAAATCAATTTATATTGCATGTTGCTGTATATTATTAATAAGGTGAAAGGTTATGAACATCGAAGACTATGATGAACAATTGAAAAAGGCTGTCGAGTTTCATGGTGAGCTTTGCGGAGGAATTGCCATAGGGACCAAATTGGGTATGTACGGCCTTGAATTGTTGGGTATGGAACTGAATAAAAGACATAAAAACTTAATTGTAATTCTGGAAAACGAAAGATGCACTGCAGATGGAATACAGGCTGTAACCAAGTGTACAATAGGTAAAAGGTCTTTAAAGCTGGTGTATTACGGAAGATTTGCCGCCACATTTTATAATATGGAAACAGGTGAGGCATATAGGGTTTCCGATGCGGATGCAAACAAAAAGGATAAGGTTAAAGAAACTAGAGAAGAAATGGTTGAAAGGTTCAGGGTCACTCCTCCGGAAGAACTGTTCAATGTTGAAAAGGTTAAGGTTAAAGGTTTTAAGGAGGCGCAAAAGCCGGGAGATCCTCATGTAACTGAATGGTGCTGTGAATGTGGTGAAAAAATCACTGACAATTACCATCTGATTAGGGATGATGAGGCAATTTGCAGGTCATGTGCTGGCGAATCATATTATGAGGTAATCGATTAAATCGATTATTTTTTTTTAATTTAACCTAAATATTCATTAATTTTTGATAAAAAATTTTTTTTCAATTTTTGCAGGATTTTCCATTAATCTATGGAAATACTCAAATTCAATTGACAGCTTATTAAATAATAATATTAGTAATTATAAACGATTTCATAAAAGTATTAAGAAAATAAAAGTAAAATATATTGTACTTTTTAAAAAGAAGAATTTTTTCACGATGTAAACTGTATCCATCATGATTTATCATTAAGTTTAATTTTATTCATTTTTACTATTTAAATATTTCTTTTAGAGCCTAATGACAAATCCTTTTTATATAGTAACTACTAATATATTATCATAATACTTTGAACTATCTAATTGTGGGATTCATTAGTATTATAAAAATTAATTTAAAGGGAATAAAGAGGTTGATAAAATGAGTTCATCTTTTAAAAGCCCAGTAGAAACCGCAAAAGCAATTTCCGGTACTGCTGGAGCAAAAAACTCTGCAAATATTGTAAATGTAATATTACTCTCCTTCTTAGCAGGAGCATATATTGCATTTGGTGGTTTATTAGCTGTAGTTGCAAGTGCAGGAATGATAAAAGCAGGTGCACCAATTGGTTTAGAAAAATTCGTATTCGGTGCAGTGTTCCCTGTAGGTTTGATCATTGTTGTTATTGCAGGATCTGAATTATTCACTGGAAACGTCATGTTCATGACCCTCGGTGTATTAGACGGTTCCGCTTCTGTTGGCGGTCTCGCTAAAAACTGGGTAATCAGTTGGATATTCAACTTTGTAGGTGCTTTATTCGTAGCATACGTTCTTGCTTTCATGGGCGGAATTGTCCCTGCTGACCCTACCAACGCTATTGCTGCAAAAGCAATTGCCGTATCAGAAGGAAAAGTTAAACTAGACTTCTTAACTGCTGTGATAAGAGGTATTGGTTGTAACTGGCTTGTATGTTTAGCTGTATGGTTAGCTAATGCATCTGATGATGTCATCGGTAAAATTTTGGGTATTTGGTTCCCAATCATGGCGTTTGTATGTATTGGATTTGAGCACAGTGTCGCAAACATGTTCTTCATACCTTTAGGTATGTTCTTAGGTGCTGAAGGTGTAAACTGGGCTACTATTATCATTAATAACTTAGTTCCAGTAACTATCGGTAACATTATCGGTGGTGGACTCTTCGTAGCATGTATATACTGGTACACTTTCCTCAAAGAATAGGCTAGTAAATTTTTAAATCAAAGAAGCTTTTTCAAGCTTCTTTTTAAATTATTTTATAAAAATATATTTTGGAGATTATAAAATGGTTGAGATTAAATATGTACCAACAATCTGTCCATACTGTGGTACTGGTTGTGGACTTAACTTCGTTGTAAAAGACGGTAAAATTGTTGGTGTAGAACCTTTAAAAAGACACCCTGTAAACGAGGGTAAAGTATGTCCAAAAGGAAACTTTGGATACCAATTTATTAATAGGGAAGAC
>NZ_CACXTS010000041.1 GCF_902770715.1 uncultured Methanobrevibacter sp. | reverse complement strand
ATTACCTGCAGCAGGTTGGGGTGAACAAGAAGGTACCTTCACCAGTGGTGAAAGAAGAGTACAATGCTTACACAAAGCACAAGAACCTCCTGAAGGCGCATGGTTAGATTGGAAAATCATGGAAGAAATCGCAGTCAGAATGGGTGTACCAAGAGCATTATTCCACTACGAAACTGCTGAAGACATCTTTGACGAAATCAGAGAATGTGCTCCTATCATGGCTGGTATGAACCGTGAAAGATTAGACACTCCTGAAGCACTTCACTGGCCTTGCCCATCTGAAGATGACCCATGTCAACCATTAATGCACAAAGAAAAATTCGCACACCCTGACGGATTAGGTGTTTTCCAAGCATTAGAACACAAAGGACCTGTTGAAACTGTAGATGATGAATACCCATTATTATTAACCACTACAAGAATCTTGTTCCACTATCACGCTGCTATGACCAGAAGATGTGAAACTTTATCCAACGAAGTTAAAACCGGATTCATCGAAATCAACAGTAAAGATGCTGAAGCAAGAGGAATTATTAATGGTGAAGTTGTAAGAGCATTCTCTAGAAGAGGAGAAATCGCAATTCCTGCTCGTGTAACCGATGACATCAGAGAAGGTATTGTAAACATTCCAATGCACTTCGTAGAATGTGCTGCAAATGTATTAACTAACTCCGATTCTTTCGACCCTAAATCTAAAATGGTTGAATTGAAAGCTTGTGCTATTCAAGTAGAAAAACTCCCTGAAGTTCTCGAAATGAAAGGAGAAGTCTACAAAGAAGGTACTGACACAGAAATTAAAGCTGAAAATATGGCAACTACCACCGTAAAAGTAGGTAAATAAATGAGGAGTAGATTTAAATGAGCGCAAAAATTAACGATATGTACTACGCATACTCTGCTATTGAAGATATCAAAGAAAAAGGTGAATACGGTGGAGTAGTAACTACTATCATGAAATACTTATTAGAAGAAGGTATCGTTGACGGTGTTGTAGGTGTAACCGAAGGTCACGATATTTACGATGGTGTTCCAACTCTTGTCACTGACCCTGCTGATGTAATCAAAACTGCAGGATCCATTCACTGTGGTACTTTAAACATTGCTAAATTCGTATCCAAATACTTAGATGGTGCAAGATACATGAAATTAGCTGTCGCATGTAAACCTTGTGACGCAATGACCATCAGAGAATTAATGAAAAAAGGAAAAATCATTGAAGAAAACGTTATTATGATCGGTGTAAACTGTGGTGGAACTATGTCACCTGTTCCAACCATGAACATGATTAGAGATGTATACGAATTAGATCCTAAAGACGTTATCAAAGAAGAAATTTCCAAAGGAAAACTCATTATGGAAACCGCTGATGGTGAAAAAGGTATCAAAATCGATGAGTTAGAAGAACAAGGTATGGGAAGAAGAGAAAACTGTCAAAGATGTAATCTCAAAATCCCTTCCAACGCTGACTTAGCTTTAGGTAACTGGGGAGTTATCGGCGAATTAGCTGGTAAAGCTACTTTCGTAGAAGTATTCTCAGAAACTGGTGCTGAAGTATTAGACAAAGTTATTGAAGCTGGTTTAATCGAAACCTGCGCACCAGAAGAAAAAGGTGTTAAAATCAGAGAAAACATTAACAACTTCATGCTCAAAGAATCCAATGAGAAAAAAGAAGTTGATTATGCAGGTACTACTGGAGACATCATCGATGTATTCTACCAATACGAAGACGAATTCTCCAAATGTATGAAATGTTACGGTTGTCGTGAAGCATGTCCATTATGTTTCTGTGAAGACTGCTGTCTCGAAGCTGAAGGTCCTGAATGGGTTCCTGGTGGATACACTCCTGCAGCTCCATTCTTCCACTTAACACGTATGGTACACATGGTTGACGCATGTACTAACTGTGGTCAATGTTCCGAAGTATGTCCATGTGAAATCCCTGTAGCTAAAGTATGGAGTACTGTAAACAACAAAGTAAGAGAAATCTACGGATACATCCCAGGTATGGGCAGTGATGACCCACTTCCATTCACTGATCACGTATCCAAAGCTAAATGGTTATAATAAGATTTTCTTATTATACACCTTTTTTTCTTTTTTTTAAAATTAATTTAATTTAATAATATAACTATTGTAAACTTTTTCAGACATTTTTAAACAATTTTTAGCCAATTATTTATACGTCTTTAATTAATAGTAATAAATAATGGGGATGTTTTGGGAGTTTTTTTTTATGAGAATTGATTTTAAAGTTATATTATTATTGCTCATCATATGCCTGCTTTCAATATCCGTTGTATCTGCAACTGAAGATGTGCAAAATGATATGCAAGCAACTAACGACGACAGTATAACGATTGATGGTGCTGTTCAATCAGCCAATGATGATCCTACTGAAGTTCAGACTGATGCAGAACTGAAAACATTGATTAGTTCAGCATCGGATAATGATACAATTGACTTAGATTGCGATTATGAAATTAAAGATACAACAATAATAAAAGATAAAGTGGGACTAATTATTGACGGGCATGACCACATATTGGACGGTAAAGGCAAAAACAGAATTTTAAAGGTTGATAACTCTATTAATGTGACCTTGCAGAATATTGTCTTTAAAAATGCCTATTTAAATGATAGTTCCGGAGCTGCAATTTGGGCTAAGGGATGTGCAATAACCCTTGTAAATTGTACATTCATTAATAATATGGCGCCTTCCGGCGGGGTATTTTACGCTAATCTAGGTGGAAATAAAATTATAAACTGTACTTTTGACAGCAATATTGCTAACCGAAGTGGTGGAGCAATTAATATAAATGGCGAGGGCAATACGATTATAGACAACGCCTTTAAAAATAATAAGGCCACTATTGATGGTGGAGCAATATACTTAAGTAATGGAAATGGGGAGGAAATCAAAAATAATATTTTCATAAACAACTCTGCATCAAGGCATGGTGGAGCAATTAACTTAAATCAAACAGGAGTTTCCATCTTCAAAAACAATACATTCATTGCCAATACCGCATCCAATATGGGTGGGGCTGCAAGAATCATAATCTCTAATTCCAATGGAAAAACAACCATTTCAAATAACAAGCTCAAAAACAATACTGCAGGAAACGGTGGTGCATTACATATAGCTGGAAGCAATGTTGAAATAAGTGCAAATGAATTTGACAACAACAGAGCTGCCTCAGGTTCTGCAGGTTCCATCCACGTTAATGGAGATAATGTGGGAATTCTAAATAACAATATCACAAAATCATATGCAGAAAAGAATGGTGGGGCAATTGTTGTTAAAGCCGGCACTTCCATAAAGATTCAATCAAACAATATTGCCAATGTGGATGCCCAAACTGGTGGAGCAATTCATGTAGAAAGCGGTGCAGCAACAGCCGACTCCAATAATTTCACCAAATGTAGCGCAACAAACAAAGGAGGAGCAATCAAAGCTGACACCAGAACCATAATAACTTGCAATAATTTCAAAGACAATACTGCAAAAGAGGGATCAGACATATTTATTTACAATGGTGATAACTCTCAAGTCAAAAATAATTCCTTTGCTGATTTTAATTCAAATTCCCTAATCACTTATGGAAATGTTGATATTCAGGATAATGACGGTCTCGATGATTCATTTGCCGGTTTGCAAATCATGATTAAATCAGCAAAAGCAGGTAAAGAAATAACTTTAACTTCTGACCCTCAGCGTGGCGATTTTGCTGAGGGAGGCATTGTCATTCAGAATCCAATTACAATAAATGGAAATAACCACATATTGGATGGCGAAAAAAAGGGCAGAATTTTTGTTGTCAACTCTGCTCAGGTAACTTTAAAAAACATCATTTTTAAAAATGCTAAGATTTCCGATGGTGGAGCTGCAATTTTGAGTAAAGTAGGTGGTTTAACCATAATTAATTGCACATTCATTGATAACCAAGCAGAATATGGCGGTGCACTTTACGCTAGTTCAGGTGGAAATACTTTTATAAACTGTACTTTTGAAAGAAATGTTGCTACTAAAAGTGGTGGAGCGGTTAATATAGATGGAACTAATAACAATAAGATTATAAATAACACCTTTAGGAATAATAAGGCTAATACTAATAATGGTGGGGCCATTGTTATCACCGGAAATAATAAAGGAAACAATTCAATCAAATGTAATTCATTTGAAGGCAACACAGCAAAGTATGCTGATGGTGGAGCATTATACTTGGATAAAGGTATTGGAAATAAAATTGAAGATAATGCATTCAAGAATAACCGGGCAAGAATTGGTGGGGCAGTTACCTTATATGAAAGCGGCTATTTCACTCTTGTTAACAATATATTTACAGAGAATAATGCAACTTCCATGGGAGGGGCTTTAAGAGCAAATATTGTCAATTCAGAAACCAAATCAACCATTTCAAACAACAAGTTCAAAAGCAATACTGCACAAAACAGTGGTGCATTGCACATTGACGGAAGCAATGTGGAAATAAACAAAAACGAATTTAATGGAAATGAAGCTACACAAGGTTACTCTGGTACTATGCAGATTAATGGAAATACCATAAAAATCTTAAACAATGATATTTCCAATACAAACGCTAAAACCAGTGGTGGAGCAATAGTGGTAAAAAAAGGTACTTCTATAACAATCCAATCAAATAATTTTACTAATGCAAAGGCTAGAGATGGTGGAGCAATCCATGTAGAAAGTGGTGTGGCAACAATCAAATCCAATAATTTCATCAAATGTGGTGCTTCAAATAGGGGTGGTGCAATTAAAAGTGATACAAAAGTCATAGTCACCGAAAATACTTTTAAAGGCAACACCGCTACCGATAGGGGATCAGACATATTGATTTATTATACTGGCAGTAAAATTTCTCAAATAAAAAATAATGACTTTGCCCCCTATACCTCTAAGTCAATAGTTACTTTTACTGTGCCTCTTAAAATCCAGGACAATATAGGATTTAAAGAACCAGTCAAAATAGAGACCTTGAACAAGAACTATGCTGTTACAACTACTGCAAAATACTTGACCGTTGTCCTTAAAAATTCAAGAGGAACTGGAGTTTCAGGCAAAGCCATTACCATTTCACTCAACGGCAAAACCTACACAGGCAAAACCGATGCAGATGGTAAATATAAAACAAAGATTGCAATTTCTGCAATCAAAAAATACTCCTGTACAGTCAAATTTGCAGGTGACAAAACTACTTGTGCTAAAACAAGCACATTCTACTTATATGTAAATAAAGCAGCTACCAAAATAAGCTCACCTGCAAAAACATTCAAGAAATCAGCAGTTAAAAAAGTTGTCGTAACCCTTAAATCCGGCAAGAAAGTGCTTGCAAAGAAAAAAGTTTCTATAAAAATCAATGGTAAAACCTACAAAGGCACTACAAACAGCAGAGGTAAGGCAACCATTAAAATTAAAATAACCAAAAAAGGTTCTTTCAAAGGAACCCTGAAATATGTAGGTAACAAAACATATAAGGCATGTACAGGTAAAGTCACTGTTAAAATCAAATAATTTTGGCTAAATGCCAAATTTATTTTTCTTTTTTTGAGTCTTTAAAATATAAAAATAAGATTAAGAGTTGAACGGTTCACGCTTGTTGATACCATTTATGAAAATTTCTTCTAGTTTCTCTTCACTTTCACCATTTCTGATATGTGAAATCAACTCTACAAGATTATCATTTCTAAGTAAGCAAGGCTTTATTTTCCCATCGGGTGTTATCCTTAATCTGGAGCAATTTGCACAGAAGGTAGAGTTGTCAACCGGTCTGACTATTTCGATTTCTCCATCGTTTATGTAATATTTTTTACGGCCTTGCATAAATTTACGTTCTCGCACATCATCAGCTATATCAGCTAGTTTATTTTCAATAGAATCTAATGGGTAGTGATATTCAGCACTGAATTTATCATCATCACAGTTTTCACTTTCAATCAATTCTATCAACTGAAGAATGATTCCATGATCCTTACAGAAATTAAACATATCTTTAACTTCATTACTGTTAATGTCTTTCATGATGACCATGTTTATTTTAACGGGGTATAATCCTACTTCAACAGCTTTCAAAATACCGGCTTTTGCTTCATTTAAATAATCCATATTTGTAACAAATTTGTAGGTGTCATGATTTAATGTATCTAAACTAACATTAACTCTGTCAAGACCCGCATTTTTCAAATCTTGAGCATATTTTTCTAGAAGCACACCATTTGTAGTAAGTGATATGTCTTTGAAATCTAAACTGGCTATCTTTTCAACTATTTCCACAATGTCTTTTCTAACTAGAGGATCGCCACCGGAAAGCCTAATTTTCCTAACTCCAATTTTTTTGGCAACTTTGCAGATAGTATATAATTCTTCAGGTGTCATTTCATCTTTTGATGAAACCATTCCGTCATGATGGCAGTATATGCAGTTTTCATTGCATCTATTGGTAATTGTGATTCTTAGTGAAAGAATCGGTCTTTCATATTTGTCCTTGACTACATTTTCCAGCATATTATCCTTCTTCCACATTTATTTTTATTTCATGAACTTCTTCATCTTCAAGTTTTAATGAATTGATTATTGCATAGATAGTTTCTTTTAAAATTCCCTGGGTGAATTTATTGATTTCAACATCATGGTCATTTGTTTTAAGCAATATATCTGATTTTGTTAAATCTCCGTCGACAATATTTGAGATTTCAAAATCTATTTTTTTGACATTGTCTTCGGTTTTAATGGAATTTACCATCGCTTTAATGGAATTTGAAACGATTTTGGTTGTAAATTCATTTATTTCGAGATTTTTATTGTTGATTAGGATAGTGCAATTTGCATCAATCGGATTTTGAGGATTTTTTTTGTTAGGAACTATCAGCTCAATCTTTTCAATGTCTTCAACATCATAGTCATCGAGGTTCAGTGTGTTGATGACCCCAATCACGCTTTGCTTTAAATAGTCACTTACAAACCTGTTAAGGCCGACTACATGGCCATCGACGGATAGGTAGCTATGAATCTCATCCAAATCATCAATAGTCAAGTTTCCTTGGCGAATTTCACGGGCAATCGCTTCGCCATTGTTGAATCCGCAATTGTTTGCAAACAGTGTGTCAACAATGTCATGGCCCCTTTCTTCAATCAGGTCGGCCAGTTCGATGATACCTTCTTCGTCAATTGTAAAGGAATCCACTTCCTTGATTGTGTATTCATCTCGTACGTTAGGGGAAGTAATTATTTTCGGATAGTTGTAGCTTTTGTATCCTTCAATTATGACGAAATCGAATTCATCAATATGTTTCAGCAAAAACAGTATCCTGTTAAGATCCATTTCCTGGCGGGCATTGAAAAAAGTGGTTGATCCGACACCTACAACAAGATTTGCACCTGCCTGCTTGTGTTTCCAGGTATCGGTGTTTTCCTTGTCCATTTCTATGGAGTGGTGCGAATGCTTGATGGAAGCTATATTATAGCCCCTTTTTGTTAGCTCTTCAATAACTTTAACGGTTAGTGAAGTTTTCCCAGTATTTTTTTTCCCGACAATAGATACTATTTTCATTTTGTTTTCCCCTTACAATAATATAGGTTTTTGTATTAATTATATTTTTTTGATGGGGATGTGTAGTTACTACACATTCTTGTTAAATGACATATTTTCTTTACATAATTTCATAGTTCCATGATGCAAAATTATGTTTATTTTTTGTAGATTTAGGGAAAGAATTTTGATTTAGGTTTTGCAAAAAAATTGGATATAATTCGCTATATTGCTTGGATTTTGATTATTTCGCGTTTTTTCAAAAATGATGTGTAGTTACTACACATTTTAGGTTGTCCTAAAAATTTTTTTAATATTTTCATGATTTTTTAATACTTTTTAGGTAGATTTTTATTACGAATTTTCAGAAAGTTTATACTTTTTATTATAATATTAGACCATACCTTTTGTTGTTTTTACTTAAACTAATGAATATTTATTTTAAATATTAATATAGTTATGATATTATGATATAGCTTATTTAGCGCTATTTCAGACGCTATCTTAAAGTTAAGATGTGTACTATTACCACAGTAATATATAAGTATTTCTATTTAATTCTAGTAGGCAAATATATTTATATAAGTAAATATAATTTATATCATTACACATGGTGGTTCAAATGCCAAAACATATTGCGTCTGGTTTGAAATATTTGGCTGCGGTCAAATTAAAGGATGCTGGTAAAAGTCACCAAGAGATTGCTGACGAGTTAGGTGTTGACCGATCTACAATTTCACATTATCTGAACGGTAGAAACTTGTCTTGGAACTCAATTGATGTTGCAAGAACAATCATCGACTTGTCTCCAAGGGATTTCTTGAGAATGGCTGAAGCATTGTTTGATGAACCAGAAAAGAGTCGTAAAATTGTGAATATTTGCAGAGAAAGAGATTTCGAAGTAAGTATAAAAGATTCTTGTATTGGTTGTGGATTATGTGTAAATGCATGTTCGATGAAAGCTATCAAGCTGGAATCGTTAACGGCACATGCAGACTCCATACAATGTTGCGGTTGTCAGCTTTGTGAAGATGAGTGCCCAACTAATTCAATAAAAATTTTGGAGATTTAATATGATTAGAAATTTAAAAGAGGTTAAAGACAACAACTTTGACATCACAAGGGATGCGGAAGAAGTAAGAAACTTGTCTTTCAAAGACCACATTTGTATTGGATGTGGAATTTGTGAATCTACTTGTCCTGTTGAAGCAATTACCTTAAATGAAATTGCTATTGGCGCACGTCATAGAATTTCTAACGATGTCTATTTCAGTGGACACGAAAAAATTGCTCAAAATTTCCACGAAGACTTTGATGTTCAAAGAGTAACTATTGACGAAGGCAAATGTGTATTATGCGGTATGTGTAGTGGATTATGTCCTGTTGATGCTTTAGAATTAACTATTGACGGAGTACCTATCAAAGAAATTGAAGCATATCCTCATTACAACGCTTTCTCAGAAATTGATGATGATGAATGTATTTACTGTAAAAGATGTGAAGTTGCATGTCCTCGTGATGCTATCGTCATTGAAAGAGTTTTACCAAATCGTGCTGATTTAGTAACTGGTGAAATCGAAGTAGATGATGAAGAATGTATCTACTGTGGTATATGTCAAGAATTATGTCCTGCAGAAGCTATCGTTGTTGATAATGAAACTGGTAAAGAATCCATTGTTATTGACAAAGATAAATGTGTATATTGTCTTGTTTGTAAAAAATCCTGTCCTACCACTGCTATTAAAGCAATTTGTAGAGCATGTAACTACGGAGAATATGATTTAGATCCTGCAAAAGCTGCTGTTACTGGAAACTCAATCATTGATTCAGAACTCTGTGTATACTGTGGATGGTGTGAAGGAGTTTGTCCTACCGATGCAGCTAAAGTCAAAAAACCATTTGAAGGCAGCATCGAAATCGATGATGACAAATGTCAAGCTTGTGGAGCTTGTGTAGATATCTGTAAATGTAATGCTTTAGCATTCCCAGTATCTTCCGGTCCAGGTTCTAGAATGGAACATGTTACTGCTTATCCAGATTACTGCGTAAGTTGTAAAGCATGTGCAAAAGCATGTCCTAACGGTGCAATTACTGTAAAAAGAACTGCTGTTGACCACACTCCTACAAAATCAGCTACTTGGGCAGACGCTTTAGAAGCAATTAAAGACTAGGTGATTATATGGAACTTAAAGTTAATCAAGATAATTGTTTAGGATGCGGGATTTGTGTAATTGCATGTCCTGTCAATGCAGCTATCAGTCCTGAAAATGCTGGTGGTAATGGTGCAAAGACTGAAGAAGTTGTTATGATGGTAGAAAACGGATTCATCAAACTCTTTAGTCCTGAAAAATGTGAAGAATGTGGAACATGTCAAATGTTCTGCCCAGTAAATGCTATATGGTTAGAATAGGGGGATTATTATATGCATTATGCTAATACTTATTTAGAAAAACCTGTAGTACCTGATGTAAAAATCACTGGTGAAGGAACAACTGATGTTTTAAAATGTATGTTAAACACAGGATCTGACATTTACCAAGGTGCTTGTAAGAAAAGAGGATCCACCTTAAAAGAAGAATACAAAAACGCTTCTGGAACTTGTTACATGGATCCAAGAGATATGGCAAAATTAGGTGTAAACAACTGGGATACCGTACTTGTAAAAACCGATTTCGGTGAAGTAGTAGTAAACTGTGCAGTATCAAGAGATGCACCTCACGAAGGTACCGTATTCATTTGTAAAGGTCCATGGGCTAACACTATTGTAAGTCACGATACTTACTGTTGTTCTGACCCTACTTACAAAGGTATTCGCTGTACCGTAGAAAAAACAGACAGAAAAGTTTTACTCATGGCTGACTTAATGAGATGGGTATACAAAAAATACGTTGATGAAGAAGATGACGATGTTGTAGAAAACATGGAATCTTTAGGTGAATTACCTGTTTATCACGGACGTAAATGGGAGGAGTTGATTGATCATGACTTATGAACCACCTGTAACTGATTACGATTACATTGTTGAAAACTGTACCTGTGCATTCTGTGGTTGTAACTGTGACGACTTAGACTACTTAGTTAAAGACAATCACGTAGTTGCTGTAAGACACGCATGCAGATTAGGTGCAAGTAAAATTATGGAAGATATGGATCAAAGATTACTTGTTCCAATGATTAGGGATGAAAACGGAGAACTCAAAGAAGTTGACTGGGATACCGCTTTAGACAAAGCTGCTGAATATATCGCTAATTCCATCAGACCAGTATTTTACGGTTGGTCTGAAACCTCTACCGAATGTATGAGAGAAGGTGTATTATTAGGGGAATATATCGGTGCAGTTTTAGATAACCAAGCTACTATCTGTCACGGTCCTTCCCTCCAAGCTGTACAAAACGCAGGTTACCCTATTCAAACCTTAGGGGAAGTTCAAAACAGAGCTGACATGATTGTTTACTCTGGAAGTAACGCTATGAACTCTCACCCAAGACACTTAGCAAGATACGCTGCATTCTGTCGTGGATACTTCAGACAAAGAGGAAGATTCGACAGAACCGTTGTAACTATGGATCCAAAATTCTCCGATACTGCTAAATGTTCAGACAAATGGATTGGATTTGAACAAAACGGAGACTACGGTTTCTACAATGCTATCAGAGCTGTTCTCAGAGGAAAAGAATTATACCAAGACGTAATTTCTGGAATTCCTAAAGAAGACATTTACGAATTAGCAGAAGAAATGAAAAACGCTGAATTCGGTGTTCTCTTCTTCGGTTTAGGTTTAACCCACACATTATCAAAACAAAGAAACATTGATATTGCAATTAAAATGGTACAAGACTTAAACAAA
>NZ_CACXTS010000040.1 GCF_902770715.1 uncultured Methanobrevibacter sp. | reverse complement strand
GATTTAGAAGAAGAAGTAATGGATGTTAACTTAGTTCAAAGGATGCATAAATCTGGTAGAAAAGTTAATTTCAGAGTAATTGTTGCTGTAGGTAACAAAAATGGTTATGTAGGATTAGGTCAAGGTAAAGCTAAAGAGGTTGGTCCTGCTATCAGAAAAGCTGTAGACAACGCAAAATACAACATTATTAAAGTAAGAAGAGGTTGTGGAGATTGGGGTTGTGTTTGTGGAAGAGAACACACCGTACCTTTCAAAGTACAAGGTAAATCCAGTAGTGTAAGCGTTACCTTAATGCCAGCTCCAGCAGGAGTAGGTTTAGTAGTCGGTGACGTTGGTAAAACTATCTTAAAACTCGCTGGTATTCACGATGTATGGTCTCAAACCTTTGGACAAACTCAAACCACAGTTAACTTTGCTAATGCAGTATTCGATGCTTTAAAAGAATTAAGTAATGTTAAAGCAAGCAAAGAAGACCTCAAAAAAATGGGAGTTAATTACTAGATGGTGATTACTATGTTTTTGGTTATTAGAGTTAGAGGAACTACCGGTGTCATTAAAAATATTGCTGACACATTAGATATGTTAAGACTTAACAGAATCAGCCACGCAGTAATCGTTGAAGAAAACCCTAGTTACGAAGGTATGCTTCAAAAAGCTAAGGATTACATCACCTGGGGTGAAATTGATGCTGAAACTTTAGCAGCTATCATTGCTAAAAGAGGAAGACTCCCAGGAAATGTAAAAGTAACCGATGAATACGTTGCTGAAAATACTGATTACAAAGACATTGCTGATTTAGCTAAAGCTTTAATTGAATCTAAAGTTAAATTAGCAGACGTTGGAATTAAACCTGTATTCCGTTTACACCCTCCAAGAAAAGGATACGAAGACATCCGTTTATCTGTAAAAGAAGGTGGATCTTTAGGTTACAGGGGAGAAGAAATTAAAGATCTTGCAAAAAGAATGCTTTAAATCAGGTGTATATTTATGATTAGAACAAAACGTAAAATTAACAAACAAAGAGGTTCTAGATCCAACGGTGGAGGCTGTACTAAAAAACGTAGAGGTGCAGGTAACAAAGGTGGTAAAGGTAAAGCTGGTATGCGTAAACAACACTGGACTTGGACTGTAATCCACGACCCTGACCACTTTGGTAAACACGGTTTCAAAAGACCTCAAAAAATGATTAAAAAAGTCAATGCTGTTAATTTAAGTTACTTAGAGGAACAAGCTGATAAGTTAGTTGCAGATGGCAAAGCATCTCAAGAAGGTGATGCAATTGTTATTGATGTAACTGAATTAGGTTTCGACAAAGTTTTAGCTAAAGGTAAAATCACTAAAACTTTCAAAATCTCAGCTCCTCAATTTTCAGCATCAGCAATTGAAAAAATTGAAGAGTTAGGAGGAGAAGCTATAGAATTATAGCTTTTTTTCTTTTTTATTATTAGAGGAAAAAAATGTCCGCACTAGAAGTATTAGAGCCAATTTTTAGGGTTATTCCTGAAGTCAAATCTCCAGTTCACAGAGAAGACTTCAATGAAAAACTTAAATGGACTGGTGTTGTTTTAGTTTTATATTTTATTTTAACCCAAATTCCATTATATGGTTTAGCTCCTGGAGCTATTGATTCATTTGCTCAATTAAGAGCAGTTATGGCTGGAAGTTTTGGTTCAATTCTTACTTTAGGAATTGGTCCAATTGTTACTGCATCAATTGTTTTGCAGTTATTAGTAGGTTCAAATCTTTTAGAATTAGATTTGTCTTCCCATAAAGATAAGTCTCACTTCCAAGCTACTCAAAAAGTACTTTCTATCATTTTCACAATATTTGAAGCAAGCGTTTTGGTATTGACTGGTAACCTTGTTCCTATAGATGGTTCATACACATTGTTGTTGATTTTCCAACTTGTTATCGGTGCTTTGGTTATTATTTACCTTGATGAAGTTGTTTCAAAATGGGGATTCGGTAGTGGTATTGGATTATTCATTGCTGCTGGTGTATGTCAAGCGATTATTGTAGGTACATTTAGTATTTTAAATGGATCAGACGGTTTATTGGCAGGTATCATTCCTAAATTTATTCAACTAGCTACCAAAGGTACTTATGATTTCTCAATCTTAATCCCATTAATTGCTACTATTATCGTATTTATGGTTGTTCTTTATGGTGAGGCTATGAGAGTCGAAATTCCTATTTCACACGGTAGTGTAAGAGGTCACGGAAGAATTAGGGGATCTGTTGGTAAATATCCATTAAAATTCATTTACTCAAGTAACATGCCTGTAATTTTGACAAGTGCATTGCTTGTAAACGTAACTTTATTTGCAAATATTTTCCAAAAGATTGGAGTTCCAATTTTAGGACATATCAATAAGGGTAAGCCAGTTGATGGTATTGCTTGGTTATTATCCACTCCAAAATTATCCATGTTTGTTACAGAACCGATTCATGTTCTCATATATGCAATATTTTTCATAGCATGTTGTATATTGTTCTCATACTTATGGGTAGAAATCAGTGGATTAAATGCAAAAAAGATTTCAGAACAACTTTACAATTCAGGAATTCAAATTCCAGGATTCAGAAGTAGTAAACGTCAATTATATAAAATTTTGAAAAAATATATTCCTGCTCTTACCATCATAAGTGGTATCTATGTAGGTCTTATTGCTTTCCTTGCAGATTTGACCGGTGCTTTAGGTGGAGGTACTGGTGTATTGCTTACTGTAGGTATTCTTCATAAACTTTATGAAGAAATGGCTGAGGAACAACTCATGTCCGCAAATCCACTTCTTAGAAAATTCTTAGGAGATTAATTTTTCTCCTATATTTCCATTTTAACAATATGTGAGGGATTAAAATGAAATTAGTAGTATTAACAGGTATTCCAGGTTCTGGAAGTACAACATTACTTAACAAAGCACTTGAAGAAGTTGATTATGTACATTTAAATTATGGAGACATAATGACTGAAATTGCTATTAAGGAAAATATTGTTGAAGATAGGGATTCTTTAAGAAAATTACCGGCTGAAACTCAAAAAGAAATTCAAGCTAAAGCAGCAAAAGAGATTAAATCAAGGTCTGAAAACGATAATGTTATTGTCGATACTCACTGTACTATCAACACACCTGCAGGATTCTTACCAGGTCTTCCTATTTGGGTATTGGAACAATTGCAACCGGATCTTTTCATATTAATTGAAGCTCATCCTGATGAAATTATTTACAGAAGATTAAATGATGAAACCCGTGCTAGAGATGTTCAAAAAGCTAAAGACATTCAATTGCATC
This sequence comes from uncultured Methanobrevibacter sp., assembly GCF_902770715.1. GTDB lineage: Archaea > Methanobacteriota > Methanobacteria > Methanobacteriales > Methanobacteriaceae > Methanocatella. The sequence goes on along the minus strand of NZ_CACXTS010000040.1, from coordinate 9,482 downwards.
AAGAAATGAACAGAGCTACCTCAATGGCTTATGCCACCTTAACCGGAGCTACTGTTAAAATAGTTTCAAACCACGATAATCATTTAAACTCTTCAGTTTCAAAATTAGTGGACGTATTAAATTTATAAGTTAATAAAGAGGTATAACTATGGTTGATTTTATGGGCCCTATCTACGGGGCATTAAATGCAGTTTTCAATCCGATTTTAGCAATGGACCCAAATCCAGCTAATCCTGCTTTGACTGTTTTAATTATTGCATTCATTGTTTCTTTAATTACCACTGTCGCTAATAAGTATTTAGTTGACCAAGATGAATTGAATGCAAAACAAAAAAGCATGCAGGAGTTCAATAAAAGATTAAGGGATGCTCAAAAAAGAGGGGATGGAAAAGAAATAGCAAAACTTCAGGCTGAACAGGCTGAAATGATGAAAGACCAGACCGCTATGATGACTGAACAGTTCAAACCAATGTTTGTGACTTTCATCCCGATTATTTTAATATTTTTCTGGATGAGAGCTTCTGCTGTCAGCAATTTAGTTATTATCATGCCACCATCAGTTTATTGGGTGACTTTAGTTCCGATTTGGCATATGATTGGAAGTTTCCTGTATGGTGGACAAGCTACTATTCCATACGGTATTGGTTGGTTATTATGGTATATGATTTGTACTTTTGGTATGAGTCAAATATTAAGAAAATATCTCGGATTCAAACAAGGGTTCTAAATCGACTAAAAAACTATACCTTTATTAATAATGAAAAATATATATTATAGCATTCTATTTTGAATACGCTATTACACAATTATTAAATTATTTAAAAATTATTATAGGTGATTAAATGCCTGCAAATAGGTTTAGATCAAGATCATATAAAAGAGTTCATAAAAACACCCCTGGTGGGGAAAATGTTTTAAGATACAAAAAGAAAAAACCATCTAAGCATGTTTGTGCTGAGTGTGGTGCAGTATTACATGGAGTTCCTCGTGGACGTCCATATGAAATTGGAAAATTATCAAAAACAGCTAAAAGACCTAACCGTCCATACGGTGGTTACTTATGTTCAAGCTGTGCTCGTAAAATTTTCAAAAACGAGGCTAGAAAATAATGATAATTACTATCGGCGGATTAGCTGGAACAGGAACAACTACACTTGCTGAAGTGTTAAGTGAAAAATTGGATGTGCCTTATATTTCTGCAGGGTTCATTTTTAGGGAAATGGCTGCAGAAAGGGGTATGACCGTTCTTGAATTCGGTGAATTTGCTGAGGGTAATGATGATATTGATAAGGAAATTGATAAGAGGCAAGCTGAAAAGGCCAAATCAGCAGAAAATCTAATTGTCGAAGGAAGATTATCAGCATTTTTCGTTGACAATGCTGATTTAAGAATTTGCTTAATGACTCCATTTGATGTGCGTTCCAAGAGAATAGCTCAAAGGGAAGACAAATCTGTTGAAATAGCCAAAGAGGAAATTATTACTCGTGAAAAAAGCGAAGCCTTAAGATATAAAGAAATCCATAATATTGACATCAGTAATATGGAGATTTATGATTTAATTGTAAATACTGATAGCTTTGATCCAGAAAGCATATCAGAAATCATTATTCAAACATTAAAGGTGATATAAATGGCATCAATCGAAGTAGGTAGAGTATGTGTTAAAACTGCTGGTAGAGAAGCAGGCGAAAAATGTGCAATCGTTGAAATTATCGATGAAAACTTTGTAGAAGTAATTGGTGAAGCTGTAAAAAACAGAAGATGTAATATCGCTCACTTAGAACCAACTGCAGATTCCATTGATGTTTCTGGTGATGCAGAATCTATCAAAGCAGCTTTAGCTGACTTATAAATGAATAATTAAAATACGATTATTCATTATTTTACTATTTTTTACTATTTTTTAAGGTTTTTTTCATGAAATTTGAGATGGTAACCAAATCTAAAAGTTTTACTTCCCCTGATTTTGGATGTAAACCTGAAGAACGTGAAATTACTGATTATATTTCTAAAGGGGTAATCAATTTAGATAAGCCATCAGGTCCAACTTCTCATGAAATAGACTCTTGGGTTAAAAGAATTTTACCAATTGAAAAATCAGGTCACGGAGGAACATTGGATCCTAAAGTAACTGGTATTTTGCCGGTTGGATTGGATGACGCCACCCGTGCGATTCAACTTTTATTAACAGCTCCAAAGGAGTATGTATGTTTATTGACTTTCCATCAGGATGTCGATGAGGAAAGAATTCGTGAAGTATTTGCCGAATTTACTGGAAAGATATTTCAGCTTCCTCCGGTAAAATCCGCTGTAAAGCGTGAACTCAGAACCCGTAACATTTATTATTCAACAATTTATGAAATTGAAGGGCGTGACGTTTTATTCAGAATTGGTTGTGAAGCGGGAACTTATGTAAGAACATATTGTCACAATATAGGCGAAGCATTGGGTGTTGGGGCTCATATGGCAGAGCTTAGAAGGACACAGGTAGGTTCATTCAATGAGAAAAATCATTTGGTTACCCTTCAGGATGTAACTGATGCATACCACTTCTGGAAGGAAGACGGTGATGAATCATTCTTGCGTGACGCTATCATGCCAATGGAAAGGGCTGCAGATTATCTTCCAAAGATTATCATTAAGGATTCAGCCGTTGACGCTGTATGTCATGGTGCTGATCTTGCCTGTGGCGGAATTGCCAGTTTGGCGGATAACATTCAAAAGAATGATATTGTAGCAATTGAAACCTTGAAAGGTGAATTGGTCGGTGCAGGCCATTCATTGTTGACTTCTAATGAAATTTTGGAAGCGGATTCAGGTTTTGCAGTCAATGTTTCTAAAGTGTTAATGAAACCGGATACCTATCCAAGGTTCTGGAAGTAGATGTTATTCCCTTTGTTCAATAACTCTCATTTTTTTAGTTTATAGCATATAGAAATTTGTATAATTTATTTTATATCATGTCATTTTTTGTTTGTTTTAGAAGTTAGATTATCAATTTTTTAATAAAAAAGTTTAAATGAAATTTTTTAAAAATATTATTGTGTAAAAATACTTTTAAAAAATAATATTATGGTGGAAACAATTTTGAGAAAAAAATCAATATTTTCTTTGTTTTTAGTGTTTATTCTTGCTTTTTCAGTCAGTGCAATTCATGCAAATGATGCAAACATGACAAATACATCTACACTAAACTCTATCGATGAGGATGCAATGCAGATTGATGATGTGCTTCAAGAGGAGTCCATTGTCTTAAATGGTTCATCGGATGATGTTTCTTTAAGCGAAACAATCAAAAACAAAACAGAATTTACTTCCCCAACAGTTAGCGTGTATTATAAGGGGTCTTTTAATGTTACTTTAAAAGATTCAAACAATACACTGGCAGACAAAACCGTTGCTTTCACCATAAATAAGATTAATTACACTGCCGTTACAGATGAAAACGGTGTTTCTAGCGTTAATTTGAATTTAAATCCTGGCAAATATACTGCAACAGCATATTTTGCAGGAGATGACGGATGTGAAGCCAGCAGTTTAACCACTACTTTTAAAGTATTGCCCACCGTTAAAGCCAGCAATCTGTCAAAATACTATAAGGGAAGCAAGAAGTACACGGCCACATTCTTTGATAGCTATGGAAATACCTTGGCGAACAGAAAGGTCAATATTACTGTCAATGGAAAATCATACTCCAAAAAAACTAGCAGCAAAGGTGTAGTGAGTCTGCAGGTCAATTTAAAGCCGGGCACCTATAAAATCGTTTCAAAAGATCCCCTTACTGGATTTAGTGTAACAACCACCTTTAAGATTTTGCCGACAATCACTTCAAAGAACATTAAAAAGGTTGAAGGAAGCAGCAGGAAATTTTCTGCCAAATTCTTTAAAGGCACAGGAAAGGCATTGGCCAATAGATATGTAAAATTTAAGGTCAACGGTAAAATCTACAAGGTCAAAACCAATTCAAAGGGTTATGCTAGTTCAACATTCAAACAGCTTAAGAAAGGCACATATAAGGTTATTTGCTATAATCCAGATGGATTTTCAAAAACATATAAACTTCAAGTTTTCAAAAGGAAGGCATCCACCAAGTTGACATCCAGCTTTTACAATTTCCTTCCAAATGACAATAAGGTAATTGAAGCCAAATATACGACTGCATTAAATGATAATTCAAATGTTGGAAGGATTATCAAAATCAAAATCAATGGAAAGACCTATTCCAAAAAAACTGATGGTGACGGTATCGCATCCCTTAGCGTGAAATCATTCAAAAAAGGTCTTTACATGGTTGAGTATTCATATGATGGAACCAAATATTTCAAAGCGGCTAAAGCAAAAAATTTGGTTTCAATAATTGACGACCCTTCTGATACTAAATTAACAGTAAAAAGCACAAAGACTTTTGGTTATGGTGCAGGCACTCCATTCAAGGTTGCTTTCACTGCAGGTGGCGTTCCGCTGCCTAAAAGAACCATGACATTCAATGTCAATGGAGAGACTTATGTTCAAACAACTGATAACAAGGGAATTGCAGAAGTGCCTATCAATCTCGACATTGGCAATTACACCATTTCTTATAAGACCAATACTAAATTCAAAATAAATGGAACTTCCAGTTCCTGTGCAATAAAGGTTGTTCAGAGAAATGCTTCTAAAATTACCTGGAAATGTGGAACATCATATAAGGATAATCTGCAGACCTTTAAGGTTTTTGTAACTGATACAAAGGGCAATGCTGTTTCAGGTGGTTATGTTGAGCTGACAATTGATGGTGAGAGTTATAATTCAACGGTCGTATCAAAGGGTTATGCAACAGTTAAGACTGATGTTGCTTTAGGAAAATATAAGGTTTCTGTAAAATTCATGGGCAATAATGAGCTCCTTCCTAGCAGTTCCATATCCAAAACGGTAAATGTTAAGCTTTCCAAATTCGGCAATGGGTTGAATCAGAAAAATGCTGCTTCTCTAAAGGCATATCTTAAATCTTCTAGCTACTGCAAAGTCGGAAGTCCTGCTATCAAAGCGTTAGTCAAATCATTGACTAAAGGATTGACAAATAAGATAGATAAGGCAAAGGCGCTGTTTAATTATGTAAGGGATACATTGGACTACAGCTATTATTATAATTCAAAATATGGTGCGACAAAGACATTGAAGCTTAAGAAAGGAAACTGTGTTGACCATTCTCACTTGCTGGTTGCCATGTATAGGACAGCAGGATTCCAGGCAAGATATGTTCATGGGGTCTGCCATTTCATAAAAAGCGGCGATACAACAGGACATGTCTGGACTCAGGTCAAGATTGGAAAAACTTGGGTCTGCGGAGATCCTATAAGCTATTCAAACTCTCTGGGTAAAATTAAAAATTGGAATACTAATAGTTATCATGTGTATGCCAAGTATTCAAGTCTTCCATTCTAATTCATTTATTTTTTTTCAAAATGATATGTAATATATTTTTTACTTAAAAAATAGGTTAATAAAAAAAGAAAAATGGAAAAGCTAGAAAGCTCCTCCACCTCCACCACCGGATCCTCCTCCGAAGCCGCCGAAGCCTCCGGAATCGGATGATGAATGAACGGTTGAATAGCTTGAACTGTAAAATCCGTGGAATAACCCGTATCCTCCATAGTAATGATATCTGAATATGTCATCATCATATTCTGAAATATTTGGAATCTGCAGTTTCATGGATTCGTAAACCTCTTCAGCTACTCCAAGAGCCGCTCCATAAATCAGGTACTTTTTCCATACAACTATTGATTCTGGAGGGTGTTCTTTAATTAAACTGTTGTCCTCTAAGAATTTCTTGAAATTGTCCCATTTGAGATAGAAGACTCTACCCTTTTCAGTCCATCTTCCAAAAATATCCTCATCAATGTGCATCAGGGCTATTGAAAATATGAACAGTATTATTCCGGCTATAAGACAGAAGAATCCGCTGCTTAGATTTGTCATGAATCCAAGAACGGCAATTATTCCTCCGAATACCATTCCTCCCAATGCAATTCCGCTGATTAATGTGGAACCAGCATCATCAAAGTATTCTGGCAGGTTAATTTCATTTTTAACTGATTCTTCCCAACTTTTGACATGGTTCAGGAACCATTCCGCTTGTGTTTCCGAAGAGAATTTGCTGTTCAATTGAGATAGGTTCAACACGTTGTCCTTTGCAAAATGGGTTAATGTATTGAAAAGAATCTTTTCGCTTCGACTCAGCTCATTCTCCTTTTCATGATTGAAAGTCAAAAGCAATTCATTTGTACCGCTGCTGACATTCTCTTCAGTATAAAGCTTTAGGATTTTCCTGTCAATCAGGTTCATGATGGAAGCTTCAAACCCTTTTATATTAGGTGTTCCAAGGTCTTTCTTATTTTCAATTAGCGCATTGATCACCTCAGGTGAGTCATTGCTTGGGAGTTCCCTTTCGTAGATTCCATCATACATCACTTTAGGTTCTCTTCCATATTTGAAATAGGTAAATATGGCGCCGATTGGGCTTAAAATAGATAGCAATCCTAAAACAAGGTAGCTTGTATTCCAGAAATTCCTGCCGTTTATGCTGTCCTCAAGATTTTTCAGAATCATTTCACGGCCGTCTTGATTAACATGCTTTGCATAGGTCGCATCATTAAAGTCGCTTATAGGCATCAAAAGGAGCAATTCATACAATTCCCCTTTTGGAATGGATGAACTTTGTGCAGTAATTGTTTTTCCCTGAAGTGATGAGGATTCATTGTAATCCTGCGGATTCAGGAAGTATTCATTGCCGTTTGCTCCAGGTAAATTTACGATGGCTGTCAGGCTTCCGACACCTACGTCCCATTCGTCACCCCAAAGCTTGTATTGAAGAGCTCCAACATCATTGAAAAGTGTTACGACGCCAACCATATCATAGCTTATGTAAACTGACACGTCACAGTCTCTAATGCCTTTTGTGTGGGCGGCATCTGAGTATAAATAGATTTTCAAATGCTTATATCCGCCATCATCACTTTCTTTCAATACTGGATAGGCTCCATCTGCTGCAACTTGAATATTTTCTATGTTTTCTCCGGATTTCAGGGGAATATCCCTATAGACTCCGTTAAACGCTCCATCAAATGCATAATCATACTGTTCATCTACATGGAGTAGACCATTATTTCCAACGGTCAGTTCTATAAATGCCTGATCGATTGTATAGCTTCTGTCGTCATCAGCCGAAACGAATGTGAGCGTTGAAAATAATATAAAAATTAGTAAAATTATACAGAATGTTCTTCTAACATTCATATAATCCCACCTATCTAAAACTTAACTTCAGGAACTGCTCTTTCTGCTTCAGGTGCTTCAAAGAATACTTCTTCTTTAAAGCCAAATATTTTTGCAATCATGCTGCTTGGGAATTGTTGGCAGGCATTGTTGTATTTCAAAACGACATCATTATAGAATTGTCTTGCATATGAAATTTTATCTTCGGTGTCGCTCAATTCGGTTTGCAATTGTTGGAAATTGCTGTTGGCCTTTAAGTCAGGGTAATTTTCAGCAACTGCGAACAATGATTTCAAAGCGCCGGTCAACTGATTGTTTGCTTCACTTGCCTCTTGTGGAGTTGAAGCATTCATGACACTTGATCTTGCTTTTGTAACTTCTTCAAGCACACCTTTTTCATGGCCTGCATATCCTTTTACAGTTTCAACCAAGTTTGGAATTAAGTCATTTCTTCTTTTAAGTTGGACGTCGATTTGCGCATAACTGTTTTTCACACGGTTTCTGAGTCCAACGAGGTTATTGTACATGTGTATTAATGTTACTATAATAAATATGACTAATATAATTACTATAATCCATAAAATTAGGTTCATTTTATCACCTGTTAATATATATTTTGCATATTAAAAATATACTTTATCTTTTTAATGTATTTTAACTGGAAAAATCTAATTTATATTATAAATCATTTTATTTTATAATTTTCAGCTTTTAAGCAATACCTTTATATAGGGGTAAGTAAATATATTATCTTATCATATTATTCTAGAGAATATGATGTGCAGGTATTTGCATGCCGAGATAGTCTAGCCTGGTAAGGCGCGAGACTGGAAATCTCGTGGGCGTTCAGCCCTCCTGGGTTCAAATCCCAGTCTCGGCGTTTATTAGTTTTTAACTATATTTTTTTGATTAAATTTAAAAATACTTGTAAAACTGATATTTATGCACTCTTAGTTTATTTAAGCTAAGTTTATAACTGTTGAAAGAACTGTGTTTTGCTAGTCAAAACATTCGAATCTATTATTTTACGTCTCGTAGGTTCGCTCTATAAATGGAGGTTATTTAATGGAAGACGATTTTAAGCATTTAGTGCGTATTTCAAGAAAGGATGTAAATGGTAATAAAACCATTGAACAAGCTTTAACTGAAATTAAAGGTGTTGGAATATCTTTATCTAAAACTATGTGCCGTACTTTAGACTTAGATTTAGATGCTAAAATTGGATACATTGCTGACGAAGATGTTTTAAGAATTGAAGAAATTTTAGAAAACCCTCAAAAATTCGACATTCCATCATGGATGTTAAACAGAAGGGAAGACTACGAAACTGGTGAAGACATTCACTTAATCGAATCTGATCTTGACATGACTTTAAGGGACGATTTGAACAGAATGAAAAAGACCAGAAGCTACAAAGGTAGAAGACACGAAGTTGGTTTACCTGTTAGAGGTCAAAGAACCAAGTCTACTTTCAGAAAAAGTTCTTCAGTTGGTGTAAAACGTTCAAGAGGATAGGCAAGAGCTTTTTTTATAAATTAAATTATTTAAAATTCAATTTTATTAAGGAGATGTTTTAATGGGACAACCTAGAAAAGCAAGGAAAAAGTATAATACACCACCACATCCTTGGAATGCGGAAAGAATTAAAAATGAAAACAAATTAATGACTAAATACGGTTTAAAAAACAAAAAAGAAATTTGGAAAGCTGATACTTTAGTCAGAAGATACAGTAGGGAAGCAAGATACTTACTCGGTTTTTCTGCTGATCAAATGCAAGAAGAAAAATTAGAATTATTAGGACACTTAGCTAGAACCGGTGTTTTGCCAGAAGGTGCTGCTCTTGAAGAAATCTTAGATTTAAATGTTGAAGATATCTTAAGAAGAAGATTACAAACTATTGTATACCAAAAAGGTTTAGCTCGTACTCCTAAAGAAGCAAGAATGTTTGTTGTACACGGACACATAGCTTTAGGCGGTAAAAAAATCAACTCCCCAAGTTATGTAGTATTAAAAGGTCAAGAAGATGAAATCGGTTTCTACCGTTCTTCACCTGTAGCTAAACAAATTGAAGAGTACAATAATAACAAAGCTAATAAAGCTAATACTGAGGAATAAAGGGTGTAACTATGGCAAAAGATGAAAAATGGGGTATAGCTAATATTTACTCATCATTCAATAACACTATTATTACTGTAACAGATATTACTGGTGCTGAAACTATTTC
>NZ_CACXTS010000039.1 GCF_902770715.1 uncultured Methanobrevibacter sp. | reverse complement strand
TCTACAGGCCTTACAAAAGCAAAAAACAGACAAGGGCTGAAAAAGCTCGACAAAAGGGTTTAGACCCTCTTGCTCAGATAATCCTAAAGCAGGAAGTCAGGACAAGAATTGAAGAGATTGCCAAAAAATACATTACGGATGAAGTGAAAACTCCCGAAGAGGCTATACAGGGCGCACAGGATATCATTGCAGAGGAAATTTCAGACAATTCCGATTTCAGAAAGAAAATCAGAGAAAATACTTTTTATACCGGCCAAATAGAAACAAAAGCCAAAGATAAAGATGCAACAACCGAATATGACATATATTACAATTACAGTGAAAACGTTAAAAGAATTCCCCCACATAGGATTCTGGCAATAAATAGGGCAGAAAAGGAAGGTGTAATTAAAGTAAAGATTGCCTGCGATGGTGATGATATTATCAGATATCTAAACAGGCATGTACTCAAAAATGTCTCCAAAATTCCAGAAAAGATAGAGTATAACCCTTATACAACACCAATCATCAAAAAATCTGTTGAGGATGCATATAAGCGATTAATTTCACCTGCAATAGAACGTGAAATCAGAAATTATATAACCGAAAAGGCCGAAGAAAAATCAATTGATGTGTTTGCAAAAAACTTAAATCAGCTGTTGATGGAAAGCCCTCTTATAGGAAAAACCATCCTGGGCTGGGATCCCGCCTTCAGAACAGGCTGTAAGCTGGCAATTATAGATGAAACAGGGAAAGTTTTAGATACTGAATTAATATATCCAACAGCACCACAGAATAAAGTGGAAGAATCAATAAGAACTGTCCGTGGCTTGATTGATAAATACAATATTAATGTAATAGCTATTGGAAATGGAACTGCTTCAAGAGAATCCGAGGAAATTGTAGCTGAAATAATTGAGGGAACAAACGTTGAATACATCATCGTTAACGAAGCTGGAGCGTCAGTTTATTCCGCTTCAGAGCTTGCTGATGAAGAGTTTCCAAACTTTTCAGAAGGTGAAAGAAGCGCAATTTCCATTGCAAGAAGATTACAAGACCCATTAGCCGAACTTGTAAAAATAGATCCAAAGTCAATCGGTGTCGGCCAGTATCAGCATGATATGAATCAGAAACACTTGAACGAATCACTGACAGGAGTCGTTGAAAAGGCCGTGAACGAAGTTGGAGTCGACCTCAATACAGCTTCGGTGAGCCTATTGAAATATGTTTCAGGCATCGGGAACACGACCGCTAAAAATATAATCAGTTATAGGGAAGAGAATGGAAGCTTCAATTCAAGGGATGAACTACTGAACGTTAAGAAACTTGGTAAAAAGACATATGAACAGTGCGCCGGTTTCATCAAAGTCGACAATCCTGAAAACCCCCTGGACAATACAACCATACATCCAGAATCATATGACACAACATTAAAGCTTTTGAAAAAATTGAATTATTCCGTTAATGATATTGGAAGTTCAAATCTAAAATTGGACAATATTAACATAGAAGAAGTTTCTCAAGAGCTGACCATCGGTCAAGAAACCCTAAAAGACATTATAAAAGAACTTAAAAAGCCTGGGCGTGACCCTCGTGAAGATATGCCTCAACCTATGCTTAGAAAAAACGTTTTGTCAATTGAAGATTTGGAAATAGGCATGATAATGCAGGGAACCGTTAGAAACATTGTTGATTTTGGCGCTTTTGTAGATATTGGAGTTCATCAAGACGGATTAGTTCACATATCTCAATTAGTTGCCGATAAGTTTGTAAAGCACCCTTTAGACATTGTCAGCGTGGGAGATATTGTCGATGTTAAAGTTTTGGATGTTGATTTAAAAAGAAATAGAATAAACTTATCAATGATACTTTAGAATTTTAATAACTTTATTAATGACTTTTAATATAATATTCTTATTTATAAATTATTTTTAGAAGGGATTATTTAATGATGCCAAAAATAATGATTATTCTTGGAAGTGGATCAGACATTGCTATTGCTGAAAAAAGTATGGATGTTTTAGATAAATTAGAAATACCTTACAGTTTAAAAATTGCATCAGCACACAGAACTCCAAATCTTGTTCGTGAAATTGTCAAACAGGGTACGGATGCAGGAATCAAAGTATTCATTGGGATTGCAGGTCTTGCTGCACATTTGCCTGGAGCTATTGCTGCACATACCCCAAGACCGGTTATTGGAGTTCCGGTTGATGTGAAAACCAGTGGAATTGACGCTTTGCAATCAATTGTTCAAATGCCTTATCCATCCCCAATATCTACAGTCGGAATCGATAGGGGAGATAATGCCGCAATATTGGCCGCCCAATTTATCGGAATACATGATGAGGAAGTGCGTCAAAAAGTAATAGCATTAAGAAAGCAATACGCTCAAAAGGTAATTGACAGCAATGAGGAAATCGTTCAGAAAATAGACAGACCATTTTTAAGAAATGACTTCCTAAGAATCAAAAATCTAAAAATTGAAGAAATTGAAGCTGATGAAGATGCTGAAGAATGCTGTAAAAACAAGGATGCTGAAGTTGCAATAATCGTTGGAAGGCAAAATGATGTTGTAAAGGCAAAAAAAGTATCAGTGGTCTTATCCAGACTTAAAATCTCACATGACATCAAAGTCGTCTGTCCTATTAGATCCACTAAAAAATTCACAAATTATGTAAAGTCCATGAAAAATGCTAAAGTATTCATTGGAATCAGTTCAAACTCATCACAGGTTACCGGAGGAATTGTCGGATTAACAGACAGGCCTGTGATTGGCGTACCATGTACCAATGAAAATGGTGATGATTATATGTTAACAACCGTCAGCATGCCTCCAGGAGCTCCTGTCGCTACGGTTGGAATAAATAATGGAAGCAATGCAGCAAATGCAGCAGTTCTCGCTGCGGAAATTCTTTCTATCAATAATCCAAATATTGTACAACTTCTTGATAAATTAAAAGATAAAAAAATTACCCTATAGTGATAGCATGAACATTAACGACGAAAACATTATTGAAATTACTGATGAACTTTCAGATGAATTTGAAGTAGCTAAAATATTGAGACAGCACCCTAAGGATACAGTTATTGTCAAAAATGTAAAGGGATTTGATATGCCTGTTATCTCCGGTATCTGCAATACCAGGGAAAAAATCGCAAAATCAATCAACTGTGAAGTCTCCGAAATAACACAGAAAATCATAGACGCTATGGAAAATCCGATTAAAGTAGATAAATTCACAGATTTCTCAGAATATGATAATTTAGATATTGATTTAAGCAAAATTCCAATTTTAACCCATTATACAAGGGATGGTGGAGCATACATTACTGCGGGTGTCGTATTTGCACGTGACCCAGTTACCGGAATTCAGAATGCTTCAATTCACAGAATGATGGTTCTTGACAATGAAAGATTGGTTATCAGAATCGTACCAAGAAACCTCTATACCTATTTCCAAAATGCCCAAAAGGCTGGTGAAGATTTGCAGATTGCAATTGCCATTGGAATGGACCCTGCAATCTTACTTGCAAGCACCACTTCAATACCTATTGACTACAATGAAATGGAAGTTGCTAATGCATTTAAAGATGGTGAATTGGAATTGATTAAATGCGGTGAACTTGAAGTTCCGCAGGCAGACATTATCCTGGAAGGAAAAATATCTGTTACAGAAACCGTTGCGGAAGGTCCATTTGTTGATTTGACTGATACATATGACATTATTCGTGACCAGCCTATAATCAACCTTGAAAAAATGCACATTAAAAAGGATAATCCTGCATACCATGCAATCCTTCCTGCCGGATTTGAACATAAATTGCTGCAAGGCCTACCGCAAGAGCCAAGAATTTTCAAAGCCGTCAAAAATGCTGTACCTACAGTCGAAAATGTTGTTTTAACTGAAGGTGGCTGCTGCTGGTTACATGCAGTTGTTTCAATTAACAAGCAAACTGAGGGCGATGGTAAAAACGCTATCATGGCAGCATTATCCGCACACCCTTCACTCAAGCACTGTACTGTAGTCGACACTGACGTTAATGTGTTTGACGCTGAAGATGTTGAATATGCAATAGCTACACGTGTCAAAGGTGACAGGGACATAATGATTGTTCCGAATGTGCGCGGTTCATCACTTGATCCTGTAGCTGAAAGTGACGGAACTACTACCAAAATTGGAGTAGATGCGACCAAATCACTTAAAACAATTGAAAAATTCGAAAGAGTTAGTTTTTCTGAATAACTAACTTTAAATTTACTTTTTTTTAAATATTTCCTAAATAAACATTATTGATTCCCTTATCCAAAGCTATTTCTTTTGCCTTAAACAGGATTTCGGGATTTGTCGGTGCAATATCATTCATTTTATAATATGGGAAGGCCCTTGAAAAATGCAATGGCACATCCGGACCTAACTCCCCAACTACAAAATCACATAATTCGGTGATTTCTTCAATTGAATCATTATAATCATTAATTATTAAATTAGTAATCTCTAGATGTTTTCCTTCCAAATAAACCCTTTTTAAATTGTCCAAAACAATGTCTAAATCTGCACCGCAAACTTTTTTATAAAAATCACTGGACATGGATTTCAAGTCTATATTAAATGCATCGACAAAACTCAAAACCTCTTTAAGTGATTTGTCTGAAAAATATCCATTGCTTACATAGATAACTTTCAGGTTATTTTGCCTTGCAAGTAAAGAAGTTTTTTTGGAGAAAGGTAAGTGTATAGTAGGTTCATTATAGGTCCAAGCAATTGACTTGCAATTATATCTAAGTGCATTTTCAACAATCGCTTCTGATGTTATTTTAATACCCCTTGAAAATTTATCAAATTCATGGGATATCATATAGTTCTGGCAGTGCAAACATGTCATGTTGCATCCAAAACCTCCGATTGAATATGTAAATGTTCCCGGCAAGAAATGATTTAAAGGCTTTTTTTCAACCGGATCTGGGCTTAATGATGAAACAATTCCATACGATTCATCAAATAGCTCGCCGTTGATGTTTTTATGCTGCCTACAAACTCCAGAATTACCGTCGGCTATTTTACAGTAATTTGCACAGATTTCACATCTGATTTTTTGTGTCTTTGAGCTTTTCTTATACAGGTCATTACTCACTAACATAATGTTCATAGCCCTTATTCTTAATTTCCTCGACAAAGCCATTCTCTAACGTAAGCTCAATGACATCCGAATCAGTGACAACACCTATAACCTTATGGTCGATTGGCAATTTTTCCAAATCTTCCTTTGAAATTGTAAACAGCAATTCAAAGTCTTCACCTACATGAAATACCAAATCCAAATAATCCAAGCCAAGTTCATCAGCAATCTGTTTGTATTCATCGGAAATACCTAAAAGTTCTTCATGAATCATAAATCCGAATCCACTTTTTTTGATTTCATACAGCTCACTTGCAAGCCCATCAGTAATATCCGTAGCTGAAGTTGCACCGTTTTCCTTTAATATTTGTCCTTCCTTAAGTCTAGCTTTTGGCTTAATTGCTTTTTTAGAATAAATATTGTCTGAAATCTCCAATTCAAAACCCAAAGCGGCAAGGCCAATGTCGCCTGTTACAGCTATTACATCACCCATCTCATAAGTGTCCCTCATTAATGGAGCATCACATAATCCCAAAGCCGTTCCGGATATAATAATTTCATCAGCTTCATTAGTATCACCACCAATCAGGGGAATAGAATAATAATCACAGGCTTTTAAAACGCCGTCAAGAATTTCTTTAAAGTCATCCAAAGCCAAATCCTTTGGAATTGCAATAGACAATAAAAAACCTAAAGGTTGGGCCCCCATGGCTGCAAGATCACTGACATTAGCTGTAACGGCTTTAAATCCCATATGGAAATATGACATTCCATCAGGAAAGTGCCTTGACTGGATTAGCATGTCTGTTGTAGAAATCAAATTTGTAGAATCGAATTCTGTAATGGCAGTGTCATCAGGAGTAATGCTCTTTGAATTTGAAATAATGTATCTTACTAGTTCTTTCTCACCAATATCAGAGACTTTAATGGTCATAAATATTAGTATGGATTTATGAATAAATAAATTTTAATATCAGAAATAAAAAAAGTATGGACTTAATTTAATAAGCCATTTCAATGTTTTATGCTTTATTAACGATTATTGTGCTGCTGATTTCAATAGCGTCATATTTACTGCCGCTATCGAATTTATAAATTACTTAATTATGAAAATACATAGAAAAGAAATATATTTTTTTAATTTTTTAGTAAAAAAAGAGAAAAAAATGAAAAGTTTTCAAATTATAAATAATCTGAAACTCTATCTTTAATAATTTCATACATACGTTTGTCAATTCCAAGAGGGTCGGTTAAAACGATTTCACCATCAAATTCAACCTCTTCCTCAACATGGTCATGATGGTGGTGATGATGGTGTCCATGATCATGGTCATGATCATCATGGTCATGCCCGTGATGATGGTGGTGATGACCAGATACCGCATCAGCGTCAAAATCACTTTCAATACCAAGAAGTCCCGGAATATCCCTTTTTGTATGCAATCCATGTGCAACAAAGACCGGAACAACAATAATCTTATCTAAATCATTTTCAGTGGATAATTTTTTAATTGTTTCAGGTATGCCCGGTTTTCTGATTTCCATGAATCCATATTCTACTGGTATTTCCGGAAATTCCTCTTCATACATTTCTTTATAAGCTTTAATTACCTCTTCACCATCATCCAATCTGGAACCGTGGCTTAAAAGTAAAATTCCTGTTTTATTATCAGACATAATTTATCATCCTTTAATAATCTATAATTAAGTTTTAAGTTAAATTCAGTTAAGTTATCTTGATTTAAAAATTTATCAAAAAAATATATGAAAAATATTATTATTTTTCATCAATCATCTTAGCTAAAATGTCAATTAAAATGTCATCTGCCTTAATTGGCTCCGGATAAAGAATTTCACCGTCAAAATTGACTGGAGTCAAGTCGTGCACATGATCATGGTCACCATGGCCATGGGAATGACTGTGTGAATGTTCATGCTCTTCAAGGAATCCCAAAATGTGTGGAATATCATGAGTTGTGTGCATTCCGGGTGCAATAAATACAGGAACAACAACTAATCTTTCCAAATCATTTTCATCAGCTAATTTATTAATAGATTCAGGGATGCTTGGACCGCACAATTCCATGAAACCAAAACTTGAAGGTAAGCTGCAATTCTTTTCAAATTTTTCATATAAGGCTGTTGCAAATTCCTTATTATAGTTTAATCTGGAACCATGGGTTACAAGCAGAATTCCAGTTTTTGCATCATCGCCTAATTTGGATTCTGCCAATGCTTCATTTATCCTTTTGTCAATAATGTCCAAAAGTTCATCTCTTGGTCCAATTGAACCTAATAATTCAATATCGCCATCAAAATCAACATCATCAGCTATTGATAGATAGTGTTCTGCAGGATAGTTTCCATCAGGACATCTTGGGTCGACTTCCAAAGGTTCAAGGCCTAACAGCTGCGGAATGTCAATGTTGGTGTGAATTCCTGGAGCTAAAAATACTGGAAGTGCAATGATTTTATTCAAACCGTCAACTTCTTCCTTTAATATTTCAACCGCTCCTGCGATGGTAGGCTCGGAAACTTTCATATATCCGATTTCAGTTGCTAAATCTGTTTTTTTGATGAATTTTTCTTTGATTTCAGTGAAAACTTCTTCAGCAAAAGGCAATGTACTGCCGTGGCTTACTAAAATAACAGCAGTATTATTTGATAACTTTGAATTTGTATCCATATGAGATTACTCCGTCTTCTCCATCCTCTCTAACTCTTCTAAATACCATCTCTACATCGTCGCCGATTTCGAGATTTTCTACATCACAATCCACCAATTGGGTGGTTAATTTTGCTCCTTCTTCAAGTTCAATAACAGCAACAGCATAAGGAGCTGATTTCTTAAAGTCATCAGGTGCTGATCTGATTACTGAAAAAGTGTGAATTTTACCTTTTCCTGAAAATTGGAATGGTTCAAGGTCTCCTTTTCTTCTACAATTAGGACAAACTACACGAGATGGGAAAAACAATTCACCACAAGTGTTACATTTAGAACCTATAAGATTATATCTTTGTTGTATATGACGCCATGTTCTTACAGTATCTGACATGCAAATCCTCCATATATTTTCTAATAAGTATAATTTATCTAAAATAATATAAATAAGTATTTTTTTTATTACTAATTTTGCAAATTTTTTAGATAAGTATTACATTATTGCACAAAATCATATCGTCGCACTTCAGCAATGAATTTATAAAATCACCACCAAATTTTTAAAAATGAAAATCGACTCTAAAGGCAATATAATTGTAGGAACAACCGCCATTTTGATTATAACATTACTATTTATTTGCATTTTTGTTGTAGCTTCAATAAATTACATTCAAAATGAAAACACGGACTCGCAAAGTAATGATAATTTCAGATATATTGTTGAAGATTACACGCAAAATCTGGAAATGCTGGAAAGGGAGGCAATAGATGGGGCAACACAAAAGGTCTTTAATGGATTGCCTGTGATAAATAGTGAAAACCAAATCAAGAAGAATTTAAATAAAATTTTGGATGAGAGAAACGAGGAATATGAAAACAAATATGATGTGAAAATCAATTCTGAAACATTATCTGTTGAAAATACGGATTCACCATGGAAATTGCTCTTTAAAGTTAAATTAAATATCGAAAAGGGTGACGAAAAATTTTCCAAAATCATTGAAAAGAACGCATCTGTTGAAGGATTGAGGGATCCTCTGCCAATAGCCAAGCTAACCGTATTGTCGGGAATTCTAACATATGACAATCAGATTCATTATAAAACCGCATTATCGGCCTATATGCTATTGCATCATTTAGACTCCCCGGAATCATATATCGAAGCAACAGCACCACTTTACATTAAAAAATGTCCATATGACCCCTATATTCATCACGGTGATTATGGAGTACTGGATGACTGCCTCAAAAACGGATATTTCCATGAAAGTGCGGATGGAAGCTGCTATCTCTGCCGTCTTGAAGGAAAAGGAAAATGCCCTCACTATGGCTTTGAAGTCTTTATCCAAACACACACTCCACTTAAAAACGAATCTTTGTCCTGTTCTGATCATGTCGTTTTTGCAGACCACTACAACGGTGAAAAAATAGACCCAGACGATTGGAACAGCTTAATTTTGGACTCTTCTCACAGAAAAAAATACGGGTTGATTGATGATGGATAGTAATGGAAACCTAATAATTGAAATTACAATAGCTGCCGTGATAATTTTGCTCATTTGCGGAGCGATTTTAACATCATTTGAAAGTACTACCAACAAAATTGTCAGTGCGCAGGAAAAGGAAAATATGGAGACCTTAATATCTGAAGTGGTTGACAATTTAATCAACAATCCTGGAATACCTGATAACTGGTTTGAAATAAGCAAAGGCACACCAGGTCTTGCAATTACTAATGAGGAGGGTGAAATCATTCCAAACAGCGTTTCGTATCAAAAGTTC
Source organism: uncultured Methanobrevibacter sp. (assembly GCF_902770715.1). Classification (GTDB taxonomy): domain Archaea; phylum Methanobacteriota; class Methanobacteria; order Methanobacteriales; family Methanobacteriaceae; genus Methanocatella. The sequence continues at coordinate 5,364 of NZ_CACXTS010000039.1, read as the reverse complement.
ATTGCTCTTGGTGAAAACTATAAAAAGCTGATGGATGAAAGATTATTCAAATCCAATATACACACATCACTTGAGCTAATACCGAAGAAGAGTACTGTTTCAAGTGTAAAAATAGGTTCGAATGATGATTCAAACGATGTCTATTCTGTCAACAGATTAGTGAAATGCGATTTTTATAAAAAATTTGTGATAAAGGACTTTAAAAATGAAGGGAAATGCAATCATAATCACGATCAAACAAAAACAAGCTGCAATTACTTTAAAGTATTTGAAGGAAATCTAAAAAGGACTGACTATTATCTATTGGTGGATGACAGTCAAAAATATGACCTTAAATATACTATAGGAACTACACGGGTCGTTAAGCAGATGCCCTGGGAAACCACAATGTCGGATTGCATTTACTTAAACAATAAGATTGAGTTTTATGATGACACCGATGCAATAGTTTTTATTCATTTCAATCAGCCGAAAGCTAAAGTAGTTTTGGTTGGCGTTCCAAAAAATTTTGATGAAGATAAGCTAGAATACGATTATTTTAGGACAAACGATTGTCAGCTGACACTTAAAGCCTGGTATTAAATAAAAAGACCAATTATTATCAATGAAACTGATATCAAAATCAGACTGGAGATTGAATCTGTCACACTTGTAGAAATTGGAATTACAATATTGTCCGGGTCCAAATTATGATTATATGAAACTGTTGAAATATAATAAACTACAACTACCATTATTGCAACCAAAATAATACCTGATAGTGTAGAAATTGGAATAATCTTATCAAATCCGATGCCCATTGTTCCAAACATCAATGAAGAGGACTCTGCAAGAATTCCAATGAATGGGAAAACAATGATAGCTAAAATAAAGCATATTGCAAAGTTATGTAGAGCTTCCCCTTCCGGCTTTCTTAGCGGTTCTACTAAACCAGAGTGAAGGCCTGAAGATAATCTTGCACCTAAAATACTAATTAAGCTTCCGCTTTCACCTGAAAATAGTGGAATCAATGTCAATAAGCTAGGATTTGTAAGTAATGTCTCTACAGAGCTGTTTAGAATTCCACCTGCTGAACCTCCTAAAAAGGAGCATAAAAGCAAAATTGGTGTGGATTGCTTTAATATGGTTCTTGTTTCATCGGACAGTCTGTAGCAGTATACAAAGCTTACAAAAACAGCTATTAATATTGCAACCAGAACAATATACTTAACAAGGACATCAACATCGATGAATCTTAAGATAAATGTTGAAGCTATAATTGCCGGAAGTGTAAATAAATCTCCAAATGCGGCTATAATAGGACTGGTAATGTTATCCGGATCCCAGCCATGTTCAAAGCTTTTAAATGATACAAACATTGTAATTGGAAGCATAATCAAATTGGAAATCAATCCTGCAATTGTACAAATCAATATAAAATCGATTATGTCCATTGAAGGGGAATGCAATATAATACAGAATATCTTAGCTACAACGCCTAAAAATATAGACAAAACAAGAGTTAAAACAAAAGATGAAAATATGTTATTGTTCAAATCTTGTGAAAATTCAAATTGAGGAGATATCAAACCGATGTGCAAGCTGGTAGATAATCTTGAGGCAAAAGAACCAAAAATATTTCCTCTCATACCAATAGCTCCAGGAATAACTACCAACAGTCCTGGAAATGTTTCAAGGAAAAAAGTCATTTTTCCGAGGATAATACCTGCTATCAAATCTCCTACTGCACAAATTAAAAGAGCGATTAATCCTTCTTTTATTATATAGTCATGTTCAGCGTAAAATTCAGAGAACGCTTGAGTAGATAGTGAACTGCGAATCTTCTTCTGTTTTTCTCTCACACGTATCACTACCCCTTTTCATTTTAATCACTCAGTCTAATTCTTCTTCTAATTCTTCTGGAATATCATCAAGTGAACAAGCTCCAGATGCTAATTTTTCAAGTAGGTCTGCACCTTCGTCTGTTCCTTTTAAAATTAATGTATCACCAGGTAAAATTGTAGTATTCTTATCAGGCCCATAAATCCAGGATGAACCTCTTCTAATTGAAATTACTCTCATACCGGTACGATTTACTAAAAGTAAATCTCCTAAAGTATTATTAGCTAATTCTGATTGCTCATCAACTGTAACTCTAACAATACTTTTATCGGATTCTTCCATAACCATTTTAAATACTGGATGTGGTTTAAATCCTGTGATAACTAAATCAGCCAAATCTTTTGCTGCATTTGCCATACTTTCTGTAGCTTCTGCAATCTCAAGCAAAGCTGTTAATTTTTCGGCATCTTCATATGACCTGGCAGCAACTAAGGATTCCTTTTTAATTTCATAATTCATTGCATTAACTTCATTTTCTAATGTAATTACTTCTTCAGCAGCAGTTTTACTATTGAAAAGTACTGCAGAATATGCCAAATCCACCATCAGTTCCGACATATTCTTCATTTCTATTAAAAGATTTTTAATTGACAATTAAATTACCTCATAAGTCATTTGGATTAACATGTAATAAACATGCCTTTCTAAGTTTAAGTAATGTTTTCTTTTTAGATTTTAAGTCATCAACTTCTTCTAAAATGTTTTCTAAAGGTTCTCTTAAGCATTCGACAGCTTCTTTTTGGTGCAACCACATGCATTCCTTACAGTTCCAAACATTTTTACCCTTAATCCAAGATCCTCCTGTGGCTGAGTCACCACAAGGATAAAACGGACAATAGCATAAATCACAGTATTGACCTTCAAAGTGGCATGGATAAAATTCACATTCTCGGTTTGGACCATGTGCAATTTCACCATTTAAGAATTTTTCATAATGATCTTGTGATAATTCATGAATTTTGGATCTTATTACATATCCTCTCGGTGTTACAAGCTTGCCGTCCTGAACATATGTTATGTCATTTCCGACAATCAATGTACAGGACATGTTAACGATGTCTTCAGTTAAATCCTTGATTTCAACGATTGTTGCCTTTGGAGGTTCATATGTACTATCAATTATACCAATCAATGCATCTTCACCTTTAATATCTAGAACAGCTTGTTTAAATCTTCTGAAAGGTTCCTTACGAGTTTTACTGATTGGGTTATAAATCGCAACAATTAAATTAGCTTCAAGAGCATATCTTAATTTTTTCTCAATTTCTGATAATGGAGTTAAGATATTGCTTAGGCTAATTGCTGCAAAGTCATGTAAAGGAGCTCCAAGATGACTTGATGCATAATTCAATGCAGAAACACCAGGATAAACCTTAATTTCAACACCATCATACTTGCTGACAATTTGATATAATACATTTGCCATTCCAAAGACCCCAGGATCTCCGGAACTAATTAATGAAACGGTTTGGCCTTCCAAACTTCTTTGAATTGCATATTCTGCTCTAGCTATCTCATCGCCCATACCCTTTTTAACAATTTCCTTGTCTTGAATCAAATCCTCAATCTGGTTAATGTATTTTTTATAACCGATTATTACGTCAGACTCTTCAATAGCTTTGACAGCACCTAAAGTCATGTTTTCTCTATTCTGGCCTATGCCTATTACATTAATCATATTATTATATCCTCACTTGTACAATTTTAAAACAGATGTAATTGTCATTTTATCCGTATCAACCATTAGTCCGTTTCCTCTATAAGTAGCGTCCGCAGATGCAATAATTTTATAGGAAGGGTCCTGACTAATGATAATCTGGCCTGATGTTGAATTAGGTGATGCATAACCTAAAGCTTCAATGGATACTGTGATATTCTTATTGCTTGTATCGTCACGAGTGGTTACATTCATTGAGTCAACATTGACACCATCAACTTTCGACATGTTTTCCATCTGCAATGCAACATCCTTTTTATTAGTAATATTTACAGGAGTAGGGTCCTTAATCAAAGCCTCATTTACGTTTTCAGGATTGAAAATGCTTGATATCTTCTGTATCTGCATATCAATCAAACCCTGAATGTTAGGGGCTTCAGAAGTTACAATAGTATAGGAACTGAAAAGACCTACTTCAAAAAATATAACAAATAAAATAATTATTAAAATTATTCGAACAATTTTATTCGCCATTTTATCACAATCATTATTTTACTATAATATGTAAATTTATATTTTAATATATAATAAAGATAACTAATATCTTAATTTTACATTCGAAAATAAATATTATAAAATAAAATTCTCAAAGTTTATTAACATAGAAAATTAAAATTTTAATTAATATGTCAACTAATAAAATTCTATTAAAATTTGCAAAAAAGGGAATCAACCTATCACCTGAAGCATATGACAAAGTTATTAATGCAGAAAATCCTGTAGATTTTGCATCTTCCTTAATAGTTAAATTGAAAGGTGATAAATTTTCATCAAAGGACTTGGTTTCTGTCAGTGGTGAAGTAATCGATGAAATTACTGGAAATAAGACCAAAAAAGACAATTCACAAAAGACATTAACAAGCGAAGAGCCTATTGAAGAAAAACCTGTTGAAAAGGAACCTAAAGTTGAAACACCACCAAAAAAAGAGTCCCTTTCTATTGATAATCTTAAAAAAGATACTGATTCTCCTGAAAAACATGTTAACAAAGAGATTTTAGAAGCATCTGAAACAATCAAGAATGAAAAAATTAAATTCAAAAGAAATGAACAAAAAACAAATGTTAAATATGATTTCAAAATCATTCAGGATACTTCTAAAAAATCATACACAAGCGGGGAGCTTGAAAACCTAATTGCTTACTTCAAAAGCAGATATGAAAAACTGTCAGTAATCCTGCAGAGAAGGCCCGAACTCAGAAACTTTACAAAAATAGCTGATATTGACGATTCACAGGAAAGTCTTACAATGATCTTGATGGTTCGCGAAATCAGATCCAGTAAGAATGGGCATAAAATCGTTGAATTTGAAGATGATACTGGAACAATCTCTGTTTTATTCTCAAACAAGAACGAAGAATTATTTGCTGAAGCTGAAAAGCTTGTAAAAGATGAAGTTATAGGAGTTATTGCCAATAAAAGCGATGATTCCAATTTTGCTTTTGGTCAGCAAATCATAAATCCAGGTGTTGTCAGAGTGCCTGAAAAAGAAATGGACTTCGGAATCGTATTTTTATCCGATGTTCACATTGGGAGCTTAACCTTCTTGGAGGATGCATTCCAAAGATTTATCGATTGGATAAACTGTGAATACGGTGATGAAGAGCAAAGAAGAGTTGCTGAAGACGTTAAATATCTTATTATCGGCGGAGATATTGTGGATGGAATCGGTGTATATCCAAACCAGGAAAAAGAATTGGCAATTAAGGATATCACAGAACAGTATAATGAAGCGGCCAGATTTTTAGGAAACATCAGAAGCGATATT
>NZ_CACXTS010000038.1 GCF_902770715.1 uncultured Methanobrevibacter sp. | reverse complement strand
AGATAAACGCTAGCTTGAGCCCAGTGTCTTGAAAGGGACACGCTGGGTTCTTAGGAGAGAAGGAGGGAGCAATTCCTCCGACTTATCCGACAAGTACAGGACTAAAGTAATGAAGTCCTTGGATGGGGAAGTTTTGATACCTTCCCAAATAGCTAGAAATTCAGGGATTAGAACAAATCATATTTCAAAGGTTCTAAGTGAATTGAAAGCACATGAACTTGTTGAATGTATTAATCCGGAAGTTAGAAAAGGTAGATTGTATAGGCTTACTGTTAAAGGCAAAATGATAACTGAAAATTTAAAAAATGATGGTTCTGAGTAGGTTTAATTTAATTTACCTTCTGTTTCTTTTCTTTGTTATTAAATTAATATAATTTAATTCATTTTTCAAGTTTATTATAAAGATAATTAAATCGAGCATATGGAGAGTAAATATGACTGATATTAATTTAGATAAAATATACACAAAAATTGAGAATAATAAATCATTTGATTTTTCAGAGATTATGAAAGATTTACGCTTCATGTTAAACACAGTTGATTCTGAGGACATATTAAAAAAAGTTAAATGTGAGATAAACTGTTTGAATTTACAAATAGAAAATGGTGAACCTCAAGGTATTTTTGGAATAACTGATGTGGAAGGAGAGTTAAAATATTTTCCAAACTTAGATGATTTTGATGAAGCTGATTTTCAGTATTTAAGAGAGAGGGTTGAATATTCAAAAAATAATTTTATTATTTTAATTTACGCATGCATTCTATGGGTTGGAAAACGAGAAATTAAATATTGTGAATGTTTCATTGATAATTCTATAGAATTAATTAATCAGCATGATTTTGAGGAGACTCATGAAACCTATGAAGTAGTTAAAGTTATTAAAAATGCTTTTATTAATGCAAGAAAAACCAAATATGAATGTGAAACAGTTAAAGAGATAATAATAAGTTGGATTCAGAATGAAGATTTCTGGAATATTAAATTTTCGTTTATCCCTTTTCATTTAATTGATTTTGTTTTAACTCAAAAAAATAACTTCAAATCATTTTTTCAAAAATTGGATCAAATCTGTTGGGACATTTATGACAATATTAAAGATTCAGATAATATTTATGCATCATTAAATTTTTTAGAATTGGGTGAAAAATGTTCCAATAAATTAAAAAATGATAATTTTCCTTGGAGATTGGAAATAGCAAAATGCTATGAATCCAAATGTAAATCTGAAGAAAACCCATTAACTCAGTCACATTTCTGCATGCTTGCTATCAGCTCATATAAAAAAGCAGATAAACATTCAAAAGCAGATGAATTATTAAATTTTCATAAAACAGAAATTAGTCCGAACATGGTTTTTAATAAGATTGAAATTCCATTAGATGAACTAAATGATATTTATCCCATGCTGTTGGAAGCTTCAGAAAATATTGCTGAAGATGACTTAAAAGAAATTTTTTCATATTTAATTGCTTCAGATGAAATCCTTCCCGATTATCAAATGTGTAAAAAGTTATCAGAGAACATGTCAAAGGAATCCCCCCTTTTTTATGATTTTGGTAAAGTAATTATTGGTGATGAAAAATTACCTATGGATAATTTTGAAAATGATGAAGAAAAAATGAATTATGGAATTATGTTCCATTATTCAAAACAGATGACTTTAATTTATATACCATTCATTATTGAAATATTCAACAAAGCATTTAATAGTGGAAAATTATCTCAAGAATCTTGTTTAAATTTTATAAAAAATGAAACCTGGCTTGGTGTAAAAATGGTTCCTAATTTGAATATTGAAAATCATTTTTTTGAATTAATCGTTCCAGCGATTAATTATTATTTTTTAGAAAGAAATTTATATTTATTATATCCTAATTATTATCCACATTTTGTTTTAACAATTGATTCTTTAACTTTGAAATTAGAAGGAATAATTAAAATATTATGTAAAATTTTTGGAATTGAAACAAAAGAAACAACCGATAATAATACTGTTCAAGATAAATCCTTAAATAAATTATTGAATGATGAAAAACTGTCTGAAAAAATGGGTCAAAGCAATATATTCTTCTTAAAATATTTATTGATTGATAAATGTGGTTTGAATATTAGAAATGAAGCAGCTCATTCTTTATTGGCTTTAAATGAATATAATTACGTTAATGCAACTTTATTATTAGTTGCTTTATTAAGATTATGTAAATATAATTGGACCATTATAGAAGATTGAATTCACTAAATCTATATCATTTGCAAATTTTAAATATTTAGAAAAATATATTATTAAATAAGAGTAACATACATTATTCTGGAGATTAAACAATGAGTGATAAACCAACTGTTATTGATTTATTTTGTGGTATCGGAGGATTCAGTAAAGGATTTGAAATGGCTGGATTCGATGTATTGTTTGGAATTGATAACTGGGAAGTTGCAATTGATACATTTAAAAATAATCACAATAATACTGAAGGCATACTTGCTGATTTAACTGAATTAGAAGATGAATTCTTTTCTCAATATGAAGATAAAGTGGATGTTATTATTGCTGGTCCACCTTGCCAAGGATTTTCAATGTGTGGTAAAAGGGAAGTTGGTGACAAACGTAATGAATTGTTTAATGAAGTAGTAAGGGCTGTTAAGATAATTAAGCCTAAAATAGTGATAATTGAAAACGTTGTTGGTCTTTTATCTATGAAAAATGTTGACGGGGATAATGTAAAAGATGTAATTAAAAAGGAATTTAATGAAATTGGGTATCAAGTTGAACATAAGATACTGGATGCATCTCAACATGGCGTTCCTCAAAAAAGAAAAAGAGTAATCTTCATCGCATCAAAAATAGGAGAAGTTAAGTTTCCTAAACCTAAAAAATACGTGGTAACTGTTAAAGAAGCATTGAGCAATATTCCCGATACAACTTTTGAATATTATACTGAACCTGTTAATGATTTCCAGAAATTAATGGCAGATGGTGAAACTAAAATTTATAATCATGAACCAATGAGGCATAATGAAAAGGTAATGAAAAGGATAGTTAATGTCCCACAGGGAGGGAATTGGCAAGATCTTCCACCTGAATTGTATGACGTAGGTGGAACTCACAGTAACAATTATAGAAGATTACATCCGGATAAACCTTCCATTACAATCAAACATGCTGTTAAATCAATGATTATTCATCCGGAATTTGATAGGGTCGTTACTGCAAGAGAAGTTGCAAGGTTACAATCCATTCCAGACAGTTTTATAATTGAAGGAAATAAAACAGACCAGCATCAACAGTTAGCAAATGCAGTTCCTCCGTTATTAGGATATGAAATAGGAAAACAAGTTATAAAAAAATTAAACAATCCTACCAAGCCTGAAATTGAAGTCCAATCCAGTTTAGGAGATTTTTAATAAAGTGATAATATGTCTACAAATAAATCAGAGATACAATCAAATTTAAGTGATTTTTCAATGCCGACTACTAAAGATAATGATAATAAAGAATTCACATTCATTGATTTATTTTCTGGAATTGGAGGATTTAGATTAGCATTTGAATCAGTAGGTGGCAAATGTATTTTCAGTTCAGATATTGATAAATGGGCTAATGAGACATATTATGATAATTTTGGAGAGTATCCTGAAGGAGACATAAGTAAAATAGATGCTAATGATATTCCCGATCATGATGTGCTTTGTGGGGGATTCCCATGTCAGCCATTCAGTATTGGTGGATATAGAAAAGGATTCTGTGATACTAGAGGAACATTATTCTTTGAAGTGGAAAGGATTCTTAAAGCAAAAAAACCTCAAGCATTTCTTTTAGAAAATGTTAAAGGTTTAACAAATCATGATAAAGGCAATACATTCAAAGTTATTAAACAATCATTAACAAATATGGGATATTCAATATTTTACCAAGTATTAAACTCAAAGAATTATGGCATTCCACAAAACAGGGAAAGAATATATATTGTTGGTTTTAAGAAAAAGGTATCTTCATTTATATTTCCGAGCCCTATCTATTCAAAAAGCAATATCAATGAGCTATTAGAACATGATGTTGAAGGACATGATTTATCTGAAACAGCATCAAAACATCTAGAAAAACATTTGCAAGATTATTTGGAGAAAAAAAATATTAATGAAGAATACCCTATTTTTGCAACCGAAATAAGGCCTTCAAGATGTTCTTTGAGAAATGATGGTTGTTCCCCATGTTTAACAGCTAAAATGGGAACTGGAGGAAATAATGTCCCAGTTCTAGCTACAGAGAATAGAAAATTAACTGTTCGTGAATGTTTAAGATTACAAGGATTCCCAGAATCTTATAAGATGAAAGATAATTATTCTCAAAGCTATAAACAAATTGGAAATAGTGTTACAGTTCCAGTAGTTAAATTAATAGCTAAAGAAATGGTAAAATATTTAGAATAATTTTATTTTGGTTTTATCACTATAGTAAATTGTCCTTTACTCCTTCCAGAACCTGTTGTAGGTTTAAACGGTATAAAGCAATCGTCTTTTAATTTTCCGTTTTCATACAGATAATGAACAGTGAAAGGTTCCTCAAAATTTCCTATTCCATTAAATATAAAATCAGAAATTTCTTTATTGTTGTTTATTATTTCTTCAATTTTTAAATTTGAATATTTTTTTATCTCATTAGCTGTTTCTAAATCCATGCCTTCATCGTTAATGTCAATTCCAGCTTTTTTGAAAAAATTAATGAAATCTTTAGTATTAGAATACCATCCATTAATTACTGCATCATTTTTTTCTAAATCTTTTTCTTTTCTACAATATATTGATGCACCGGCTCCTAATTCATATGATCCAAAAATTTTATTAAAAGTATTGGGATGTAATTTAGTAATTTGGTATCTTTTAGAAGTAATTAACTTTACAGATATACCTGTTCCAGCTATTGGAACTAAATTAAAAGTTTCAACATCATCTTCATTAAGATAAAAATCTCTTTCTTCTAAAATATCCTGTGGAACAATTCCTTTAGCAATATACACATCCGCTTTAGGTTTGACTTTCTTCTGATTAATCTTACCAAATTTATGATACAAAACATGTATAGCATAATGAGTTTTTGAATCTAAATTAAGTGTTTCCCATAATGCCGTATCTTCTTTTCTATTCAACAGCTTTACAAAATTAATTTCTTCTTCAGTTCCTTCAGCAGTCCCTCTATTTCTCATTTTTCCTACTCTCTGCAATTGTTTTTAAATCCTGACCTACGGAACCCCATTTCAATTGTACAACCCCCCTTTTCTTTTCAGATTTGGTGCCCCCATTTATATTTCTGTTCCATGCTTGGAATGTTAGTCTTCCGATAGGGAGAGGAGTTCCAGTCTTTTCATTAGCATCATCAGATAACCATTCTAATGCATCATTCGCATTAACTACAATCCCTTCCTCTGGAGTACCATAATACATATAATCTGGAGAGGAATCACTTTTTAAACCTTTAATAAGGAATCTTTCGATTAATTCTTTCTTATGTTCATGGAAGAATTTTTTGATATTCTCTACTTTTTCAGGATATTTCCTTTTAAACTGAGCAGCACTTAATCTATCTTCAACAGCACCGGTTCCATCCAAGGTGCCATCTCCCCATATAAAACAAAGAATATCATTTTTCAAATCATCAGAAATACCATATTCTTTTTTTAAAAATGAAATAAATTCTCCAACTTTTTCCTGATGAATACTATTACCTGTACCTTTTTTAATGCTCAAATTGTAAGGAGTACTATTAAATTCAATTATCAAATCTGTTTTATTAACTCCACCTAATTTATATGCATTTATTATCGTATTATCATCAACAGGTTTTTCAGAAATGAAGGTTATTGTTTCTTTCAAATTTTCATTAAGTTCCCTATATTTTTTATTATCTAATGCAATCATTAATCTGGTTTCATTATCAAATCCATCTTTTCCCATTGCGAATCACTCCTATCATGTTAATAAGTTTGACACACATTTAAAATAAGAATTAATGTACATTAGATACATTAAATATTATATGTACATGAAATTTAAATATTAATCTATGAGTGAAAAGTTTGTTAAAGTTAGAGGAAGGCATGGGACAAAATCATTAGATTTAACTATTCCTGCAGAACTAAGTGCTGAACATAATATCAAACCAGGGGATTTATTTAAAGTTGAAGTTATCTCTGATGAGGATTCTATAACTATCAAATATCAATTAATATATAAAAATAAACATTAATATAATCAATTCTCATATTATTTTGGGAACTATTGAGTTGATTCATATGGTTGACAAATTTAGCAAAGAGGTTCGAAGTTATAATATGTCAAGGATTCGCAGCAAAGACACCAAGCCAGAAATCCTTGTTAGAAGTTATCTCTTCTCAAAAGGATTGCGTTTTAGAAAGAATGATAAAAGATATCCTGGAAGTCCAGACATTGTACTGCCAAAATACAAGACCATGGTGTTTGTTCATGGCTGCTTCTGGCATCTTCATGACGGATGCAGATATGCGAGAATACCAAAATCCAATGTTGAATACTGGGAGAAGAAACTTTATAGAAACAAAGAACGTGACGAACACAACCAGAAAGAACTTGAAGAAATGGGATGGAATGTAATCACGGTATGGGAGTGCGAACTTAAAAAAGACAAACGTGAAAAGACACTTGAAAATTTATATATTCAAATAACCTCTGAACAGTAAACTGTTAACTTTATTTCTACATTCATCGTTATTTTATCTTAATAAAGTAATATTAATTAATTATTCTAATTTTCAATCATTAATGTAATGTTAATGTCCACCTTATCAAACTTTTTAAAAAATAGCTATAATATATAAATCTTTATATATTATAAATAATAAATTAAATAATAAATTAAGTAATATTAAAATTTAAGTGGAGGACATATATAATGCCAGATTCAATTATTTTACTTGAAGAAAGAAAAGAAGTCACAACTTTCTTGTTAGATGAAGGTACAATTACTGCAACCACCGTAACTACTCCTACTGGAGAAACTCCAGGATATGAGTATGCAGGCAATAAAATCAAAGTTGATGATGCTGTAACATTATCTGCAAACTCCGATATTGGAAAACCTACAGTTAAAAAATACACTGCTGCTGAAGGTGAAATCATTTTAGGTATTGCAGTCAACGATCCAGTTACAATGACTGGAGGTAAAAGAAAAACAGCCATCCTTGTATTAGGACATTTATTCAGATTAAAATTAGCCAGCGGTTTGTCAAACATTGCCGTTAATGACAGAATAGCTTTAACCAGCACCGGAGCCATCAAATCAGAAGACGGCGAATATATCGCAATGCATCCGGTTGCAAGCTCAGACGATTACAAATACATTGAAGTGTTCAGACCATACGATATCGGAACCACAGGCCAAACTTAAGGTGATAATGAATGATTACAAAAGGAAATGATACCAAAGTACAAAATGAGGTAATAGCTCAAACCATTACTGATGAAACTGCAAAAAGGTTAAAATTAGCTAGATTGTTTCCTAAACAAGAAATCAAAGAGAACTCCGATTACTACACCTACTTTAGGCAAAACATTAATCTTGATGAAGCTATTAAAAAAGGTTTACTTGGAGAAGCTAAGGATATTGCTCCAGGTGCGTCCTTGCAAGAGTTGAACATCAGAAAACCAGTGACTGACACTATCTCCATTGATACTGTCGGAGGAGTCCTTAATGTTAATAAGGATGTGTTTGATTCAGATATTGTTTCATTTGAAGACCTATTAGGTGATGTAGCTACTGTTATTGCTAACAGGATTGAGTATAACATTTATGATACTTTAATAAGCTCTCCAAATGTTCCTGTTTACAATACTAGTGAAACTCAAGACACTATGGATGCTTATGGTAAATTTGTTATCAAAGCACAAGAAGCTTTCAAAGGTAATGCTGGAGCAGGTGCTGATTTAACAATAATGGCCGAGTCCTACAAAACCTTAAGCTATGTAAAACAATTAGCTTATAGTTCTAACAAATTAGTTCAGCCTGTAGAAGGTATTAAAGAATACTATGGTATTGATAATATCGATCTTTTAGGAACAACCCAAGCTGACGGAGGATCATTAATAGGTGACAAACAATATATTGGTTTTGATCTTAGGAATGCACCATTAACTGTTTTGTATTCCAAATCTTCTGGAACTACTGTTGCACCTATTACAAGCGATGAAAACATTGCAGACTTCTATCCTATCATTGAAATCATGCGTAAAGACATCTATGATGAGTTACCTCAATATACAAAGTTGTTTATACAAAGTAAAGTTGGAATATTATTAAATAAACCGGGTCTTGCTTTAAAAGGTACTTGCAGGCCATAGAGGTGAATGTTAATGTTAACTAAAGGAAATGATGCTAAAGTACAAAATGAAGTCATGGCACAGATTGTTGCTGACACTTCAGCCAAATGGATGAAATTCACCAGATTACTTCCAAAACAAGAGATACAAGAAAACAGCCAATATTACACTTACATGTCACAAAGAGTCAATATCGAAGAAGCTATCCAATCTGGTGTACTTGGTGAGGCCAAAGATATTGCTCCTGGCGCTACTCTTCAGGAATTAAACGTTAGAAAACCAATCAGTGAAACTGTCTCTATTGATACCATCGGTGGAGTCTTAAATGTTTCAGCTCAAATGCTTGATTCCAATTTAATCTCCGTTAATGACATGTTACAAGATGTAGGAATTCTTATCGGCAGAAGTATTGAAAAGGCAGCCATTGACATGATAATGAATTCTTCAAAAGTCGCAACCTATAATTTCCAAGCTGGCGATGATACTGGAATGACCATTCTCAAAGCTCAAGAGAAGTTCAAAGAATCCGCTGGAAGCTATGCCAACTTAAACAGTATGGCCGTAAGCTACAAATCTTTAACCACTTTAAAATCAGACATATTCGAAAGCAATAGGCAAGTCGAACCGGTTGAATTAATTAAAAGCTATTACGGTGTTGATAACATAGACCTCCTTGGAACTGCTGTCTGTGATGGTGGTTCCGAGATGGGTGACAAAACCTATATTGGTATGGACTATATCAACCCCGGAATGAAATTGCTATACTCCAGAACTACAGGAACTACCGTTGCACCTTTAGGACCTGACGGCGAGATGTACGATTTCTATCCATTGATTGAATTCATGCGTAAGGACATTCGCGATGAATTACCGATTTATACAAAGCTGTTCATACTTTCCTCTGTTGGTGTGTTAATGAATGCACCTAATAGAATTATCAAAGGTAATTTCAGAGCATGAGTCATAATTTAACTCCTAAATATATTGGCCCTTTCGTTAGGGATGCGTGTAGGGATAAAAGAATATAAAAATCTAAATGGTTGATTTGGTGAAGTTTTAATTGCTTTTTCTTCACTAACATCTTCTGCTATGAGTTTTTTACTCCAAATCCATGATAAAGCTGGGATTGACCCTTCTCCCAGCTTTACCTATATATTTAGGAAGTAGCTATATTATATAATAGAGGCTATAAAATGAAATTAATTCTAGATAGTGAGAATTCACATCCTGCAACAATAACTGTTAAAGGAAAGGAAATAACATTGCTGTTAATTGAATCCAGCATATTAGTTGACAGTTCTCAAATAGCTGAGATATTTGACAAAAAAGAAAAAACAGTAGCCACTAAAGTTCAGAAATCCAAACTGGAGAAATATGAAACAGATAATGTGAAGATATTGAAAAATTATGGCTTGATGAATCCTGATGCAGTTAAACCAAGACCATTCTATGATTTAAGATTAATGCTCGAAGGACCAGCTTATTACTACTTCAAAAAAGAAGATGAAACAGATCTTATTGATGTTATTGTTAGAGTAGCTATTGGAAAACACCGTGAGTGGATTCATAACAGAGATATTGATGGATTCTAGTGATAAATATACTTTTAAATTATTTGTTTTCTATTAATTCATTTGCTATAAATATCATGAAAAATAAATTTTAAATAGTCATGTTAAATACATTTAAAAACTTGGTTAATAATATTGAAGCAACAATTACTTGCGAAAAGGATTTTGAAAAAGAGTATGGGATTAATCTGGATGATAAACCAATTCATTTTGCTGAAGATAAATTTTCAAAAGAAATACAAACAATTCTTAAAAGTCTAGATGATGGCCTAGATAAAAGTGTGTTAAATAAAATCAACACAGAACTGATTTATAGACAAATAATTTATGATGAGGATTCAATACCATATCTACAAATTATCGATATTATGCATTATGTTACAGGGTTTTTTAAATTTATTCCAGATTGGGACGATGAAAAATGGAATGACTTGATTAGGTCATCAAAAAATTATTTAAACCTTTCTGAAAACTATAAATTTGATTTAAAAAGCTGTAATACAAAAGTTTTTAATCGTGCACAATCCGTTAAATATTTGACAAGTAAAAATTGTGAAATTAGAATTGTTGAGGATGAAATTGAATTTATTTCTGGACTTGATGAAATCTATAAAAAATTAGAACAAAAAATTAGTGAGTTTGGTGGAATTAATCTAATCTTTGAATGTCTTGCACATCAGGATTATGATTCAAAATTTAAACGTTATATCTTTTTAAAAGACTTAAACCCTGGTGATAAAGAACCACAGATACCTTGGGGTTATCTTCTAAACTTATCATTAAAACATTTACAGCTCAAACATAATTCTAAAAGATTAAAATATGAAAAACTATTCGAAGAAATTATTGAATTATCTAAAAGGATAATAAATGGAGTATATAATGTTCAGGACTATAGCATTTGGACTTACTTTTACTTGGACTTAAAAAATCTTCCACAGCATGTTTCAAATATGGTATTGTATGATTCTTTATTTACAATTCCTCAAAGCAATATTTTACTCGAATTAGAATTATGCAAATATCTTTTTTCATTCGATCAGGATTTTTTTAATAATAATTTAGGTTTTACAATTGATGAATTTATCACTGTTGGAAAAGATTTTTATAATATCTGGAATAAAGAAAATAAGGCCATTCTAATACAATTATCTAAAAAGGTAAATTATGCCTTATCGTATGATACATATATTAAAATTTTAAAGTTTATGTCTCATACAGAGAATTTAAATAATAATTATATAGAACCTGATGATTATCAAAAGATTAATTTCCATGAAAAACCTTTGCTAAAATTCAATTCCTCCTCATTTTTATTGCCGGCTGTTTCTTGGTCTGCCCCAAACTTTTATGAATCTTTAGCGACTTTTTTAAGAGAACCCTGCGAACTACAATTAAATAAAAATTTAAATGATATTTTAGGTGTGAGATTAGAAGAATTTATTGCAATACTTCTCAATAAATATGGTATAAATTTCATCAAAGGAGGAAAATACAAATTTAATAAGAATATTTCAGAATGTGATTTTGTCATTGAATGTGAAAAATCTATCATTATTATTGAAGTTAAAAAGAAAGTTTTAACAAGAGAATCTAAATCAGGACGAAATTACAGTATTATCATTGATTTATCAAAAAGTTTGTTATACTCACAAATTCAAGCAGGAAAAGTAGAAATATTATTAAAAAGAAACGGAAAAATTAGTTTAAAGGAAAATAATACAAGACATGAAATTTCATTAAAAAATAGAGTAATAAAAAGGATTTCATTAACACAATTAGAGTATGGCTCTTTGTATAATCAATTATTTATTAGAAAGTTTCTGGAAGCACAGTTAAATGGTGAATTTAGGCTTGAAAATGGTGATGATGAATTAAATAAAAAATTTGAAGAATTTATAAGATATGGAGAACAATTCCAACAGCAATATGTTGAACTAAATAATCTTCAAGAAGAAGATTTTAATTATTTTATACACAGATGCTATTTTATGAGTTTATCTCAATTATTTGAGGTAATAAAGAGATCTTCTGATAATGATACTTTCGATGAAAATTTACCCAATAATATTATCGAAACTGGAGCTTTTGATTGGTATTATGAATACGGCATTTTAAATAAGTGATTTTTATTTTAAATAAATTTCAACCTTGTAGAAACCCTCATTTAAAATACTTGAATTGCTCTGTAGATGTTGTATAATACATCTTTGAGTTTTGTTTCTTTATTTTGGAGTTTAGTGCTT
>NZ_CACXTS010000037.1 GCF_902770715.1 uncultured Methanobrevibacter sp. | reverse complement strand
AAAAAAAGAATTAAAATATTGAAACTCACTTTTTCATTTCCAGATATTTTTTCAACACAATGTCCGGAGTTTCAATAACATGATCAAAAGTAGTTTCGAATTCTTTAGCTTCAAAATCAGGTTCAACCTTACGAATTCCACTTAACGAAAACTTACCATTTTCTATTTTAAAGCCAATATCATCTGCTGAAACAGAAATTAAATTTACTTCAATTTCTGAAGCTTTATCCAATATTTGATTTGCTTTAACCTCATATTTTAAATTTAATGTTTTATGAGGCATAATCTCATTAATGGTCCTTTTAATTACTGAATCAAAAAGCTCTAGAAATTTTGAAGCCGGAGGCAAGTTATTGGCCCACCAATAAGTAATGACTGAGTTCAAGACAATTTCATGTTCGGCAAAATCATCATATAATCTTGCACGAACACTTAACGCACTGTCTTCAACAAGTTTAATGACCAATACTGGACTAACAGCCATTTTATCACTATTATTGTGAAACTAATGCTTTAATCAAATCACTTGCTCTTACAAGACCGACTAAATCGCCTTCAACACCAATAACAGGAATTTGTTCAATGTTTAAGGATTTCATTTTTTTAGCGCAGTCGGAAACTTTAGTTTTAGAGTTAGCGACTTCCACATTACTTACAGCAACATCACTTACAACTTTATCAGTGAATTTTAAGTGATTTTTTTCAATATATAAAACAGATGTGCTGTCCCAAGACCATTTATCCCCTTCAGTACCTACAGTAGAACTGTGTTCACTTCTTTCAGAGATAATTTCAATTTCGGAAATAAAATCAGTTTCAGTTAAAATACCTGATAATTTAGCATCATCATCTAATGCTAAAATAGATTTTAATCCAAATTGATTCATACTTTCAAAAGCTACGTTTAATGGAGCTTTTTCCCAAGTTGTTGGAACAGTGGTAATCATATAATTTTCAACTACATCATTGATTTCCATTTTAGTTAAAGCTTTAGATACTAAATCAAAGGATGTTATAATTCCAACCAATTCCCCATCATCATTGACAACAGGAACTCTTCTAACATCATTTTCAATCATTTTTTGAGCAGCAACAACTACATCATCGCCAGGATTTACAGTAATTAAATCCCTTGTCATTAACATTGCAATTTGTTCTTCATCAGGATTATTAATTAAATCAGAACGAGTTACTAGTCCTACTAAAATGTCAGTATCTTCTTTAACTACTGGCAATACTGCTTTCTTTTCTTTTCTCATTAAGTCTAAAACTTTATCTCGGTTTCCAGGTACAGAAACACTTACAACATTTTTAGACATTGTTCTTTTAACTAACATAAAAACACCTTTTTACAAAATACAATAATATGGTAAGATTAATGAATTACAAGCACTGCGCATTTAGCTGAATTTACAACCTTATCCGCCACACTACCCATTATAAATCTATCAAATCCAGATTTACCAGAACTACCCATAACTATCAAATCAATATCTTCTTCTTTTGCCACCTCTAAAATAACTTTAGCGGGTGAACCTTCTCTAATTACATGAGTAATCTTTAAATCATTATTGTCATTTAATTCATCGAATTCTTTAAGATTTTCTTCAGATCTCTCTTTGAGAATTTGATTTAACTGGTATACTTCATCATCCAATGGAAGTCCGTTAACAAAATTATTCTCTGTAACACTCACAGCAAAAATTTCGGCTCCGCTGGCCCTGGCTAAAAACAAGGCATGTTTTTCAGCTTTCTTTGCGAATTCTGAACCGTCTGTAGGAACCAATATTCTCTTATACATTGCTAACATCTCCCTATTATGTAGATTTATATTCTACAATATTATACATTAAATTTTTTATTAATAGTATATAATATAGTTTTCGTTTCAGCACGATTTATTATATTTAAAAAAGGATTTTTAGAAAAAGACTTGAAAACAATGAATTCGGCAAAATCATTTTCCACAATCATGGACTTTTGAATTACATCATTAATTTTGAATCCACAGATATTGGTTGTTGGCATCTTTAAAAGCTCAACAGGATTAATATAATCATCATGATAAACAGACATTATTTTTAAGCTGAATTCCAATTCACGAAGCATATTTGGCGAATTCAACATTACATTATCAGTTCCCAAAAGTGGTTTTAAACCCAATTTAACCATATCATTCAAAGGAGCCACACCCACATTTAAAGTGGCATTCGCCCTTGGACATGCAACGACATTAGGATTCATTTTTGAAACCTCATCCAAATCATTGTTTTTAGGATTGGTGAGATGTACCAATTGTGAAAAATTGGTTTTAACACCCTTCTCAATTTCGCTCAAGCCATAGTTATTTAATGACTCAATCTGATTAGATTCGGATTCTGCAACATGGATAGATGAAATCTTACCCTCTTTTTCACATTCTTTGGAAATTATTTCAGCGACATCCATTGTGATTTCTCCAAATCCACTTGGAGCGATACCATCGGCAATTTTAAGAAGTTTGCGAACGGCAATTTTCACTTTGCTTAAATCAGGATCATCACCATAAAAACTATCATCACGACCCAAAATTATCGGTTTAATTGGAATGTCCTGTGAAGCTTTCCTTAAAAGTTCAACACCTTTAATTCCGCCTTCACGATAATCAATAAAATGAGATGTTCCACTACTAACCATGTCCCACATGGAATTCTTCATTGCTTCAATTAATTCATCATCACTAGCTTCAGCCAAAGCAACATGCTTAACCCCATTTGGAGGTTTGACCATTTCACTCAAGGACAATCCATATCCTTCATCTTTAATAATTGAATCTCCAATATGAATATGACCATTAATAAAAGATGGGCAGACAATAGCTCCCTCAACATCGATAATTTTTCCTTCACGAGAATCTTTTCCAATTTCAATGATTTTACCTTCATCGACAACAATATTCTCACGATGTGGAACTAAATTTTCACCTTTTAAAATGATTCCATTAGCTATAGTGAACATTAAAGGAAAATCTAATTTTTTTTATTAATATAATTTTTCATTAAAAAAATTTAAAAATTAAAAAGAAATAATAATAAACTATACTCATTATTTTGATATGATTGCTTTTTAAACCAAAGGGTGATATTATTAACTCTCAAGAAATTCGATACTTCTACAGGAACATTGTAAAAACTGGCGATGTATATAGGGTTAAATATAATAATAAAGATTATGGTGAGTTTAGAAAGCTATCAGATGCATTATATGAAAGAGATGCACTATTTTTTTGTAATTTTGATTATGATTTGCTTGTTGAATGTGATTTGGAAAACAAGTATGAGAATATGGAACTGCCCCCATTTCCTGAAAGAAGGCCTAAAGGCAGAATAAAAGGAACAAAAGTTAACAAAAAGGAAAGGGAAGGTGAAATTCTCTTTGATCATAAAATCCGTAAATTTTTCATTCAGAAAGGAGATGAAATCATCGGGTCATATGACACAATGACCGAAGCATTTTACTATAAAAAATTACTTATGGACAACCATTGGGACAAAAGCGTCCTAAGGACACATGTCAGCGAAAGAATTGACGTCAACATCATCATCGACCCAACCGTCGAATATAAGGTTCAACTGAACTTCTGCCCTAAATGTAAAAACAGACTAAAAATCGGCGAAGAGGAGTGTCCTTCCTGCGGTATTAACATTAAAGAATATCTGTATAAAAATTAAAAAAAGGATAGAGAAAAATTATTCTCCATCAACATACTCGTTTAAAGATTTTACATTGATTTCACTATTTTGAACCGCTTGAATTGCATTTAAAGCAGCTCTTGCACCAGCTAATGTGGTAACATAAGGAATGCCCAATTCAATAGCCAGACGTCTAATGATATAACCATCTTTAGCTGATTGCTTACCTTCAGAAGTGTTAATAATCAAATTGATTTCATTGTTTAAGATTGCATCCCTAATGTTAGGAGAACCTTGGGATACCTTTAAGATTTTTTCAACTGAATCAAGACCTGTAGCATCAGCAGTACCGTCGGTAGCCATGAGCTTAAATCCTAAATTAGCAGCCTTTTCCGCAATAGGTCTGATTTTTTTCTTATCTGTTTCTTTAACACTAATGAAAATTTTACCTTCTTTAGGCAATTCCATTCCAGCTGAAAGTTGGGATTTGTAAAATGCCATTCCATAATTCTCATCTATACCGATACTTTCACCTGTGGATTTCATTTCAGGCCCTAAAACAGTATCAGATTCAGGAAGTTTTAAGAATGGGAATACGGATTCTTTTACAGCAACGTGATCAATTTTGATTTCTTTGGTTAAATTGAAGTCTTTCAATTTAGCACCTTGCATAATCCAAGTTGCAACTTTTGCCAACGGAACACCAATAGCCTTACTTACAAACGGAACAGTTCTACTTGCACGAGGGTTAGCTTCAATAATGTAGACCATTTCCTCATCAAGTTTTACTGCATATTGGATATTCATTAAACCTTTAACATCCAATTCCAATGCTAATTTAGTGGAATTTTCACGAATGGTGTCTAAGATATGTGCTGGAATAGTCTGAGGAGGTATTACGCATGCAGAATCTCCAGAGTGAACACCTGCTTCTTCGATGTGTTCCATGATTCCTGCAATGAATACGTCTTCACCATCACATAAAAGATCAACATCAAGTTCAATTGCATCTTCCAAGAACTTATCCACCAAGATTGGATGGTCAGGAGATACTTTTACGGCTTCTTGCATATATTCCTCAAGTTCATTCACGTCATAAACAATTTCCATTGCTCTTCCACCAATAACATATGATGGGCGCACTAAAACTGGGAATGTGATTCTTTCTGCAATTTCTTTTGCTTCTTCAAATGAATTTGCTGTTCCATATGGTGCTTGATGAATATGCAATTTTTCTAAAAGTTCAGCGAACAATTCTCTGTCTTCTACTCTATCAATACTGTCATATGGAGTTCCCAAGATTTTAACACCGGCATTTGCTAAAGGAACTGCCAAGTTAATGGATGTTTGACCACCAAACTGCACAATGACTCCATCCGGTTTTTCTTGATCAATAACTCCCATTACATCTTCAAAAGTAAGCGGCTCGAAGAACAGTTTATCGGAAATATCATAATCTGTACTTACAGTTTCAGGGTTGTTGTTGATTAAGATTGTTTCAATTCCATCTTCTTTTAAAGCTAAAGAGGAGTGTACACAGCAGTAATCGAATTCAATACCTTGACCAATTCTAATTGGCCCTGCACCGAGAATGACAACTTTTTTCCTTGTTGTGGAAGTTAATTCATTACCTACATCATAACTACTGTAGTAGTAAGGAGTTTTTGCTTCAAACTCTGCAGCACAAGTGTCTACCATTTTATAAGATTGTTGGATATTGTATCTTGAAAGTAAATTTCTAATGTATTCTTCAGTTTGACCTGACAAGGTAGCTAACCTTTTATTGGAAAATCCTAATTGTTTTGCTTTTCTTAAATAGAACTCATCATCAAGTTTTTCAGCGGTAACGTCATTTTCAAAGTTTACGATGTTTCTGATTTTGTATAAGAAGAAATTATCAATCTTGGTGAGTTCCCTTATCTCGTCAATGTCCATTCCATCTTTAATGGCTGAGTAAATTTGGAAGTAAATAATATCGGTAGGTTTTGCCAAGTCTTCTTTGGACCATTCCACATATTCAAATCCATCAAAGCCCATGTCAAGTGACCTGAGTGCTTTTTGGAATGCTTCCTCAAAGGTTCTTCCAATAGCCATCACTTCACCTGTTGCTTTCATCTGAACTCCAACTTCACGGCTGACTCCTTTAAATTTATCAAACGGCCATCTTGGGATTTTAATAACCACATAGTCGATAGCCGGTTCAAAAGAAGCAGGGGTCTCTTTTGTAATATCGTTCTTAATTTCATCCAATGTCAGACCTAATGCCACTTTTGATGAAATTTTAGCGATTGGATAACCTGTTGCTTTTGATGCAAGTGCACTACTTCTAGATACACGAGGGTTTACTTCAATAACTTTGTATTCATCAGTTTCAGGGTTAAGTGCAAATTGAATGTTACATCCACCTCTGATTCCTAATGCGCGAATAATTTTAATAGATGCATCCCTCATCTTTTGGATGGTTTCATCACATAAATTTTGAATAGGTGCAACAACAACACTGTCCCCGGTGTGGATACCCATAGGGTCAATGTTTTCCATAGTACATACAATGATACAGGTGTCTTCCTTATCCCTCATTACTTCAAATTCTATTTCTTTCCATCCGAGAACGGATTCATCAATGAGAACTTGGTTAATGAAACTCATATCCAATCCATGGTTTGCAATTTCAATTAACTCTTCTTCATTGTGAGCGATTCCACCACCGGTCCCACCTAATGTGAATGCCGGCCTTACAATGACCGGATAACCGATGTCCTCTACTGCTTTAAGAGCATCTTCCACACTTTCAACAGCATGACATTTTGGAATTTCCTCACCGATTTCTTCCATAAGATTAGCGAATAAGTCACGGTCCTCCACATCCTTGATTGTCTGAACATCAGAACCTATGACCTTAATTCCTTCCAATAATCCTAAGTCTCCAAGACCTGTTGCAATATTTAATCCGGTTTGTCCACCCATGGTTGGTAAAATAGCATCAATATCTTCTTCTTCTATGATTTTTGCAACTACTTCTGGAGTTAATGGTTCGGTATAAACAGTATCTGCCATTCCAAGGTCAGTTTGTATTGTAGCTGGATTACTGTTAACGAGTACTGTTTCAATACCTTCTTCTCTTAGTGATTTACATGCTTGTGAACCTGAATAATCGAACTCTGCAGCCTGTCCAATCTGAATAGGTCCAGAACCAATAATTAATACTTTTTTAATATCTTTATCAACTGGCATATGTAATCCTCATTAAATTTTTTAATAATCATCCATCATTTGATTAAATTCGTCAAAAATGCTTCTTGTATCGTTTGGACCAGGACCCGCTTCAGGGTGGTACTGTATACAATGTAAAGGTAATTCCTTATGTGAAATTCCTTCTGGAGTTCCATCATTTAAGTTAATTTGGGTTAAAACTAAATCAGTTTCTTTTAATGATTCCTTATCAATGGTAAATCCGTGGTTTTGTGATGTGATAAATACTTTTCCAGTTGCCAAATCTTTAACCGGCTGATTTTCACCTCTGTGCCCAAATTTCATTTTATAGGATCTTGCTCCAAAGGATTTTGCGATTAATTGCTGACCCATACAAATACCGAAAATAGGTAACCTGTTTGATAACTTTTTCATTGTCTCAATTGTTTCAGATACTCTATCAGGGTTTCCAGGCCCTGATGTAATCATCAATCCGCTTGGAGAGTAATCCAAAACAGTTTTATAATCAGTATCATAAGGGAATAAAATAACACCAATGCCCCTTTCTAAAAGTGAGTTTATGATATTCTTTTTAACACCGCAGTCAATTAAAGCAACTTTTTTATCTGCATCTTCATTGAAAATTTTAATTTCCTTAGTAGATACCAAAGGCACTACATCCCTATCTTCAATACTTGGCTGTGAACGAGCCATTTCAAGCAATTCATCATCAGGAACATCTTCAGTTGTTATTGCTGCTTTAAGTGAACCTCTTTCACGAATCTTAAGTGTTAAATCACGGGTATCGATTCCACTAATTCCAGGAGTTTCAAATTCATTTAAAAATTCATCTAATGTTTTTTGAGGTCCAAAATTAGAAACTTCACGACAAACCTCACGACAAACAAAACCTTCAACCTGAATCTTATCAGATTGGTACCACTCTTCACTTACGCCATGATTTCCTTCCAATGGGTAAGTGGACATTAAAATCTCTCCTCTAAAAGACGGGTCAGTTAAAGATTCAGTATAACCTCCCATACCTGTGGAAAAAACGAGTTCTCCCAATTTGGTGGTCTCATAACCGAATGCTTCTCCTTTTAAAACAGTTCCATCTTCCAAAGCTAATTTAGCTATTTTCACCATTAAATCACCATCATAAAAAACATAGAATTACATTCTATCTTTAATATATATTATTTTACTATATTATTAATCTTTGTTTTTTGGATATTTTATCTATGAATTTAAAAAAAAGAATTCAGAAACACAAAATAATAATGCTGAAAAATTGAAAATTTTTTAATAAAAACATCAATATATTTATTATAGAAAAAGAAAAGGGAAAAGAAATATGGATTCCGAATCTAAAAACCTGATGAGAAAACAACTGAAAAATCCAAAGGATTATGCCAGATTCAAAAAGCTGATTAACGATACAAAAGCCTATGATGTTCCAACATCCTTAACAGGCGAGTTAAGACCCTATCAGAAAATAGGCTATTCCTGGCTGGTTCAAAACATCAAGTATAACTTTGGGTGCATATTGGCTGATGACATGGGGCTTGGAAAGACAATCCAAGTTTTGACCGCCATCCTTCATTTTAAAGAAATCAACCCTCTGGATAATGAACCATCATTAATAATTGTACCTCCAACACTGATATCAAATTGGGAAAATGAAATAAACAAATTCACTCCAGAATTAACCTATTACATTTACCACGGATCCAATAGGACATTCCCCTTTGAAGATTATGATATCATATTGACCTCTTATGGAGTTATCCGACTCGATTTGGATATGTTTTTGGACAAAACATGGTTCATATGCGTTATCGATGAAGCGCAAAACATTAAAAATCCAAATACCCAGCAAACAAAAGCAATAAAAAGTGTTCCGGCATTGAATAAAATTGCATTGACAGGAACACCCATTGAGAATAAATTAACGGACTATTGGTCAATATTCGATTTTGTAAATAAAGGATATTTATCAAGCCTGGACAATTTTAAGGCAAATTATGTAATGAGAATAGAAAGGTTGGAAGAGACAAAAACCTTGGAGAAATTCAAAACGATAACAAAACCTTTTGTTTTAAGACGCCTGAAAACCGATGACAACATCAAAGATGAGCTTCCCGACAAAATCATTAATGACATCTACTGCACCCTAACAAAAAAACAGATCAGATTATACAATGCAATTATGGACGGCATTTTTGAAGATTTGGAAGGAAAAACAGGTATTGAAAGAAGAGGAATTATTTTAAATATCATAACTGGATTAAAACAAGCATGCAATCACCCGGCACAATATCTGCATTCAGACAATCCGAAAATCACCGAATCCGGAAAAATGGAATTGCTGATTACAATCTTGGAAAATATTCTGGATGTTGATGAAAAAGTCATAATATTTACCCAATATGCCCAAATGGGTGAAATCATACAAAAATTGGTTTCCAAAAAGTTAAAAACAGAAGTGTTGTTCCTGCATGGTTCATTAACACAGCAAAAAAGAGACAAAGTGATAAGCAAATTCCAAGAAGACAAGGATTGTAAAATTTTAGTCGCTACACTGAAAACCGGAGGGGTCGGATTGAACTTGACTGCTGCACAGAATGTGATTCATTACGATTTGTGGTGGAATCCTGCAATAGAAAACCAGGCAACAGACCGTGTGCATCGAATTGGCCAGAAAAGCGATGTGATGGTTTACAGGTTCATCACCAAAGGAACCATTGAGGAAATAATTGATGAAATGAGTAAGAATAAATTAAATCTGGCTGAAAAAGCAATAAGCCATGACGAGACATTCATTACCGAAATGAGTAATGAAGAATTGAAAGAAAAATTATCCTTGAGATTATGAACTTTCAATCCTCAAGCTAAAATTCAAGCTTCTGGATGAATGTGTCAAAGCACCAATAGAAATGATGTCTACACCATATTCGACATAGTCAAGAATATTATCCTCAGTAATGCCACCAGACACTTCAATCAATGAATTTTGACGAATATTGAGTTTTTCAAGCTCTTCAATGACCTCTTTAACTTCCACTCCAGACATATTATCAAGCATGACAATGTCAGCTTTATTTTCTACGCATCTTATTGCATCTTCAAGAGTTTCCACTTCAATTTCTATTTTTTTAGAAAAACTAGTATTCTCTTTTGCTTTTAATAGTGCATCGAGCGGAGAATCGCAAACTGCAATATGATTGTCCTTAATTAACACCATATCATCCAAACTGAAACGATGAGTATCGGCACCGCCAACATTAAGCGCATATTTATCGAATTTGGCTATTGCTGGAGAAGTTTTGCGAGTTCCTGCAATCTTTACGTCATAATCCTTTACTAGATTTGCATAATAATGAGCTGCAGTAGCTACACCGCTCATTCTCATGGATAAATTAAGCACTGTTCTTTCAAGAAGCAGAATTGTCCTAGCATCACCTTTCATGGAAATTATCAAATCACCTTTAGAAATCTCGCTTCCGTCCTTTAGCCAAAAAATGACTTTGACTCCATATTCCTCTAAAACACTGCGAATAACATCAATACCTGCTAGAATTCCTTCATCTTTTGAAATAATATATGCATTAACTTCTTTATTTTCTTCAACAACAGCATTTGAAGTAATATCTCCAAATCCTTCATCTTCTTCTAGCATATATTCAATAATTTTATCCAAAAAATCACCTAAAATTTAATAATTATTATTAATATATACTATTTTTAATTAATAAAATAAGTGATTACATGGAAATAATATTTTTAGGAACTTCATCTGCAGTACATTCATATAATCGAAATCACCCTGCAATAATCTTAAAAGCATTCGGTGAGACATTTTTATTTGATTGTGGTGAAGCTACCCAAAGACAGTTAATTTTTGCAAAGGTAAGCCCCATGAAAATATCCAAGATATTTTTAAGCCATTATCATGGAGACCATATTTTAGGCCTTCCCGGATTAATCCAATCAATGAATTTTAGAGGGAGAGAAAAAAAATTAACAATTTATGGTCCTAAAGGATTATATGACCTGAGAGATGCATTATTTAATCTGGGCTATTCTAAAATTGAATTTCCAATTGAATTTATTGAAATCGATTCTGAAACGGTTGAATCAACAGATGAATACATTATCAAATCCCAACACGTGAACCATAATGTTCCCTCTTTAGCTTATTCAATAGAGGAGTTAAAAAAACCAAGATTCCTTCGTGAGAAAGCTATTGAACTTGGCGTGCCGGTCGGACCTGATTTTGGACGTCTGCACAATGGCGAAGAGATTGAAGTTGATGGAAAAATAATCAAACCGGAACAAGTTTTGGGACCTCCAAGAAAAGGAAATAAAATCGTTTATTCCGGAGATACAACCCCCTGCAAAGAAATGGTTGAGTTTGCAAAAGATTCAACAATCCTTATCCATGAATCAACTTATATGAGTGAGGATGCTGACAAAGCCGAAGAAAATTTCCACTCAACATCTGCAGATGCCGCCGAAATAGCCAAGGCATCCAATTCAAAGGAATTAATATTAACACATTTCAGTACAAGATACAAAAAAACTGATGAAATGTTAAAGCAAGCCCAAGATGTTTTTGAAAATACAAAACTGGCCAATGATTTTATGAGAATTGATGTTTAGGAAGATAATATGAATTTTTCAATTGCCCCCGAAAATCCGATGATCCTTATTTATATCCTGATAGTCATTATTATTGCAACATTGATAACAAGAATTATAGCCTATATAATGAATAAAATGGATCGATTTCATAAAAATAAAGCTGCAATATACCTTGCAAGAGATATAATTAACTACATAATCTATTTTATAGCATTGATGATAATACTGCAATTCTTTGGAATAAACCTTGCAGGAACTTTATTGAGTTTGGGAATTGTAGGTATTGCAGTGAGTTTTGCGGCAAAAGACATCATATCCAATTTATTCTCAGGAATAATCCTGATTATTGGAAAAAGTATCCAAGTTGGAGATACAATCGAGATAAATAATAAGAAGGGAGTTGTTGAAAGAATCAGCCTTAGATCAACAACAATTATTGACGACAACGGAATTAAAGACATCATTCCGAACTCAACATTGACCAATTATCCTTATTTGCAATATAAACTTCCCGAAAAATATAGGGTGGACATTATGGCCGGACTTGCTTTGAACAAAGACATTGAGGAATTCAGCAAGTACATTACTGAAAGAATCTCAGAGTATGATGGAATACTTGATGATCCGAGGCCTAATGTCTATGCCAAAGAGATAACTTTTGAAGAAAGCAAAGTGAAAATATCATTTTGGGTAAAAGATTATAATAGTAAAGATAAATATAAATTAATAATCACAAATGAAATT
>NZ_CACXTS010000036.1 GCF_902770715.1 uncultured Methanobrevibacter sp. | reverse complement strand
AAATCTTCTTTTTCATCAGGAATTAAACTCCTGGATTTTAATGTGTATCTGGCTTCGATTTCTTCTGCCATATATTGGCCGGATAAATCAGCTTTTTTTTTTTTTTTTTTATCGCTAAGTGTAATTATTCCACAAGCAATGTCTTTTGATGATTCCTTTTGATGTTGTGTTGATGTTTCACTTTTCATTCTTTCACCTTATTTTTCATTTAAGAGAAATTCTTTTATTAGATAATATTCATCTAAACAATTAATTAATTTATTGCTTACATAATAAATATTGCTGTTTTTTGTTTCCTCTTTATCGACATATTTATGTTCGTATGCGATGTTTATGTGGTGGATTATTGTTTTGTAATCTAAATTCAGTATGTTGGCTAGTTGGTTTGCGTTATAGGGTTTTATTAACAGTTTGTCTATTATTTTTATTGTTGTTTTTCCACCTTTTCTTCCAATTAGAATATTCGACAGGTCTCTATTGCTCAAGTTTAATATTTCTATATTAATCTCTTTTTTATTTTTCATACAAAATCCTCAATTATAATTGTCAAAGTGTTGGTGTAATCCCAATGCCCATTTTAGGGCATTTTTATCTTTTGCAATTAGAATTTGAGAATCGTCATAGTGTCCATCTTTGAAAAATAGGGTTAATGACATGAATTCGTCTGCACATGTTAAAAATATTTTCGGATTTGTGCTGATGCATTTGATCTTTACTTTTTTGTTTTTAAGCAAACCTTTGTTGAGTTGAGGATTCTTTTGAATTGACTTAAGAATTCTGTTATCAATAATCAGCTGCAAATTTTTTAGTTTATCTTCTTCTAAAAGCCTAATCATGTGTTTCAAATGATTTTCAGAGTATATTGGCATTATTATTTTCAATGTTGAGGATTTTGAAATTAGTTTTATGTATTTGTTGAACGCATTTGACAGGTTGCTTGTAGTGGAAGTCTCATACTCGGCATCTTTCAGAAGGTACATGTTTTTTAAAATATCTTCGGGAATGTCTGATATGTCATGATTGTTCCAGAACTTTTTGTTTTTGTTTATGGCATACCAATTTTCAATTAGTTTTACCATATTGGTGGTAAGTAGATAACCGTTTGATGTTAATTCATAGTATTTTTGAACTTTTCTTATTAAATTTTGATTTTCTAATTCTTTTAGGCCATGCAAGATTGTGGCTGATGGCTTTTCTAGTGAGATTCTCAATTCCTCTAAATTTTTTGAACTGTCATAAATAGATAAAAGCAATCTTGTTCTCATGCCTGATGTTAAAATGTATTTGACGTTTTTATATTCGTCATTAAGATCTTTTTTGGTTTGTAAATTGGTCATTTTATCACATCATTTTTTAAATTTTCAAATAGGGTTTCTGCCCATTTTTGTGCTTTTTCATTGTTTGAAATTAGGATTCTGTTCTGGTCGAAACTGCCGTCATCTTTGAATAATCCCAAACTCATTGATTGATCACAGATAGTCAAATAAATTTTTAATTCTTCTTTAACTGGATATGCAATCAAATTTCCTTGTTTTAAAGCATTTTTCCTGATTTTATCATTGATTTTTGCCATTATGGCTTTGTAAATGCTTCTGGGGATTAATAGCTCTACAATACCCTTATTTTTTAGGATATGCTCTATTAATTGAGGATATTCTGGATGCAAATATGGAAAAATGGCCTTTATGGATTCTGATTCCATTAATTGCTTTTTAATGGTGTTATGGGTTTTGTAGATATCAATAGGTGTTGTTTCGATTAGCTCTGAATCTTTTAAATCAGTGAGGTTCTTCATGCAATACATGCTTAATTGGTTTAAATTGTGATCGTTCCAGAAATCATGGTAATCGTTTATTATGTCAACGCTGTTTTTGAAATCCATAAATGTCTTAAAGTAGATTTCGCTCATTGGATTGATGTGGTATTGATTATCGATTTTTCTAATGTGGTCGTTTTGCTCTAATTTGCTGATGTTGCTTGAAACAGAACTGTAGGTAATGTCTGTTTTATTAACGATTCCGCGCACACTGTTCGGATGGTTATATAGCTCACTTAGAATTTTTAGCCGAATTTCTGATTTTGCAAGAAATTTAATATCATTATTAATTTCATTGTGAAAATTCATGTTCATTTTCCTCCAATTTTTTTAATTCATAAAAATTCTAAAAATTTAGATGAATTTTGTATTATCAAATTTTTCCATCTAGATTTAAATAGATTTTTCCAAATGAGTACCTTATTATTCCAAATGGCATTCCAAAGCTTTTCCAGACTTTTTCCAATGTTTATCCGAGTTTTCCCATAATGTCTCCCAAATATTTTGGAAGCGCTATTTTTAAAATAGATAAAAATTTATTAATTTATAAAATTAAATTATTATCATGGAAATTTATTATGTATTAGATGCGTCTGCCTTTATTAATGGATTCAAATTAAATTCGAATTATAATTTCACGGTTCCTGAAATAACAATTCGAATTATAATTTCACGGTTCCTGAAATAACCGCCGAAATTAAGGATTTCGAATCTCGTTTGATGTTTGACATGGCTATCGATGAGGGAATGTTGGTTATACAAGATGTACCATCTAAGTACATAATATGTGTTAATGATATTATATCTAAATCAGGTGATATTTTAAGATTATCCCAACCGGATACGAAATTAATAGCTCTGGCCTACATGTTCTCAAAACAGGGGAAGAATGTAAAGGTAATAAGTGATGATTACACTATTCAAAATACTTTAAAAATCATGAATATACCTTATTCCGGCATTATAACTGAAGGAATTAAAGGGATTTACAATTGGAAAAAGGTATGTGAAGGCTGCAAAAGGGAATTCGATGAAGATTATCCATTTGATGATTGTGAAATTTGCGGATCTAAAATATTTAAAAAAAGGATTAAGGTGAACAAATGAGAATAGGGATTGTAGTTCATGGTCCGAATATTATTGATTCAGGTTATGCCCTTAAATTGATAGAATTGCTTAAAGGTTATGGTGATGTTTCCGTCAGACTTGGCGGAACAATGGGCAGGACTGCTGTCATTGATGCAAGCTTGGAGAAAGTCATAGACATCTCAAAAAAGCTGGTTCCAAGCGATTCTTTAAAGATATTTCATGATGATGATGTTGATGTGATTTTCTTACTTAATTACGGCAAATCTAATGTGACAGGCCAGGTATTCGGATATAAAGTTTATAATCATTATGTTGAAAAGATAGCAGACAATAACGTCCCGGTAATTCAAATTGAAAGGCCGGGCGAAGATGATGGAAGCATCATACCATGGAATAATAATATGGATATTGTCAAAGAATTGTCTCAGGAACTGAACTTGGCTATTGCAACACCTGAGGAAGTTTATGATAACCATATTAAACAGGACAACCCTGGTTTTAATCAAAGGATTGTTCATGGGGTAAGTCCCGGTGAAAATATAATGGTTAACAGTGTTGTAATCGGAAAAACTGATTCGGATAAACTCACTCTGATTGCTAAGGACAATCATATTGTTGACATTATTGGCGGTGAACTTAAGGAACATGGCCTTGAAAAGCTTGGTGAAGTTGACCTTGATTCGGCCATCATAAAAACCGGCCTTTTAAGAAAGGCTAAAGTCACACCTCGGGTGATTTCATCAGAAAAGCCTAATGAATTTAAAATCACATTTTTAGATCATGCCGGAGAGGATGTTTATAAATTCAGGGATTCCAGTGTTGTCGTTACTGTTGGTGATGATACGACTTTGATATCTTCCGACATTCTTTATAGATTTGATGTACCTATAATCGGAATAACTGATGGGGATTTGGATAAGGTCGTTGAAGATGGATTTAAGGTTAAGAATTCTATCATTTTTGAAGTCGAAAGCGGTTTTGATGATATTGTCGGCAAAGATATTAAAAGGATCATCTTCAATGATGAACAGGAATCCTATGACTATCAAAACATCGATGAAGTTAAGGACAGAATCCTTGAAATAATAAATAATATTAATTGCAAATACAAAATTAGTTATATTGAATAGGTAGGATGTGTAATCTTTGGATTTTGAAAATCTTGTTCGTGAAATTCAGGAATTTAAAGGAGTATCCCGTAAAAGCTCCATTGATAATGTAATTTCTCTTTTAAAAGAATCTTATAATGTTTCCGGAAATGTTGTAATAGATATTGGTGATGACGCTTCAGCCATTGACATAGGCAACAATCAGGTAGTGCTAATAGCAGCTGATGGAATCTGGGGAGACATCATGAATGTCAACCCGTACTGGGCAGGATACTGTTCAGTTTTAGTAAATGTAAATGATATTGCTGCAATGGGAGGAAAGCCATTGGCAATGGTCAATATAATGTCAATAAGCAATGATGATATTTATGAAGATTTGTTAAATGGAATCAAGGACGGATGCTTGAAATTCGGCGTTCCAATGGTGGGAGGACACCTGCATCCAGATGGAGAGGTTGACTCATTAGGTGTTGCAATTGTAGGAATCGCTCAAAAAGATAAGATTATAACTAGTTTTGGAGCGGAAGTGGGGGATAAGGTAATAGTTGCAATCGACCTTGACGGAAAACCTCATGAAATGTTTAGCTTAAATTGGGACACTACTTATGACAAGGACGCACAGCTTGTTCAAGACCAGATTACCGCAGTCCAATACTTGGCAGAACATGATTATATTAAATCCGGAAAAGACATCTCTAATCCAGGAATCTTAGGAACTTTGGAAATGCTTTTGGAAACATCATGCAAAGGCGCTGTTGTCAATTTGGAGGACATTCCTAGAAATGAAAGTGTTGAATGGGTGGATTGGCTCAGGTCTTATCCTGGTTCAGGCTTTGTTTTTACAGCCAGTGAAGATAAATGCGATTATATCAAAGAATATCTGGCCAAATATTCAATTGCAGCCGAAGTGGTTGGTGAAGTCACTGATTCTAATTCATTGTATTTAAAATATGGCGATGAAGAAGCCGAAGTGTTTAATCAGGAAGAAAATCCAGTATTCATTTTCAGATAAATAAAAAAAAGTTAAGGATTGCAAACCTTACAAGGTTGATATCCTTGACTTATTGCAAGATCCCTGCTTTTAAAGTATACTCTATTGTGCTCTGCTGTTTTTTGACCCCATTTGCATGTGGATTTGTGGAACTTGCCAGAATTGGAGTTACCTACATAACTTCCGGAATCACTTGAGCTTGAAGCCTTATTGGAATGTGTATGGGAATAGGTAGAATAGGATGATGGAATGTGTGTTGAATCACCGGCCCAATTAAATGGATAGAATTCACTTGGCGGGATATACATTACCTCCGCAAGCCCTTCTTTTAATAGCATTTCATTTAGATTTTTTCCATCAACAATAACGACAGCTAATGTGCGCCCATATTTGTCATGATTTTTCGAATTATCCACATCAAGACCTATCTTTTTGTTTAAGCAGAATTTTTGAACAAAGTTTTTTGAAGCAATATATCCTTCAACACCCCTTTCGGGTGTGTTAACTCCAACAAACCGTACTTTTTCGCCTGTGTCTAGGTAAATTGTATCTCCGTCAACAACTTGTGTGCAGACTCCTGTCTTTTCAACATGGCATTCCGTTTTGTTGTATCCGCTCAATATTTTTGAATTGGATACGTCACGGTATTTTGAAAATGGGATGTCATGCGTAAATCCGGTTCCGGAATATGCACTTACAATTGATATTGCTCCAAGTGCAATGATTAAAATGATCAGTATTGTAAGGATATTTTTTTTAGTGATAGTCATTTGTCTCCTCCAATATTAATGTTATTATTATGTGTTAATATAATTTTTGAAAGTTTAAATAAATAATTTTAATATATAAAAAGATTATAAATATATAATATTAAAAATTCTTATTAGGAGATTGTATGTTAATTAAAATTAATGGAGAAGAAATAGATGTTGCAGATGCTTCAACAATTCAAGACGTAATTGATGAAACAAATGCCCCCTATACTCCTGGTAGTATTGTTTGTTTAATTAAAGGTAAAAAGGAACTGGAAAAAAATATTAGCAAATATAAAATTAAAACAAACCAAGGTTCTATAATTATTCAATTAGACGAATCCGATGAAGCAAAGCCTCTTGTTGATGTTTGGAAAAGTCAATATGAGGAATTCATTGATTTAGATATTCGCTGGTCTACTCCTACTGAAGTGGCTATCGGTCCGATTGTAACTGATTTGGAACCTACTTCTGATGAATACAAATATTATGAGGGAGATGTTGTTTTAAGTTTATCTAGTTTTAGTAATGAGTCAACTCATTTAATAATGCTTAAAGAGAATACGACTAACGTTTACAGCGTACCTCCATATAATAAAGGTATTTTTGCCCGAATTATTGGTGGTAGGAAAACTTTAGAAAAGTTGACTGATGATGATAAGGTAATTGGAATCGAACCGATTATCGAAAGAAGCACAACAACCGACAGTGCTTCCGTATCTGATTTGAGCACTGTTTTGGAAGAAGGCAATGAATTGTTTACTTATATCTCTTTCAATATTGATGAGGACTCTCCAGTTTGTGTAGAGCACTTGTTTTCCCTTATAAAGGATAATAGAATCAAAGTTTCATTTGACAGTGAATCATTTATAGGTTTTTATGATTTGGCAGGCATTGACAAACCTAAAGAGGACACTACTCAAAGAACTAGAGGCACTATTACAGTTAGAAATAAAGGTGTTGGTGTTGGAAGATTATACATTTATCGTGAAAATAGGGTGTTAACTCCGAATCATACTACTGTGGGTAACATTGTGAACGGTATGGAAATTATTGACATTGCAAAAGAAAATGATTTCATTACTGTGAAAGCAGAACAGCAAAGGTTAATGCTGTTAAATAAAACTCAAAGTGAAGCTACAGAGATATTATCCGCAGCAGGTATAGAACACCTCATTGACGGGCTTATAGATGATGATGCAATAATTGTAGAACAAGAACCAAAACATACAATAGATATTCTAAAAGAAGGTCAAGTTATCACTAAAGCTATTAAAAAAGAAGATATTTGTACTATTAAATTTGTGGAAAATGCTCCAAGGTCTGTCAGATACTTTAAATTCCTATCCGGTCTTTTAGAAAATCCGGTAGGAAAAATTAAAGTTCACTTTGCAGTTCCTGGAATGCATATAGTTATTTTTGAAGGGGATAAAAAATTAGCAAAAGGTTTAATTCCTGAAAATAACCCTGTTGATAAAGTTATTAGAGGTCAAATTGGTATTACTAACATGGCTTCAAAAAGCGCTGGTTTAATTGGTATTAGATTTGAAGACAACATCGAATTTGGTCCAACCGCAGAAGGTTTTGAAGCAACAAATATTATTGGAGATATTACCTCAGATTATGACCATCTTGAAAAGTTAAAAGAAGGAGTTGTAGTATATGTCACCGAATCTAACCATGAGTCCTGATTTAGGTACAGAAGATTGGGATCCTGATGTAATTACTCGTATGATTTTTATTGGGCCGGGAGCTCATGTAAGTGAACAACAGGTTGTCAGTGAGTTTCACATGCTTGGTTTGCCGCTTACCATAAAGAATACTTGTTATGGATCTATGATTAGTGGAAAAAGTGAAGATGTTTACAAAGCTATTGAAGAAATTAGAAAGCTTGATCCAAGCCACATTTTCACAAAGGAAAGAGGATTTGCTCCGGGTGACCCTAGAAGATGTAGAGGTCATAGGTTTGGTCCTAGAGAAGGTTTCCACCAAATGGAAAAAGAATATAGAATACTTGGTTTTGTTTCAGAAGCTTTAGATAATCCTAAAGAAGTGGAAATTGAAGAGAAAAAACCAGTTAGCGTTGACGAATTTAAAAAAATCATGAATGAATGTTTAGAAAATAAGGAATAGGTGAGAAATATGGTTAAAATAGCTCTTTATCCTCCAAATTCATTAATCTTAGCGGATTTACTTGAAAGGAAAGGTCATACTCCTTTAGTATTACAAAAACAAATTAGACAAAAAATCAAAGACCCGGAGATTGATTCTCCTCCAATGAATATTACAGAAGATGATCCAATTAAAGGACTTAAATATGCGGCAATCGAAGTTCCTTCCGGGGTTCGTGGAAGAATGGCAATTATTGGGCCACTTATAGATGAAGCGGAAGCAGCAATTGTTGTTGACGGCGCTCCATATGGTTTCGGCTGTATTGGATGTGCAAGAACTAATGAATTATCAATATTTTTACTCAGAACAAAAGGCATTCCAGTATTGGAACTTAACTATCCTACTAATCAGGATGAAACTTATGTTATGGTAAATAAGATTAACGAGTTTGTAGATTCTCTTGAAGAAACTGTTGAGGAGGAATAATAATATGGTTAAAATTGCTTTAGTTTCATGTGGAACAGAATATAGTGGAATTCAAAAAGAAATTGAAAAAGCAGCAAACAAATTTGGTGCAGAAATTGTTCTTCCTGAAATTGATTTGGATTACATTGATGAATCTTATGAAAAATTCGGATTTTCAGCTCAAAGTTCAAGTTTAAAGTTAATGATTGCAAGAGCCATGGCTATTGTTGAAGGCAGATCCAAACCTGATGCGGTATTCATTGCAACTTGTTTCAGATGTGCCGAAGCGGCATTAGTTAGAAATGAAGTAAGAAGATTTATACAGAATAATACTCGTATTCCTGTAGTTACATACTCATTTACTGAAAGAACAAAAGCAGATGAATTGTTCATTCGTATGGAAGCATTGGCTACTACCGTTACTCGTAGGAATATTCTTGCTCGTGAAAAACAAGAAGGGCTCACTCTTGGTTTGGACTCCGGTTCAACTACTACAAAAGCAGTGCTTATGGAAAACAATCAGGTTATTGGAACTGGTTGGACAGCTACTAAAGACATAATTGAGTCTGCACAAACAGCTGCGGCCGAAGCATTTGCAAATACTGATTACGGATGGGATGATGTAGATGGTATCGGAACAACCGGTTACGGTAGATTTACCATGGGTCAGGAATTTGGAGCAGAACTTATCCAAGAAGAATTGTCCGTTAATGCAAAAGGTGCAGTATACTTGGCTGACTGTCAAAAAGGTGAAGCGACTGTACTGGATATCGGTGGTATGGACAACAAGGTAATCACCGTTAATAACGGTATTCCTGATAACTTTACCATGGGTGGTATTTGTGCTGGTGCATCCGGAAGATTTTTAGACATGACTTCCCGTAGGTTAGATGTAGACATCACTGAATTAGGTCCGCTTGCAGTTCAGGGTGACTGGAGAAAAGCAATGTTAAATTCATATTGTATTGTATTCGGTATTCAGGACCTTGTTACTACATTGGCTGCTGGAGGTTCTAAGGCGGATGTTGCTGCAGCAGCATGTCACTCCGTATCAGAGCAAGTTTATGAACAACAACTTCAAGAGATTGACATTCGTGAACCGTTAATCCAAGTAGGAGGAACAAGTTTAATTTCTGGTCTTGTTGAAGCAGTAAGTGAAACTTTAGGTGGAATCGAAGTTATTGTGCCTGAATACTCCCAACATATTGGTGCTGTAGGGGCAGCTCTTTTAGTATCCGGTATGGGACATAGACAAGATGATAAATAGATATAATTGAAAGGGTTGATTTGATGTTAGTTGAATGCTATGATGAAAGAGGTGCAGAAGTTTATGAAATCATCATTAAGCAGATTTTCCAGGATTTGGTTTTGGGAACTGCAGTGGATGATTTAAAAGCTTATGTTAATCCGGATGACCCTGTATTTGTTTTAGC
The DNA here is from genome assembly GCF_902770715.1 of uncultured Methanobrevibacter sp. Taxonomy (GTDB): domain Archaea; phylum Methanobacteriota; class Methanobacteria; order Methanobacteriales; family Methanobacteriaceae; genus Methanocatella. The sequence goes on along the minus strand of NZ_CACXTS010000036.1, from coordinate 10,342 downwards.
TATTAAAATGAGAAAAACTTCCAATGCAATCAAGTTCGAAGATGTAGCTAATTTAATCTATAATAAGGAAAGGGATGTAACCACCATACTTATTGATAATGAAAATTACCTTCCAAATATCTTAAAGATTTTATGGAGGCAGTTTTCAAGAGATGAGATTTATCAACCGAATAGATATCAGCTCGAAATTAATGGAGACTACACTTCTTTAAATACTGTTATCGTTGATGATCCTCATTCTAACTTGCAAAGACGTATTTATGATGCAGTCTTTAGAATTTTGCCTGAAGGCTTCAAAATCATTAAAGATTTGTCCACTGAGGATATTGTCACTGTTGTAGCTACTGATGAGTTAATTAAAGATGCATGGATTGAAAAAGCTCATGAATATATTGACGAATTAAACAATGGCAAATAGAAAGGTTTAAATATTTGTTCGTATCAATACAAAATAACAGGAGTTATATTTAAGGGAGTAGTGGTATTATGAATGAACATAAAGGTTCTAGATTTGCACATATTACAAGAGCACATCCATGTTTTAATGAAAAAATGCATGACAAAGTCGGAAGAGCACATGTACCAGTTGCACCAAAATGTAATATCTTTTGTAATTTCTGTACAAGAGATATCAACAATGAGGAAGACAGACCTGGTGTAACAAGCTGTATAATGAAACCTGATGATGCAATCACTCATATTAATGATGTTACCGCAGACGGCCCTATTGCAGTTGTAGGAGTTGCTGGACCTGGAGATTCCTTAGCTAATGAAGAAACATTCGAATTCTTTGAAAAATTAGCTACTGAACAGCCTGATTTAATTAAATGTATGAGTACAAATGGACTTTTACTTCCAAAATATGCAGATAAACTTGCAGAACTTGGAGTAAACTCTGTCACTGTTACAATTAATGCAGTTGATCCAGCAATCGCCGAAAATATCTATTCTTTCATTAAATATGAAGGAAAAGTCTACAAAGGCCGTGAAGCTGTAGAAATTTTAATCAAAAATCAATTGGAGGGTGTTGAAAAGGCAGCCGCCAACGGTTTGGTTGTTAAAGTTAATTCCGTTTTAATTCCAGGAGTAAACGATGAACATATTGTTGAAATTGCTCGTGAAGTCGAAAAGCGCGGTGCTGCTTTAATGAATGTTTTACCTTTAATCCCCTTAGGAAAAATGAAAGACCTTGAAAGGCCGGACTGTTCCATGATGGAACAGGTCAGGGAACAGGTGGAAGAAATTATTCCAGTATTCAGGGCATGCACTCAATGCAGAGCAGATGCTTACGGAATTCCTGGTAAAAAAAGCGAAGACCATCATTTAGGAATGACTCCACAAAGTCATTACTAAATACTTTTTTTTTATTTTACTATTTTTTTTAAATCTATATAATAGATGAAAATCAAATCATTAATTGATATAATATTTATCTTATTAATTTTGAGGAAAACGATAATATGGTTAAAACTTATGTTTTTGGACATAAAAATCCGGATAGTGATTCAATCACTTCCAGTTTAGTAATGGCTAACTTGGAAAGAGAATTAGGAAATGCTGATGCTAAAGCTTACAGATTAGGTAGTTTAAATAAAGAAACTGAATTCATTTTAAGTTATTTGGATATGGAAGCACCGGTACTTCTTGAAAGTGTTGAAGATGGCGCCAATGTTATTTTAGTTGACCACAACTCACCTGCCGAATCTGTTGACAACTTGGAAAATGCAAAAATATTAAAAGTTGTAGATCACCACAAACTTGCTTTAGAAACTTCTTATCCATTATACTTAAGATTCGAACCTGTCGGCTGTACTGAAACCATCTTATGTAAATTATATGAAGAAAATGGCGTAGAAATTACTAAAGAGATTGCAACATTAATGTTGTCTGCTATTATTTCAGACACTTTGCTTTTAAAGTCTCCAACTACAACTGAAGATGATAAAATTGCAGTGGAAAAACTTGCAAAAATTGCAGAGATTGACTATGAGGAATATGGTTTGGAAATGCTTAAAGCAGGAACAGACTTAAGTGATTTCTCAATCGATGAAATTTTATCACTTGATGCAAAGCAAATTGACTTTAAAGATGTAAAATCAATTGTAAACCAGGTAAATACTGCGGACATTGATGAAGTCATGGAAATGAAAGAGGATTTGGAAGCTGGAATGGAAGCAATAATCGATGATGAAGATTTAGATTTATTCATGCTTTTGATAACCGATATCGTTAACAGCAATTCCCAAGTAATTGTACTTGGTAAAGAGTCAAGTCTTGTTGAAAAGGCTTATGATGTGGAATTGGAGGATAATACGGTTCTGCTTGTTGGCGTTGTTTCACGTAAAAAACAAGTTGTTCCTATAATGACTAAACATGCATAATTATTTTTAGTATTACTAAATAATTTGCTTTTCTTACATTTTTAAGTAATCTTTATAAAGGATTATTTTATAAATATAATAGTAGATGTATTTTAAATACATCTCTAATCAATCCAATTTTGGATATTAAATTAGACGGGAAGCATAATTATAAAACCTTTAATTGTATTTTTATACATTAATAAATTAGAAACTAACGTTAATTATGCTTTCAATATTTTTAAACTTTTTTTTAACTAGGTGTTAATATGAAAACACTTGAATGGGAAGATAATAAATTAAAACTCATTGATCAGAGAAAGCTTCCTGATGAGTTAACTTATGTTTACTGTGAAAATTATCAGGACGTTATTGTAGCAATCAAAAATATGACCGTGCGTGGAGCTCCAGCTATTGGAGTGTCAGCTGCTTTTGGAATGGCACTTGCAGATATTGAAGGTGTGGATTTGGATAAGGCTGCAAATGAAATTAAAGCAGCAAGACCAACTGCAGTTAATTTATTCTGGGCGGTTGATAGGGTATTGAATAGCGATGATGATGCATTAAGTGAAGCACTTAAGATGTATGAGGAGGACATGGCTACAAATAGGGCCATTGGAAAATATGGTGCTGAAATAATTGATGATGGTGATACTGTTTTAACTCACTGTAATGCAGGAGCGCTTGCATGTGTTGATTACGGGACTGCACTGGGAGTTTTCAGGGCAGCACGTGATGCTGGAAAAAATATTAATGTAATCTGTGATGAAACCCGTCCTCGCGGGCAGGGTGCAAGTTTAAGCGTTTGGGAAATGCAACAGGAAAATATTCCAGTAAAGTTAATTCCCGATGTAGCATCAGGTTTTTTAATGTCACAAGGACTTATTGATAAGGTTGTAATCGGTGCTGATAGGATAGCTCGTGGTGGTGTTGTAAATAAGGTGGGCTCATTCATGGTGGCTCTAGCTGCAAAACATCATGACATTCCATTTTATGTGGCAGCTCCATACTCTACTTTCGATAATGAAATAAACATTTATGATACTGTCATTGAGGAAAGAGACGGCGATGAAGTGAGGTATTATGGAGGTGCAAGAATCTGCCCTGAAGGCACTGAAGTTATAAATCCTGCTTTTGACATTACTCCAAAAGAATTGATTACAGGAATTATCACAGAAAAAGGAATTATTGATCCAATTTAGACAATAATTCTAAACTATTTTTTTTTAAATGAATGTTTGGCAAAGCATATTCTAAAAATTAGTTCATTCTGTAACTTTGCCATCAATGGCAACATGCCATTCTCCAGGGGATGTTGATTTGACTTTCCTGCAGTTAATGATTTCAACTTTTTTCCCAACAGCATTAGCTGCAATTTCCAAACGTTTTATTCCCTGTTCATATGAATCAGAAAACTCATAATAGTTTATTATTCCATTATCATCAATTAAATCAAAGGCAACATCAAGGAATGTATAGGCAAGGCCCGGAAGGTTCATGATTATCCTATCGAATTTTGAGTTAAATGATTTGCTGACTTCCCTAACATCTCCGCAGTAGGTTTCAATATTGCCTTTTAGTTTATTTAGCTTAATGTTTTCATTTAAATATTTAATCGCTTCCTCATTAATGTCTACTGATGTAATTTCAACATTTTTATTTTTAGCAATTACAATTGGGAATGGGCCTATTCCACAGAACATGTCGAGGATTTTTTCACCATCATTAACACTTTCCATTACACGCTTTCTCTCTGTTGCGAGGCGAGGTGAGAAATAAACTTCACGAACATCCAATTTCAGGCGGGCACCGTGTTCCTTGTGGATTGTAACAGAATCGTCCTCTCCGGCCAAAAACTCCAAGTCACGAACACGTGTTGTTCCTTTAACTGCACTTTTTTTCATGTAAATCGCTTTTCTTTTAGTAAATTTAAGTGCAGCATCCCCAATCTTAAATTTTTTGTCTTCTAAATCATCGGGAATTTCAAGTATTACAATATCTCCGATGGTGTCAAATGATGTTCTTAAATTTTCAATTTCCTCATCGGTCAGTTCATCTTCAAGCAATTCGGAAAAGTTATGGGGAACTTTTTTCATAGCTTCCAAGTGCATACAAACGATTTCATAACCTTCAACATTGGCATTGACTGGAATATATCCGAATTCATCTTCTGCCTTAATCCTATATTCCATATTCATTAAGCCTTTTTCCATTAATTCTATACGGATATCATTCAACTGTTTTAATGGAACTTTCACACATTTCATAAAGTTTATTATGATTAAAATATTATATAATATCTATGTTTTATTTAGTGGGTTTAGGATTATTTGATGAAAAGGATATTTCATTAAAAGGATTGGAATGTTTAAAAAATGTCGATAAGATTTATGCTGAGTTTTTCACTTCAAGACTGTTCGGTTCTAGTTTTGAAGCTATTGAAGAACTTATAGGCCAGGAAATTGAATTACTGGTGGTGACCCATTGATTGCAACCACTCACAGTGATTTTTTAGTGCAATGCTCAAAAAAGGGGATTGATTTTGAGGTTATTCACGGATCATCAATATTATCTTCAGCTCCTGCTATTTCAGGTCTTCAAGGCTACAAATTTGGGAAAGTGACAACAATTCCGTTCCCTGATTATAATTTTTATCCTAAATCTCCTTATGAAGCTATTGAAGAAAATCTTAAAATGGATTTGCATACTTTGGTTTTGCTCGATATTCAGGCTCACAAGGACAGGTACATGACTGTAAATCAAGGTTTGGAATATTTGATGAACATTCATGATGATTTGGACCGTGAGGGCATGATAAATGAAAACACTTTGGCTATGGGTATTGCTCGTGTCGGTTCAAAAGATGTCTGCGTCAAGGCGGGTAAAATCAAAGACTTAATTGATTTTGATTTTGGGGGTCCTCTTCATTGTATTGTAATTCCTTCAAAGCTTCACATTGTCGAAGCGGAGTATTTGGTCGAAATTGCTGGAGCAGACCCTAAAATACTTGATGATGTTTAATTTTAAAAATAAAGGGGGAGTGGAAGTAGTTGGATTAGATACTACTTCCTTAATAGTTTTTTTTTAATTTTGGAGATTAAAAAGGTTGACTGATTTTTTAATTAAGATATGTAATATAATTCATATCGATTATTAGTTATATTTTGAAAGTATATAAATTTTTTTATTAATATTTCAAAAATAATAGTAATTTTTATTAAAAACAGTTTTTTTCTTAAAATAAAGGGGGGAGTGGAAGTAGTAGTGTTCTTCTACTTCCTTAATGAAACATATTCTAACATTTTGGAGATTATAAAATGGTTGATGTCTTCATTAACAGACATGAAATTTACTTCACATCGTATAATACTTATATTTTAATATTATATAAATGTTTTCATTTGTTTGAGGGTATGATCTCAATGTTTTCGAATTTGAGTTTGGCTATTTTCATTGGCATATGTATATATGCTGAATTCATAGTTTTCAAGTTCAATTTCCATTCGGGGTGTGCAGTTTTCTGGAAGGATTGATAATACTCTGCTTGAGGATAAACAGTTGTTTTTTTGGCAAAATCAAATCGTAAGGTTATTAAGGTTGAATTACATAAATAATTGTAATGAATGCATTAAATAGTTTACAAGAAAGAAATAATAATCTTAAATCCAAGTTATTGCATGAACAACTGAAATATGGAAACTACAAATTCAGGAATTTCAAAAATGAATCTTTGCTTGTCTTAGGTGCATATAGGAAACATAAATCTATTTTTAAAGCGGCATCCGCAGTTGGTATTAATAAAAATTTAGTTGTCAAATGGCTTATTCAGGGTCAATTTGGAAATCCTCAGTATAGAGACTTCTATTTGGGTATTCAAAGAATTAATGGGTTCAAACCAATTGAAATGCCTTATGAATCAGAAGAAGTGTCTTATGAAGAAGAGGAAGTGAAAAAAGATTATATTCTTTCAGAGTTTGAAGATGCATGGACTTATGCCACAGTAGTTGATGGCAAAAAGATATCCATTATCTCAGGTAATCTGGATAATCTAAAAGCCAAAATTCTAGCAAGAGATCTTCCTTTCAACGGGTGATTGATTTTAATTCTTTTTAAAATAAGGGATATTTTCTATTATAAACTGATTGTAGTGTTTGGTAGCAGATTTCCAGCAATTTTTTCTATTGTGATGTTAGAATTATCTGAAGATGCACTGTTTGGATAAACATTTTTGTATTGCACTGACTTAGCCATATGCAATGCCATGTCCTTGTCGTTGGAAAAAATTATAATGTTGTCCTGTGTTGTTTCATTATTTAACGGAATAAAATACAATTTACCGTTATAATTTACTTTGATGATGTCAAACAAGTGAATTTCCAATAATTCGTCAGCATTCAATACGTAACATGTAAAGCCATCGATGTTTTGCATTTCTCCCTTTTTTATTATCTCATTGATTGTATTAAAGCTCAAATCACTTAATTGAAAACTGTTGATACCTTCATGGCCATTATAGGTAATTAATGCTCCGTTATCCAAATTCCAAACTTTAATGCCTTCAAATTCTCCAAGATAGTCAGTTTTGTTGACAGGAACATCTATGCTGGTTCCATTGGGTGTTATTTCAATTCTTTCATAATTTGTCGAGCTTATTAACATTACTGCGATGGCAAGTATTAATATGCATGCAATTATTCCTATCACTATTATTTTTTTATTATTCATGGGACCTCAATCATTATATTATTTTTTTTAAAAGTTAAATACTATGCCTTTTTCATTAAAGATGAGTCCATTCCAATATTTAAATTCAAACATCAAAATGCTCTAAAAAAACACTAAAACGTTTATTAACCAGTATGCACAATCTATTTGTATGACTCGAAACAGGCGTGTAACAATTAGCATCAATAATGACATTGACTTGCATTTTCGCAAAATTGCCTCCAGCAAGATGCTTTTTAAAACAGGATGGTATTCAAAGGCAATTGAAGAGGCAATGTTGTTATGGATTGAAAAGGAGAACAAATAAAAAATCATTTTTTTCTCTTTTTTTTCTTTTTTTAATCATTAACTATTTAAATTAAACAAATCTATTTATTAATATAGAGTGGGTGTTATAATGGAAAGTGATGAATTTAGAACTGTTAGAGTTTATACTAAAAAGTATACCAGTAAAGATAAGGACGGCAATACTGTCGAGAAAGAATCTCAACAAAAACAGGTCAGCCTTAAAAAAGAAGATCCTTTCGAAGATAATGATTTGGTAAAGGTACTAACTCAATCTGACTATGAGAAATTACTCGATAATCAATTTTCTGATGCAAAACTTGATGAGTTTTATCATACTATTGAAGCGAAAGATGCAGAAATCGCAACTTTGAAGGAACAAATTCAAACTCTTAAAGCTTCCTTTTTCGATGATGTCGATTCCTTAAAAGAACAGTTGACCGATAAGGAAGAGCTTATAAAAGCAAAAGATGAAATTCATGAGCTGAACAAAAAAATCACTAAAATTGATGATGAAAGAGTAGCTATTTTTAAAGAGCTTGACTATAAAAACAAAATGATTTTGGCTTATAATGTCGAGTTAAACAAATCTATCTTAAATGCTATCAATGTTGTTATTGATGAGGCAAGAGACAACATCAACAAAAGAAACGCCGAACTTGCGGCCGGTTTGGAGAAATCCATAGAAAAATCCAAGCAGGAAGTAAATGAGAAGAATAAGGCTATAGCATATGAGATAAATAGTACTGTTGAAGACATGAATGATCAAATCAGGAATACAAGCACTCTTAAAATGATAATGAATAAGAGAAGAATTAATTTAAGAGTACCCACCGATGATTTATTAAAACCATTCGAATTTGATTTTGATGTTGAACAGTTGCTTTCAGGACAGGCTTTAGAGCTTGATGCTGCTGAAATTTTAAAAGAAGTAATGCCAAAACTCCCAGAACCATTTTCTAAATATATTGACACTTTAGAAGAGGGAGAAAAGCCTGAAACTATTGATGTTTCATCAAAAAATGAGGATTAGTTCATGAGAACATTCAACACAGGCAATATCACTTTTCAATATCCTGAAACTTGGGAAGTCGAAAAGGCAGATATCCTATCAAATCCGGATTGCATTGCAACATTATCCAAAGGCCAAGACAATCTAATCAATGCAGTAATGTTTCCAACCGCTACAACTCTTGATGATTATAAGATATTCATGGAAGATGTCATTTCCGATGATGGTGGGGTGATATTATCTTCTGATTTTACACAGATTGCTGAAAAAGATGCAATTAAGCTTCATGCAAATATGGATACTCCTGAAATCAACTTTGACATCCACACTTACGTTTTCATTGAAAAAGGAGACATCTATATTTTTGAACTCAGAACACTTGATGTTTCCGGTGAATCTGAAAGAGAGTTCAAAAATATTATTTCATCATTCGAAATCCTAAAATAGCTGTGTGTACTCTAATAAGTAGTCCATGTAATCTCTATCAAGTATTTTTAATGTTGAGATATTCTGTGGAGTTGTAGTTGAGCGCTCTTCAACAAGATTTCTCAAAGACCTGTTTTTCATGTGTGCATGGATTTCCTTAATTACAAATTCCATATTTTCAAGATTTTTCTTTTCCAAATCCTTTTGAGAAATGTTTTCATAAATGGCATAGGTATTCAAATCATATGCTTTTGTTGGAGTTTGAAGGACATTCAAGTAACTGTAGTAATTTGCGGCATCTGTTAAAAACCCATCGATTCCCATATATGCTAAAATAGGCATGAATGAAAGTTCAGCAAATGGAAATATGAAATAACTTGATTTTTTAGCTTCTTTTTTAAGTGAAACGATAACTTCAACAAGGTCTCTAAAATTGGTCAATAGCGCATCGCCATTGGCTATTATGAATCCGTTGTATCCGATTTCCTGTAGTCCTTTTAGGCATTCAACTCTTAAGTCAATGTATTTTGAACCTTGAATTACAGCAACATCACATTTGTCGACATTTTCTTCTGCGAGCCTTAATGTTTCAGATACATTGAATTCAGCGATTTCACGGTCAATGTTATGTGCTGATCCTTCGCTTGGAGCTATTTTCAATTCATCTTTGAAAAATAATCTGGGTGTCATTTCACCGTCAAGTTTTCCGATTCTGCCAGGTCCGTCATGTGATTTGATTTCGAATTTTTTTATCATTTATGTCTATCCTATTCAATCGTTATGTTAATTTTTGTTTTTTAGGTTAATATAAATTTTTCATTGAGTGTAAACATTTAGGTTACACCTTTCAAAAATTTAGTAACCTTTATATATGTATTTTTAAAGATTATTAGTATAGATTAGAGGAAAAATAATCCTATGAAAATCTGAGGTGTGTTTTCAATGTCTATAATAAATCGTCTTAAATCCTTGTTTAAAGGAGAAAATGAGGAAGAAGAAACAGACATCAATTACGATGTTTCAAACACATCTGATGATGTCCAAGTTACATCTTCACAAATTGAAAATGAAGCTGTCGTTACTGAAGCTGAACCAGTTGTAGAGGCAGAAGAAGCAGCTGTGGAAGAATCAGAAGACAGTGTTGAAGATTTAGCTTCTGAAGACATCGATCCTGTAGAGGAAAAAGTTGAAACTATCAAGGAAGAAATCCACGAGAAAGTTGAAGCTAAAAAAGAAGAAATTCATGAAAAAGTTGAAACTATCAAGGAAGAAATCCACGAGAAAGTTGAAGCTGAAGAAGATGCTGAAGAAGCTGATGAGGATTCAAATGATAAAGATAAAGATAAAGAGAGAGATACTATGACTTTATTGACTGATAAAGAATTATTAAATGATAGTAATCGTGATCCAGATTTCACCGCTGAGTTCATTGATGCTGGAATCGAAACTGTAAAACACTGTTTCCAATGTGGTACCTGCAGTGGTAGTTGCCCATCTGGAAGAAGAACTCCATACAAAGTAAGACAAATCGTCA
>NZ_CACXTS010000035.1 GCF_902770715.1 uncultured Methanobrevibacter sp. | reverse complement strand
TATACCTGGTCTCGTTTCGATCCCAGTAGTGAAGTCCTTTTGTGTTTTGTTTGTGTACTATGGTTTTCTATGGGAATTTCATTTCGCTGCAAGCCTTCTATTACAATTATTACTTACTTTTTTTGACGGTTTTTTTTATTTAGCTTAATACATCTATTGCATAATTTTGGTGATTTTTTTGAATATTAAAGTATTAGATACTACATTACGTGATGGAGAACAAACTCCTGGTGTTTCCTTAACTCCTTTAGAGAAATTGAGAATTGCAACTAAGCTTGATGAGATTGGTGTTGATTTTATTGAAGCGGGTTCTGCAATTACTTCCGAAGGCGAAAGGGAATCTATTAAAGGAATAACTCAACAAGGTTTCAATGCGGAAATTTTAAGTTTTTCAAGACCTTTAACAGTTGACATAGACTACTGCTTGGATTGTGATGTTGATGGAGTCAATTTGGTTGTTCCTACTTCTGACTTACATATTTCCGATAAGTTAAAGACTACTCGTGACAAATTATTGGACTTATCTAATACTGCTATCGATTACTGTAAGGATCATGGTTTGATTGTTGAATTATCTGCTGAGGATGCTTCCAGAAGTGATTCTGATTTTTTAAAATCCGTTTTTCTAAATGCAATAGAACATGATGCAGACAGAATTTGCGTTTGCGATACTGTTGGAATATTAACACCCGATTCTTCATTTGAATTATTCAGCAAATTAAATGATATTGAGGTACCTATTGCCGTACATTGCCATAATGATTTTGGTCTGGCCGTTGCCAATACATTATCCGCTTTAAAAGGTGGCGCTTCAGAATTTCATTCCACAATCAATGGTATAGGTGAAAGGGCCGGAAACACTTCCTTTGAGGAATGTGTTGTTAGTATTGACAGATTGCTTCCTGAATTTTCCACCAATGTCAAAATCAATGAGATTTATGACATTTCCAAATTGGTTGCAAGATCTACCGGTGTATATATTCAGCCTAATAAGGCGATTGTCGGAGAAAATGCTTTTGCACATGAATCCGGAATTCATTCTGATGGAATTATTAAGAATTCCGCTACTTATGAGCCTATGACTCCTGAACTTGTCGGCAGAAAGCGCAAGTTCATCGTTGGCAAGCATATGGGAACTCATGGTTTGGATAATAGGTTGAAAGAGTTGGGATTGAATGTTGATAAAGACCAGCTCCAACAAATTTGCAATGATATTAAGGATTTGGCGGATAAGGGAAAAACCGTTACTGATGTTGATTTGCAGGCAATTGCAGATAACGTTTTGGAAATAAATCATGAGGATAGAATTAAGCTTGATGAGCTGACTATCGTTTCTGGAAATAAGGTCATGCCTACCGCTTCAGTTAAGATTACTTTTGATGATGATGAAATTCTTAATGCGGGTGTAGGTTTGGGTCCTGTCGATGCGGCAATCAATGCCCTGAAAACATTGGATGTTTTCAGTGATGTTGACTTGATCGAGTATCACGTAGATGCTATTACCGGAGGTACCGATGCATTCATTGATGTAATCATCAAATTGCAAAAGGGTGAAAAGGTTGTATCTGCCAGAGGTACCGAACCCGACATTATCAATGCAAGTGTGAAAGCGTACATTGCTGGAGTCAATAGATTATTGCGTGATTAGGTGTTTGCATGTATATGGATAACATTCAAATTTTAGGTTTTAAAGCAACAATTAATTCTGTTGGAGAAACACTTAATTTAATTGATTCTATTAAAGATGATGATGAAATAATACAACTTCTTAATGCAGATTCTATTGTTTCTAAAAATCATATCATTCATGGTGTTAACCAGGCAATTCTTGCCTTCGATAGAGGTGAGAATTTAGCCAAGGACTTAAGTGTTGAAATTGTTTTGAGATGTTCTGCCCAAAGACAGATTTCAAAAGCTTTTAAAATATTGGGTTTAAAAGAAGGTGACATTAGTTTATGTGCAGTGTTGGTCAACTGCAAAGATTATGCCTCTGAGCTGTCAGAGATTTTCACACCTGATGAAAGCGTATTCACACCCGATTATGAAAATTTAATGAAAGTATATAATATTGGTGATGATGAAATAAAAGGCATGTCTCTTGAAGACATAATTGTTGATAGAATTACAAAACTCACTGTAGATTACTGATTTCTATCTCTTCTATAATCTTATCCAAATTCTTTTTTTCAAGGCACCTGTAGTCAAGGTTTTTGATTTCGATTGCAATCGCTTTTGCTTTCACGCGATTATAATTCGGACAGGTTGTTATAAATCCTCTTTTATCGGTTTTAAGGTTTTGCTTTAAGTTCCAGCCAACTGATTTCGCATCTTCATGTGGAATAATTACATTAATGCCTCTTTTATCAGGGTGCAAAGTGTTGGTTAGGTGTTTTTTTATGTAGTCGGTAGCATCTAATGTAATCTGCAGATTTTCTTCTGCATTGTCAAGTTCGCAGTCCATACCGCCGCATATGATTTCTGATGCTTTGCTTAGTTTTTGTGGCATTGAAGTATTTTTAAAAATTTCTTCATCATTGCCGGCGATAAATCCTCCGCTTCCGACATTGATTATCTTTGGTGAACCTGTTGATGCAAGAATGATGTCCGAATGTTTTCCCAGTCTGTTCTCAGAATCGCCAATTCCCGCTGATGCATCTTCAATGCTTATGATTCCGTTATTTCTGCAGTATTTTGATATTGATTTTGCATCTTGCTCTGCACAATATCCTGCAAAGCTTGTATAGATTAATGCAGAATCCTCCTTTATATCCAATCCATCAATATCTTCAGGGTCAATAAGGCCGAAATCGGTTTTTAATGTAATGATATTTTTGTTTAAAAATTTTGCAATCTGTTTAAATCCATGCCACCCCCCTTGATCCGGAATGATGATGTCTCCTTTAATGGCTGAAAGCGCAATGAAAATGCTGTTGTTGCCGCTTGAAGTTATTTTGACTTCATCATGATTTGTTAACTTTTTTATTTTTTCAATGCAGCTTTCTTCAAAATTGGTGCCGTCAATTTCGCCTGATGCGACTTTTGACATTGTTTCTCTTGCTTTTTTTGAGGGGGTTTTAAATTTAAACATGATTATCCACTTTTAAAGTACATATCTAGTGTAGTCTGTTTTGTGTGAAGCATCTCATTTAACAGTGTTCCCTGTTTTACGTATCTGTTGACAGGTATTCTGAGCTTGGTGCCGGCATATTTTAAGCAGTCTTCCAATGTTTCGAATTCAAGGTAGGGTCTTTGCATTGCTTCTTTTATGTTTTCCCTTACATTGAATACGCCTAAAGGAACATATCCGTCATATGCTTCCCTTAGAATTACAAGTCCGGACTGCTTTTTAATCTTGAGTAGGTAATCCAGAACGGCCATTTTGGCAGTATAGTAACATCCGCCCACTCTGGAGTACTCTTTTTTGCCGCCGTTTGTTTCGTAATCTGAAAATATCAGCTCTTCATTTTTCATCAGTTTGATGAATGCTTCATACCATTCATATTGCCATTCTGTCGGAGTCAAAATGATGACATAGTAATTGTTGAGGGCTCCAAATTCAAAGACCCTATAAGTATCCAGCCTTTCGAATTTTCTAACGTCCTTTAGGAATTCATCCGCCAATGTCGAATCGCATGCAGTGATTGACCATCGGGTTGGAACGAGTCTTCTCTTATTTTTGGTTCCAATTGCGCCAACTGAAAATGCCTTTTGCATTGCTGTGAAGGGCACATCCTTATTGTGAAGATTGACAACCGCATCAACCGCTTTCAAATCAGTGTCATAAAATGTTTTTTCAAGTTGCCTGTCCCATCTTACCGCATCGATGTCAAAGCTTTCAATAACTGCGCTTGGGCCATGAGGCATGCTGTCTTCTGTAAGCATGGAACCGGTAGGTCTTCTGCCGAATGTGGCTTCGCTGTCGATGGATTTTGATGCAAGTGATATGTCCTGAAGTTTTTCAACAAATGGATTTTCCAGATCATCAATTTTTATCAGCTGTTTTCCCCTTACGAGATTCATTCTGTAGTTTATGATTTCATCTTGGGTCTTGTTTTGACCGATCCAGTCTTCCGGTGAGTCCATGATATGGGTGTCTCCCATTTGAGAGCTCATCATAGGCCCTGCATAGACTTTAGGATAGGACCATCTTCCAATAAAAACTGATGGTGGTGTTGTTCCTTCAAGATTTTTTCCAACTTTAACAGATTTCATTTGGATTTGCTCTGTTAGTTTGGCAAGGTAAGCATTTTTAGTTGTTTTCATATTTATCTAATTAAAAAAAGTAAAAAGAAAAATACTATTAATTAAAATAGTATTTAACAGAATTCGATGGTTGCAGGTGGTTTATCACTAATGGATAAAGCTACGTGGGTAACTTCAGAAACTTCAGATGTAATTCTTTGGGAAATGGTTTTTATGATGTCCCAAGGAAGTTCAGCAACGGATGCGGTCATTGCATCGATTGAGTTGACGATTCTAACAACAACTAAGTATCCAAAGTCTCTTTGGTCTCCTTTAACGCCGGTAGCTTTGGTGTTAGTCAAGACCGCAAAGTATTGCCATACGTCTTTATCGAGACCTGCAGCTTCCACTTCATCACATACGATTTTGTTTGCTTTTCTGCAGATTTCAACATTTTCTCTTGTGAGAGCTCCAACGACACGAACTCCAAGACCCGGTCCTGGGAAAGGTTGTCTGTATACTGTGGTTGCAGGTAAATCGAGTTCGTCACCGATTTCTCTTACTTCATCTTTGTATAAGTCACGGATTGGTTCGCATAATTCCAATTCCATTCCGCTTGGAAGAGCTAAGTTGTGGTGGGATTTGATTTCCCCTTTGGTTTCAATCCAATCAGGAGCGATAGTTCCTTGTACTAAGAATTTAGCACCGGATTTAATAGCTTCCCTTTCAAACACATCAATGAACACTTTTCCGATGATTTTCCTTTTTTCTTCAGGGTCTTCAACTCCAGCAAGGGCATCCATAAATTCGTCGGAAGCATCTACAAACTTGAAGTTCAATCTGTCTTTGAAAGTGTTTGTTACTTGTTCAACTTCTCCTTCTCTTAAAAGACCATGGTCTACAAAAACAGCAGTCAAATTGTCACCGATTGCTTCTTGAACAAGCACGGAACAAACTGAACTGTCCACTCCACCGGATAATGCAATGATTGCTTTTTCATCACCGATTTGGTCTTTGATTTTTTGGACTGCATCTTCAATAAATTCTTTTGGGCTTAACATTTTATTCCTCATCCTCTTCCTCATAATCTTCAATAATTTGTTTAATCATAGCTTCAAGACCATTGTCATTTCCTGATTCAATGGCTTCAAAGATATCATCATATTTAACGAATTTTTCGATTTTAACAGATTTTTCTCCAATTCCTGAAATTCTAAATCCGTATTCTTCATCACCGATAGGGATGTTGACAAATTGTCTTTTTAAAGCAGCTTTGTTTTCAACAGCCTTGTTTTTTAAATCTTCAGCATTATCAATCATTTTTACACCTTTTGGCAAATTTTATAGAAATTTTCAAAAATGGTTGATCCTTTTGGGGTATGATGCACTTCTGGATGGAACTGAATTCCATATACATCTTTGTCTTTATGCTTAAAGGATTCAACATCACATAAGTTTGAACTAGCTAAAATCTCGAATTCTTCAGGAATTGTCTTCACTTCATCCTTGTGGGATGACCAGACATCCATTTCGGGAGCTAGATTCTTAAATAAGTTTTCATCATTATTGATATTTATTTTAACTTGAGCATAACTTTCGGTATCGGAAGTGGAAACTTCTCCACCGTAAGCTTTAGCAATCAACTGATGGCCGAGACATATTCCTAAAATAGGAATATCAAAATGTTTGATGTATTCTTCACTTAAGCCAGCACCTTCCAAAGAAGGCCCTCCGCCGAGGATTAATCCAGTAGGATTTTTAGCTTCAAGTTCATCAATTGTAAGTGTATTTGAAACAAGTTCTGATGGAATCTTTAAGTATTGTAAACTTCTAGCGATTCTATGATTGTATTGGCCTTTATTGTTAATTACTAAAATTGTCATATTATACTCCATGAAAATATAATGATATTATTTTTGGTTTTTTTATTTATTATAGTTTATTAATTATTATACAGTTAGTTTAAAATTCTAATGGAATTTGCAATTTCAGTAATAAAATTCACATCCCCTCCCTCAACAATGATGAGATGTACATTATCGCTGTAGACGCAGGCGACATCAGTGTCCTGCTGGCCATTTATGGTTGTGGTCTGAATAATCCTTGTCATATTGTCTGAAATCTTATCCACTGTGACATTTTCTCCCTGAGTGATGTTTTCAAGAAGGGATTCATCATAATCAATTGTTTTGCCGGTCTGATTGTGATATTCATCTTCAATGTATTTCTGGTTGAATGAGGTAATGGTCAAATCCTCTCCGTCGCACCTGTACATTTCCTTTATGGTTTCATCATTTGGGGTCACATTAAAAAAATAGCTTCCAGAAGGAACTTCGGCTGAAAATTCGCCGAAAACTTCAACTTCCTTCTGGTCTCCATAATAGAGGCTTCCGATCAATGCGGCAGCAATAATAAATATGATTATTCCAAAAAATATTTTGCCTGAGGTTTTCATTTTATCACTTAAAGTTTATATATTAGCTTGAATAAATCAATGTTACATGGAACTTAGAGATTTAATATTCGTAATTGCCGCTATTTTGATAGCTGTAGTATTGCTTAAACTGTTCATGTGGTTATTGCCAGTAATTGTAGTGTTGCTTATAGCATTCTTTATATACATTTTCTTGCAAGAACGCTATAATTACTGAATATCGTTGAATGCGGAAGTTGCAGCAACTGCACCTTCACCGCAAGCAACAACCCATTGCTTTAAGCCAACGCAAACATCACCAATAGCATATGCATAATCAATATTTGTTTTTTGATCTTTGTCAATTATGATGTGTCCTGACTCATCTAAATTGACTCCTATTTGTTTTGCAAGTTCAGTGTGAGGAATATATCCCACGCTAACGAAAACGCCATTTATAGGCATTTCAGTAAGTTCGCCGGTTTGGGTGTCCTTCAAAACTACTGATTCAACGAGCATATCTCCTTTTATTTCATCAACTGTAGCATTCAATATGGTATTTATTCCCGCTTCTTTTATCATGTTCTGCAGGTGCTTTTGGGCTCTGAATTCATCTCTTCTGTGGATTATGGTCACGTTTGCCCCAAGATTTTTAAGATACAACGCCTCTTGAAGGGCACTGTTTCCTCCGCCTACCATGATTATGTCACGTCCGGCAAAGAAAAATCCGTCACATGTTGCACAGTAGCTCACGCCTTTTCCCTTAAATTCCTCTTCACCTTTTGCTCCCAGTTGTCTGTGTGAACTTCCAGTCGCTAAAATAATGGTTTTGGATTGGTAGGTGTCCTTATTTGTTTTGACTGTAAATCTGTATTCATCATCAGTTTTTGCAATTTCAGTTACCTCTTCCAGTTCATGCAGTTCACAGTTTTTAATCGCCTGTGCTTTCATTTTTTCTATGAGTTCCAATCCGGAAATATTGTCAAAGCCGGGGTAATTTTCCATTTCCGGAACTTCACGGCCCAATCCCCCTGCAAGATCCTTGTCGATTATCAGATTTTTTGTCCCTTGTCTTCCTGCATAGATTCCAGCAGTCAATCCGCCCGGACCTGCTCCGATGATAATAATGTCATATTGATTCATGTTAAAACCTCAAATTATTTTATTGTTAAAATAATATTAAAATATTTGGTAATGTTTTGCATAGTAAAAAAAGAAAAAGATTATGCATCCAAAAAGGACGCATATTTTTATTCATATTCAATTCCAATCGTTTGCGGAGCTTTCTTTCCATTAAACACGTCAATATCAAACGCTTTGTTTTGGAATGAAACGATTATTGTACAGATTGCATCTCCAGTCACGTTTACTGCAGTTCTGAACATATCCAATATGTGGTCGATTCCGAATATTATACCTATTGCTTCAACCGGCAGACCTACAGAGTTGAATACCATGGTTAAGGTAACAAGTCCCACTGAAGGAACACCTGCAGTTCCTATTGAAGCCATAACGGCGGTGAAAATTACTGTCAGGAGCCCGGCCATTGTCAAATCCATACCATATGCCTGTGCAGCAAACATAACGGCACAGCCCTGCATGATAGCGGTTCCGTCCATGTTGATTGTTGCACCTAATGGAATTGTAAATGATGAGATTTCAGGGGAAACTCCCATTTCGGATACCTTTTCCATGTTGATAGGTATTGTTGCATTTGATGTTGATGATGAGAATGCAAAGAACATTACGGATACGAACTTCTTGAAGAACCTGATAGGGTTCAGTCTGGTGAATGCCACAAGCAGTGATGGATAGACTATGAATGCCTGTATTGCAAGGCCTATGAGAACGCATATGATGTATTTTCCCAGAGGCAGAAGGCCTTCAAATCCTAAACCCGCAAATGTTTTTGCCATTAGACAGAATACTCCTATAGGAGCGAATTTCATTACGAGTGATGTCAGTTCCATCATGATGTGGTTTGTCTGCTCGAAGAATCTAGTAACGACTGATACCTCTTCCTTTAATTTGGACAGGATTATACCTATAAGCAATCCGAAGATAATTACAGGTAGCATGTCCCCGCTAGCCAAAGAGCTGAACGGATTGTCCGGAACCATATTTAAGATGGTGTCGGTCATTGTCTGGTTAAGAGTAACGTTTGCCACATCCGCGCTTGCAACCATATTCAAACCTGCACCCGGCTGAATCAGTGCACCTAATCCGAGTGCAATTGTAACGGCCAATGCGGTTGTTATAAGATATATTAATATTGTTCGCCCACCGATAGTACCGATTTTTCTGATATCAGAAATTGACGCTGCACCAACGACTATGGAACAGAACACGAGCGGTACAACCAGCATCTTCATTAACTTGATAAATAAAGTCCCACCTAAGTAAAAGACATTGTCAATTAGGATTATGTTCTTAATGAAGTGGTCTGAGACAAAAAAGTTTAAAAACAAACCCACAAGAAAACCTAAAATCATCCCAATCAATATCCAATTACTGAGACTGATGCTTTTTAGTTTGCTTATCATCATTTTCCCTCAACTTTTTTTTATATACATAATATTTGTTGCGGTTGTTTAATAAAGTATATGTAAAAAATTTAATAATGACTTTGACATATTAATTAATATGAATCGTATAGATGATGCAGTTCAATTATTTGAAAATGGTTATGTGTGTTCTCAAGCGGTTTTTGCAGCGTTTTCCACAGATTTTGGAGTTTCCAAAGAGGATGCATTGAAAATCGGTGCCTGTTTTGGAAGCGGAATGCGCAAAGGTGAAGTTTGCGGCGCATGCACCGGTGCCTTGATGGCTTTGGGGTTGAAATATGGCGATGACAAGGCCAGAAGCGATGAGGTTTGCGTCAAATTTTTGAATGAGTTTGAAGAGGCAAACGGGTCCTTTGTCTGCAGGGACTTGCTTGAATGCGACATCTCAACCGAAGAGGGTGTTGCATTTGCCCGAGAACATAACCTGTTTAAGGAGATCTGTCCAAAAATGGTTGAATCCGCAGCAGAAATCGTTGAAAAATTGATTTAGGGTGATAAAATGAAAACATGTCCAAATTGCGGTTCTGTGCTTGCAGACAATGAGCCTTACTGTGAAAATTGCGGCTATGACCCGGATTTTGACGGTGACGGCTGGGAAGACTAATTGATAGATTTTTTTGGGGAATATTTAAATTAATTCCTTCCCTGACATTTTAAAAAATGGTATTGTTGGATGACAAAACTATGTTTGAAACTAAATGAACTTTTTTTTTTTAAATTTAATTGATTTTTGATAAACTTTATATATTATTTGTGCTTATTTTTTTTATTGTGCCTAGTTGCCAATTATTTTTTTCATAATTTGGAGTTGTTATATGGATTCAGTTGAAATTACATCAGTGATTATAGACAAGCTTGAAAAAGTTTTAGATTTGGGGTTCAATAGATTATATGTTAATGTTGATGATTTGGAAAATGGCTGTGGGTTCTTAAGGATATTGGCTATGCAGAAATCTGAATACATTATTGTTTATGAAGGCACTTTCTCATGGGATGTGTGCCGCAGGGTATTGGAGATGCTTGAGAAATCCCAGTATGATATAACTGATTTTACTACTAAAATGGCAGATGATTGAATATAATATTTATTACTAATTTTTCAGGATTTGATGTAATTCAAAACATATTTCCCGTCATCAGTTAATGCATAAAGCTTTCCTTTGCGAATGTTTGGTGTTGCGCAATAGACCAAATCATTTTTTCTCAATTGTGATAGTAGGTTGCTGATATGGTTTGTCCTTACGTTAATCGCATCACCAATCTGTTTTGGTGTATGTAATTCACTATCCAGATATAGGAGTATGTTTTTCCTATGCTCTGATGCCAAAACATATGCAATTTTCTCTAAAAGTTTGTCGTCATTACACATGTAGTCTATATTTGTATAATATTAAAGGCATTGATATATATACTATTACAACCATATTTTCCATTAATAACACACTTTTAATACATTATATTAATGGGGTTGAATTATGGTTACATGTCAAAGTTGTGGATTTGAAGTTGAAGATGGAAGCAAGTTCTGTAAACATTGCGGATCAGAAATAATTGTCGAAGAAGAAACAGTTGATAGCAATGAAACTAAATTCTGTGCAAACTGTGGCTTTGAAATGCCTAAAAGCAATAAATTCTGTCCGGAATGTGGAAGTTCAACAGATAGTGCTCCTAAAGTTGTAAACAATGTAAACAATTCTGTTGTAAATTCTGATAAAAATCCGGTTCTGGCAGCTATATTGTCCTTTTTGATTGTTGGTTTGGGCCAAATTTATTTAGGTTTAAACAAGAAGGGAATTATCCTATTTGTCGCTGCAGTTATCTCCGGAGTCTTAATGCTGTTCATTATAGGATGGATTACATGGCTTCTTGTATGGGGTTATGCGATATATGATGCATATAACTCCTGTGAAAAAATTTGCAATGGAATTCCTGTGGAAGACACCATAGACATTAATAATTTATTCTAGAGTTGATATATAATGCCATTTTGTCCTAACTGTGGAAATAAATTAATATAATTGGATGATTTTATTAATTCAGAGAGTTGGTGAAATATATAATTTACAAATTTTAATGGGTGTCAATTATGAAATGCAGCAAATGTAATTTTGAAAACAAGGATGGGGCGAGGTTTTGTACTAAATGCGGCAGTACATTGTCCCAAATGGATAATAAATCCAGTTCAGCTAATTCAAACGGTTCGAAAAATATTATCATTGTTTTAGTTGTCATTGCTCTTATTTTAGTTGGATCAATTGCTTTTTTAACATTCAACTCAACATTTAATTCAGTTTTAGGGGATTTAAATCCTTTAAGTAATGTTTCTGATAATGTTCAGACTGATGATAATGAAAATAATGATAGTGCTGTCGAGGAATCTGATGATGCAGCTTCTACCAAATCAACCAAACAGGTAGAGAAATCCAAGGAATGGGTGTCAATAGGCAGTTATTCAGGGTCCGGTTCCGGTTCACAAACAATAAGCGTTCCTGAAGGTAAGATAATGGTTAAACTTTCAGCATATCCTATCAAAAACTATGCTACAAATCATTTATATGTTTCAGGTTCAAACGGCGAATCCGGAGGTGTTGACTGGGGTTCAAAAAGCGCCGTTGAAACAAGATCAGACTCCTTTACCTATACTTCATCATCTGAAGAAATCTTCACAATCGACTACTATGAAACAGTAAGCTGGGAAGTTGAATTTTTCAGATACCAATGAGGTAATGCTTAATTAACCAATGTGTTAAGAATGTGAAGTAGTGCCATTGCACTACTCTTTTTTTTCTTTTTGGAGGAGATTGAAATGGAACACAAGAATATTATCATAATACTGATTGCAATTATTATTGTACTAAGCGCTATTGTTGGAACAATGCTTTTACAACCAACTAATACAAAAGAACCGACTGAAGTTAAAATTATTAGCAATTCAACACTTTCTGAAGGAGATGAACTAGTAATGCAGTTAGCGGGATTAGATGGAACTGCAATTTCAAAAGAAAAAGTTGATATTGTAATAGTTAACAAAAAGGGTGATGTTTTAGTTAACAAAACAGCCAAAACTAATTCCAAAGGTAAGGCGAAGATTGATTTGGATTTAAAAAAGGGCAAATATGATGTTAATGTTACTTTTGGAGGAAACGAAATATATAATTATGATACCGCAACACAAATATTAAGAATTAATCAAAAAACCACAAAAATTGTTAGCGATGAAAACACTGCAAACACGAATAATTATCCGAATTATAATCCAAGTTTTGGTTATTATCGTTCTATTGAACAACAGGCTGAATTATGCCTTATAGAAACAGCTAATGGTGAATATTATGTTTTAGCTGGTGATGGATATTATACCTATGATGGCCATGATTCCCAAGGATATATAAAATTAGGATCGTATGTTGGTAAATACTGATTAGATGATTATGGAAAATATTTCTTTAAGTGAGTGGTATGGAGAAAAATAATATTATAATAATTGCTTTGATTGCGCTTATCATTGTTCTTTCAATAGGTATAATTGTATCTATGCAAAATTTTGCAAAAACAGATGCTAATGTTGAAACAAATGAAGGCACTTCAATTAATGAAACTACAAGTAATTCTGTGGCACCGGATTCCATAACCTTGGAATTGTCTGAATTTGATACGAAAGTTTCTAAAACTGTTGGTGAATATACTGTAGAAGCAGAAAAATGGAGGGGAGAAACTGTTGGAGGATTTGGCGTTTGGCTATACAAGAATGGTCAATTAGTTGATAAAGATTCCTATTTGTCTAGAGCATATTTCTACATGGATGGTGAATGGAAATGGAGCGAATGGGGAAATGGTGAAGATGCAAACTACCATAAATATCCAGTAAGCAATGATGTTGAGATTCAAGAGATTGAAGTTAAATTTTAGGGGTATAATTATAAACATGTAGTGAATAGCATCTACATGTTTTTTATTTTTTTAAACTGAAAAACAAATGGATTAAGAACATCAATTTCATTTCAAAAATAATTGTATTTTCAAATTTTCATATGAAAAATAAGAAAACAGAATTGTGTGGGTTCTTAAGAGATGTTTTGGGGAATTGTTATATACATATGATTGACACAATGTTAATATATATAAGAGTTGATGGTTATGGAACATAAGACAATAATAATTATATTGATTGCAATAATTGTTGTTCTTGCAGCTATGATTGGAATTACTGTTTTACATCCATTCGATTTGAATGGCACTGCAATATCCAAGGAAATAGTGAACGTCACAATAACCAATTCAAAAGGCAAAGTTGTGGTTGATGATGTTGTCAAGACCAATTCTAAAGGTAAGGCAAATCTTGATTTGGATTTAAAGAAAGGAAAATATAATGTTAATGTTTCTTATGATGGAAATGAGAACTATACTGGAAACAACACAACACAGAAATTAACTATAAATGAAAAAGAAGTTGTTGTCGAACAACCAGTTTATCGTCAAACAACTTCAACACAATCTTCAAGTTCCTCAAATGAAATTCGATTTGATGAGGAACTAAATGTATATTATGATAGTAATGGTAAAGTTGTTGACCCTGATGGAAAACATCCACAGGCTGTTGGAGAGAGTTATAGTGACCTACGTGATTTAAGAGATAAATGGGAACGTGGTGAAGTTGATATTTAATAATATCAATATTAAAATCGTTATCAAGTAACTTGCTTTGGCTGTTACTTATTTTTTTATTTTCTACAGAAAATAATATGGATACATTAATATTCTCTCAAAATCTTAACATTTTTTCATTTTCCCAGTTCAATATATATACATATGATTTACACAATTCTAATTATATTTAATTAATAGGAGAGCGATTTGAATGGCACTGCAATATCCAAGGAAATAGTGAACGTCACAATAACCAATTCAAAAGGCAAAGTTGTGGTTGATGATGTTGTCAAGACCAATTCAAAAGGTAAAGCAAAACTTGATTTGGATTTGAAAAAAGGCAAATATAATGTTAATGTTTCTTATGATGGAAATGAGAACTATACTGGAAATAATACAACACAAAAATTAACAATTGAAGAAAAAGTTGTTGTTGCTCAAGCCAGCAGTTCATCTAGCTCATCTTATTCATCCAGTTCAGGTGATACTTATGTTGAAAGTACAGATGGAGTTTTAACATATGGATATAAGGATGGAAGATATGGCTTTTGGACTCCATCTGGAATATTTCATGAGGATAAAAGTAGGGCAATGGCTGGTATAGATCCTGTTGAACCATTCTTAGAGGATGGGTCCTGGGGAGACCAGTTATAATTTGTAATTATGGTGTATGGAATCTATAAGAAACAGCAAAAGTGAAAAATTAAATGTAATAAAACTCAAAGAGGATATTATAATGGGATATGGGTGAAAAAATATGTTTTCAAGAAATAAGATATTCTTATCTTTAATGATAAGTTTTTTGATATTGATTAGCAGCATTTCTGTTTGTGCTGCAATGGAAATAAATGGTGGGGCTTTTTATACAGATGGGGGTTTAGATGATTTAACTTATGCTTCCGTTGATGTGGGCACCAAGTATTCCGGCGATGATGTAATTATACAAATTTTCTACTCCCGTGACGGCTCTGATTTAAATAAGGGTAACATGGTTCCTAAAACTGTAAACTCCAAAGGATTTGTTAATGTAAAAAGCGCTGATTCATATAAATATTTCCCGGATAATGCCGAAATTAAAATATATGATGCAAACAAGAACTTATTAGATTCACTAAAGGTAAAGTTATCTCCAAGTAAAGGAATTCAAACTTTTGGTTCAGGGGACTATGACCACAGTTATATTGAAGGAGCTAGTTCTTCTAATGATGATTCGGGTGGATCAAGTAGCAGCACTCATGTAATAATGGGTGAAGATGGATATTATTATCGTGTTGATGATAATGGAAATATATTAGAAAATTTGGGTCCTAGTAGCAAATATTACCCAAATGGTGTTTATTATCCAGATGCAGAACCTGGTGACAGGTACATTGATAAATCTGTAGGTTAAAATGAAAAAATTAATTATAAAATGTTGATACTTATATCAACTACTTTTTTTATTTTTTTCACTTCTTCATGTATACTTGGTGATTAGTATTTGTGAAAGTGGATATGTGCTTTTTTAATGTTGACCATTGGCATGAGTAAATTTATACTTGTTAGCTTAATTGTTATAAAAAATAGAGAGTTTTCTTGTTTAACAGGGGTATTAAACACCAGTGTTTTTTTGAGGAAAAATTATAATTTGGCAGATTTTTTCTTCGACTTGTATCTCATTACAAAAAAGTATTATCACAAGAATTGGCAGAACGGCAAGGAGAATTTGATAATCATAATGATGAGTTTGAATCTGAAGTGAAATATTTGATGGATACTGAAGAGGAGTGGGAAATTGTAAGATTTGAACACATTGATGCATAGTGCCACTATCAGATATTGAAATGAAAGTTAATAGGATCTGCAACAGAACATTTCTCGATGATTTTGTTGTTGGTGATGTAAAGATCAAGGAAAATAGCTCAGGAAATAGTTTTACTGAGGTAGGGGCATTGAAAATTCCTGTTATATGAAATTTGAATTGGAGAGGCATTACAAATCTTGTGCAGAATGATGTGTTTTATATATTAACCATATTTTTTTCATTATATATTTATATATAGATTTATAGACTTTAAATCATATATCGTGATGTTTTATTCAATGGATAATATTTTCCAATATTGTTTGTTTACCATAAAACATTTTTTTATAATCTTATATTCAAAGGTGTGTTGGAGAAAATGAGATACAAAAAGCATATGATAATATTGCTGGCGGCCATTTTTCTGTTTGCAATGGCAACAGCAAGTGCAAGCGATTCGAATGATGTGCTGACGGCCAGTGCTGATGATTCGCCTGTTGAATTGTCCGAAAGTGGAAAAAGCAATGAATTAAGTTTGACTGATGAAATACAAATAATCGGCGAGGCAAATAACCCGGAAGTAATGGGTGCACCAGATAATGGAACATTCGCCGCATTGGACTATAAAATTAAAACAAGCAAGGATGACATAATAAAATTGGAAAACGATTACAAATATGAGGGAGAGGGATATCCCAACGGAATCCTAATCAATAAGTCACTAATAACTATTGATGGTCACGGCCATACAATCGATGCTGACGGTAAAACAAGAATATTCAATATTACGGGAGAGCGGGTTGAATTTAGAAACATTACTTTTGTAAATGGTTGCGCAGAAAATGGTGGTGCACTTTACTCAAGTGAGTCTGTCTCTGTGAGGCACTGTAATTTTGTTAATAACTCTGCTAATAAGTGGGGTGGTGCAGTTTACTCTAATTATGGAGGCCCGATTTTTTCGAGTAATTTTGTTGCTAACTCGGTTGTTAAGGATAATGAGGAAGGTGCAGGTGGTGCTGTCTATTTCTATCAGGATTATGGTAATCTTTTTAATGACATTTTTGTGGATAACTATGCTGCAAACTATGGTGCGGTTCATCTCGCCAGTTGGCGGGGCAATGTCAGGGGTTGTATTTTTGTAAATAACTCTGCTAATAAAGGTATTATTGGTCAGGCTTTTGATTCAACTGATAGAATTCAAATCCACGAGAATATCTTTTTAAATAATAATGTTTCAGTTAATATCATTGATTTTGCCGCAGGTGAAAATGTTGATGCCAATTTCAACTGGTTTGGGTCTAATGCAACTGACTATACTAAAAATCCTGATTTGCAATTTGGTGATGTCTGGCTGTTTTTAAATGCTACTGCCGATCCGGATTCAGTGATTGTTTCGGGCACATCAGACATTACCTTTAAATTATATGCATTCGATTCAACTTCAAATATCGTATCCGACTATAACCTTGCGTTTACAGATCCGGTCGGCCTGACTGTAACTGCAATAGGTGGCAATGCAAGTTCTTCAATTATTGATTTTGGAGAAACAGTCACATATACTGCAAACACCGCCGGAACAGGTAAAATAACTGCATCAATAGAAAATGCAGCATACACTATAGAAGTAAATGTTATTAAGGCAAATTCAACATTAACAGTTGATGATATGGTATTTGAGTATAATGCCGCAGGTTCCACTACAGTATCTTTCACCAATGCAACCGGTGTTAAGGCCAATGTCGTGAATCACACTGAAGCTATTGTAAAAGTTGAGGAAAAAACAATAACCGTTTCCAATTTGGCAATAGGAAACTACACTTTAAATGTCACTACCCTAGTTGATGGCAATCACAATCCGGTTACAGAAACTGCCGCCATTACAGTCAAAAAGGCACCGACTGAAATTAGCATAATCAATCAAACCATGAATCTGAAGGCAAAAGATACGGTCAGTGATTTTGCTAATTTAACTCCAGCCGATGCAGGCAATTTGACTTTTGTTTCAAGCAATGAGGATGTTATAATAGTTAAAGGCGGTAGGATTGTTGCCGTTGGTGCAGGTAAGGCCAATGTTACTGTTTCATTTGCAGGAAATGAAAATTATACTGCTGCTGAAAACAAAACCGTTTCACTCACCGTTACTGCATTGGATGCAAGCGTTAATGTCACCAAGACACGCTATGAACTCATTATAGATGAAACTGATAATATTGTTGTCACTACTGTGCCTGAGGGTTTGAAGGTTGATTTCACAACCGATGACGATGATGTGATTTCTGTTGATGGCGAAGGTAAAATCACCGCTTTGGCTGAAGGAAATGCCCTGATTTATGTTAGTGTCGGAGACAATGTGGTCTATAAATATAGTGTTGTTAATGTCCATGTCACTGTAAGCAAAATACCAACTGAAATTAGTTTAACCAATGAAACAATTGATTTGAAGGTATATGGAATAGCTGATGGTTTGGCTAACTTAACTCCTGCGGATGCAGGCAAGTTAACCTATACTTCAGATGATGAAAGTATTGTTCTTGTGGATGAGGCCGGTTTGATTTTTGCACGGGGTAAAGGCACTGCTACAGTTACAGTTTCCTTTGCGGGTAACGATAAGTATGCAGCGGCCGAAAACAGAACCATCACAGTAAATGTAACCTTGAATTATGCAAGCGTCAGCACCGAAAACGACACTATTGATTTATATGTTGATGATGCCTGCATAATTAATGCTACAGCCAATCCAAGTTTCCTTACTGTTTACTATGCCTCAAGCAATGAATCCGTTGCTACTGTTACAGATTATGGTAATGTAAAAGCTGTAGGTGAAGGTACTGCCGTTATTACATTAACTGTCGGCAACGGCGAAACCTATGCAGTCAATTCCACAAATGTAACTGTAACTGTAAGCAAAGTTCTTACTGAAATCAGCATTGAAAATGATACTCTTAAGTTGGAAGTTACTGATGAGGTTGATACTGGCGCTACTTTGACTCCTGCAGATGCAGGTAATGTTACTTATACCATTAGTAATTCATCCATTGTTAAAGTTAAGGATGGTAAGGTTATTGCTTTGGCTGAAGGTGAAGCTGCAATTACTGTAAGTTTCGTTGGTGATGTTAAGTATGCTGTAGCTGAAAATAAAACCATTACAGTCAATGTCAGTTTGAAGGATGCAAGTGTCAGTGTCAATAATGATACTTTGGTTTTATTTGTTGATGATACATTTAATCTTGTTGCTACAACTGAACCTAAAGATTTAACTGTTAATTTCACTTCCAGCAATCCTTCTATCGTAACTGTTGATAATAAAGGCAATGTTGTAGCTGTAGGTGAAGGTATAGCCAACATTACTGTTAGTGTTGGTTGCGATGGCGTTTACGCTGAAAATTCAACCATTGTAACTGTAACTGTAAGTAAAATACCTACTGAGATTATTGTTCAGAATGCTACTGTAGATATGAATGTTGGTGACATATTTGATCCGGTTGTTAGTTTGATGCCTTCCAACGCAGGCAGATTATCTTTCAGATCAAGTAATGATACGGTTGTACTTATAAACGGCCATGGTATGATTAAAGCTGTAGGTGAAGGTAACGCAACTGTTACTGTAGCGTTTGATGGTAATGAGAAGTATGCTGCGGTTAGCAGAAACATCACTGTTAGTGTAAGCAAACAGGACGCAAACATAAATGTTTCAATGCCTGAAAACGTGACTGTCGGTGAGAATTCAACCGTTAATGTGGTTCTCCCTGATGATGCAACAGGAAATGTCACAGTTATGGTTGACGGCGAAGTCGTTGATACCGTAGCTGTAACAGATGGAACTGCAGATGTCACAATTCCACCAATGGTTGCAGGAAACCACACAGTTGAAATAGATTATTCCGGTGATGACAAGTACAATTCAGCTTCAAAAACCCCTACAATAACTGTAAACAAGGATTCCACAAATATAGCCTCAGCAGATGTGACTGCAACATACAAAGTCAATAAATACTTGGTCATCAAGTTGACTGACAGTAGGGGAAATCCATTGGCAAACAGTACTGTAACCGTTGAATTAAGTACCGCTAAAAACTACACTAGCGATGAAAACGGCCAAATCAAGGTTAAAGTCAGCAATAAGGCTCCAAAAACATACACTGCAAAAATAACATTTGCAGGTAACAATAACTATCTTGGATCAGAAGCCACTGCCAAGGTTGTTGTCAAAAAGGCAACTCCAAAAATAACTGCCAAAACAATAACATTCAAGACAACAACAAAAACCAAAAAGTACACAATAACCTTAAAGGACAATACCGGTAAGGCAATCAAGAATGCAAAAGTCGCCTTGAAAGTTAATGGCAAAACATACAAGGCCACAACAAACAGCAAAGGTAAGGCTACATTCAAGATCACCAAACTGACCAAGAAAGGAACCTTCAAGGCAACAGTAACCTACAAAGGAAACAAATACTTCAAAAAAGTGACCAAAAAGGTTAACATCAAGGTCAAGTCAGTCTGGAAGACCGTTCAGAAAGGAAGCAAAAATAAGGCAATTGTCAAAAAGATCCAAAGGGCATTGAAAAAACACGGATACTATCTTGAATACAAAGGCCACTACCTAAAAGTTGACGGAATATTCTGGGACTACACTAAAATGGCTGTTAAAGAGTTCCAAAACGACAAAACATTGAAAGTGACTGGTAAGGTGGATGAAAAAACCGCCAAAAAACTTGGAATAATTTAAATTCTAATGTAGGTGCACATTTGCATCTACAATCTATTTTTCTTTTTTTTAACTAATCTTTCCATCTGTCAAAATACTGCTTCATAGCCTATTTCATTTTGCACTTTTGTTTTTCAGCTCTCATTTTCGCGCATCACTTCCTTCAGTATTTCAATGCTGCTTTGACCGGTCAAGCACTTTTAGCAAGTTCGTGTATACTGCTTAATTCGTAATTGTTAAAGTTTATTCATAGGGCTGTTAATTTCATTATTGGCATGATAAAATAAATACTTCATAAATATCTGTTTTTAAAAAGAGAGAGTAGTGGTGTTTAACAGAGGTATTAAACACCAGTGTTTTTTTGAGGAAAATTATAATTTGGCAGATTTTTTAATTTTTCCTTCGACTTGTATCAAATTAGAGAAATTGTGAAAAATCTAATTTAACACGAATTCTAAATTTGGAGAGTGTATTATTATTTGACTAATAATGTGAGAGTGTTTTAGGTTTACCTAAATTTCATCTCTATTATATAGTTTGTCATGATAGTATATAAAGCTTTCTATTTTTTTAGGTATGCCTAAACTTTTAGCATTTTCAAAAAAAGAGAAAATATAGGAAACATGTTCCTAAATTAACTTTTGAATTTCTTCGCGCACGATCTTGTTGACCATACCACCGTCAGCTTTTCCCTTAAGCTGTTTCATGCACATTCCCATTAAAGGACCCATAGCTCCCATCTGACGTTCCTTTACCATTCCTTCATTGTTTGCAACAATCTCTGCAATGATTTTTGCCACATCATCCTCGCTGAGCATGGTCAAGTTGCTTTTCTCAGCTATTTCTGCAATGTCAACGGCAGGTGTTTTAATGGTTTCGACTGCTAGTTTACGAACGCTGTCCTTTGCGATTTTTCCGTCAGCTAAAAGAGTAAATATGCCTTTGAAGTGTTCCAATGTCAACACGTTAACATCAAGGCCTTCCCTTTTAATTTCACGCAAATCATATGCAAGAAGTGATGCCACTGGTGTTGCATCAACATCAACGTCAGCCAAAATGGCTTCAAACATGTCTGCCTCTTGCCTTTTGACGAGCTGTGTTGCCAAATCTTCACTTAACTTGTATTCTTCAATGATTCTGGCCTGTTTCACGTCAGGCAATTCCGGCAAGTTATTGGCTATCGGTTCAATTCTCTCTGAAGTAATCTTGAATAATGGAATGTCGGTTTCAAGGTACATCCTGTTTGCGGTTGGAAGAGGTCTCATGTATTCTGTGTTACCGTCGTCAAGTGCTTTTCTTGTCTCTTCAACAACACCTTCAAGACCTAATGCAGCTCTCCTTTTAACCTCTTCTAAAGCGGAAACTGCAATGTCTTCATCATGTGCAACAATAATGAATGCATCATCTTCGCCGATATTCAGGAATTCTGTGACTTTGTCAACTTCTTCCTGTTTAATTCCATAAGCAGGCAATTCATCAGAGTGGAAAATTCCCGCAACTCCACGTTTTTTGGCATAGCTTGCAATTTCAGTACCGAATCTTCTGCCAGGCTGCACTTCACGGCCAATCAGTCCGTCATAGCCTTTCAATACAACTGCCTTAATGGTTTCGGCAGACTTCAATATTTTGGATTCGGTATCTGCAAGAAGATCATCCAAATCATGAATCTCTTCAAGCACTTCAGCATTTCTGGAATTAAGTTCCTTTTTAATGTCAATCAAAGCCAATTGCCTTTCAACTTCACGGTTTACAATTTCAGCCATCAAATCCAAGTCCTGAACACCCTTGATTTCCACACGTGCACCTTCTGCAATGGAAATGTTCAAGTCCTGTCTGATTGTTCCAAGACCTCTTTTAACGTTTGTGCTTCTTAATATCTGGCCGAGCATATATGCAACTTCCCTTACCTGATCCGGGTGGTGCATTGAAGGGTCTGTTGTAATTTCAGCTAATGGTATACCTAATCTGTCCAATCTGAATTCGGTAAATCCGTCTTTGGTTTCAACTCTTCTTGCGGCATCCTCCTCTAGACCGAGACTTTCAATAACTACTCTTCCATATGGGGTGTCAAGGTAGCCGTCGGTTGCAACCATACCGGTTCTTTGAAATCCTCCGGTGTTACTTCCGTCAATAACCTGTTTTCTCATTGTATGGAACTCATCCACAATGTGCATGTTCATTAGACATGCAATTGTGATACAGATGTCAAGAGCTTCTTCGTTTAAGCTGTGAGGTGGTTCATCATCGTTTTCAACGAGGCATGTGTGCTTTTCAAAGTTTTCATATTTGAAGTTCAATCCTCTTAAGGACTCCTGCAGGGCCGCACGGTCAATTTCACCGAGCTCTGATTGGGTTGGCCTTAATTTCCTTTGAATCAATTCATCAAAATCATCATCAACAAGCTCTGTTTTACATGGACAGAACAATTTATGCTCACTGTTTAATTGTTGGTGAATCTCAAGTCCCATTTTTAATCCTAATTTTTCGTAATCCATAATAACCACCTAATTCAAGAAATCCTTAATTGAAGATTTTTCTTTAAATTCACCTGCAATATTTGTTTGCATAATCTTTTTCACTTCATTGTAATCGTCGCTTTGACCTAATGCCCAGCACAATTTCACATATGCAGTTTCAGGGGTCATGTCCCTGCCGGAAATCACTCCTGAATCAATGATGTTACG
>NZ_CACXTS010000034.1 GCF_902770715.1 uncultured Methanobrevibacter sp. | reverse complement strand
TGACTTCCTGCTTTAGGATTATCTGAGCAAGAGGGTCTAAACCCTTTTGTCGAGCTTTTTCAGCCCTTGTCTGTTTTTTGCTTTTGTAAGGCCTGTAGAAATCTTCCAATTCCACCAACGTTTCAACAGCAAGTATCTTGCTTTTTAAATCATCGTCAAGTTTTCCAAGCTCTTCAATCCTTTTAATTACTTTTATCTTTTTTTCTTCTAGATTTCTGAGATATCTCAATCTTTCATCAAATTTTCGCAGTGTTTCATCGTTAAGTGAACCGGTTACATCTTTTCTGTACCTTGCTATAAATGGGATTGTGTTTCCTTCATCAATTAATTCGATTACTTTTTTCACTTGCCAATTTTTGGGGATTGTGTTTCCTTCATCAATTAATTCGATTACTTTTTTCACTTGCCAATTTTTGAGATTTAATTCGTTTTTGAGTGTATCGACTATCATTTTTTCACAAAATCTTTTAAATTATTTAATGAACTAATTAACCTATATAAACTATTTATATTAATAATTTATAAATTTAATAATGTAGAAATTATTGATGGGGAATTTAGAGTGTATTGGTTTTTTGTAATTCTTGCTTTTTTGCTGGCCGGCATAAAAACTCAAAAACCTAAGAAATATCAGAAGGTTTCAGTTATCATTCCCGCATACAATGAGGAAGAAACTGTTGCCAAGGTAGTTAAGGTCATAAAGAAAGTGTCGTTTGTAGATGAAATCATTGTTGTTAATGATGGTTCAAGCGACAATACTGCTGAAGAAGCCATTAATGCTGGCGCTCGCGTTATTACCCATGAAGTTAATAAGGGTAAGGGTGAAGCTTTAAACACCGGTTATAGGGAAGCTGAATGTGATATTATTGCATTCATTGATGCGGATATTTACAATTTGACTTCAGCTAAGGTAGAAGCTATGATTAGGCCTATTTTAGAGGGAAAAACCGATATCACCAAGACTAAATTTTCACGTGCAAGTGGCAGGGTAACTGAACTTACCGCAAAGCCGCTTTTAAACTTTTTCTTCCCAGAAATTTCATTCGAACAACCGTTGAGCGGTCAGTTTGCAGCACGTAAAGAAGTATTGAAAAAGATTAATTTTGAAAGCGATTATGGTGTTGATGTGGGTATTGTCATTGATGCCGATGTACTTGGAATTTCAATAATGGAAGTCGACATCGGTGCAATTGAACATGACATGTCTCCACTTTTAGATTTAAATTTGATGGCTAATGAGGTTGTCAGGACAATTATCGGACGTGCAAACAAGTACGGAAGAGTTGTCATGATTGATGATATTGGTTATGATATTAGGATGGCTATTGTCGGTTTATCCTTAACTATCTTAGGATTATTCACAATATTTTTCGTAAAATTCGTTTCTTTGTCCATTGGTGTTATAATTTCAATCATAGGCATCATTCTTGCTCTTTATTACATTATTAAAGTGATTGTAAAATCAATTGATATGTTTAGAAAGACACCTAGGGGAAATTTGGTAAGGTCATTTATTAAGATTCATTTCCCGATGATCATATCTATATTTGTATTGCTTTTAATGATTTCAACTTTCATTGGTGCGGCACACTTTGACCATGGTGTTTTATCAATTGAACCGAATTCAAGAAATCTAATCATATATGCAGATGATTCACTAAGGGACAATGCAATCTCTGTAAGAGGCCCTTATACTGTTGACACTGCTATCGAAAATGAAACCAATGAAATACGTATGCCTTCAGAGGCAATGATGACATTGGGCATCAAAGCCAATGATACGATTCAGCTGGATGCTGATAATGTCTATCTTATTAACAACACAAGAGATGGCGAGCCTGATACTTTGAGGTTGCCAATTGAAGTTAAGAAGCTATTGGATCTTGATGATGGGGAAGTTATTCAAAACAGCCGTTTGAAAGATGTGTTTGAAGGGGCTTTAATGACCCATAGTCATGAAGTCAATAATACTACAGTGGTAGAGAAGTTTATTATTACCTCAAGGGATAAGCACTCATCAAACTTTGAATTAATTCTAGACAATGAGTCAATCATTAACTCATCAGGTATCTTTAAAAATAATGAAACTTATGAAGTTTCAGTTAATGGAGTGGTTGTCGATTCATTTAACTTTAAAACTAACCTGACTGAAACATTCAAATATGGAAATCATAAATTCAAGGTAATATTTACTGATACAAATTCAACTTCAATCAAGTTGTTCACACGTCAAAATCAAGATACCTTCTTAGATTTCAATTTTTAAAAAAATAGTAATATAAATCTAAAGATTATTCTTCAGATTTATTTTTTATCATATGCTTTTACTGCTTCTTCGACATCATCATAAAGGCCTAAAGCAGCTAATGCACCGACTTTTCCTTGTTCACCAGTCACTGCAATCAAAGGAATGTTTAATTCTTTTGCAACTGATTCTGCAGTTTCAACATCCATCATTCCTGATTTTGTAGCTATTGAATATTCCCTTAATTTTTCCGGAATGTCCAAGCCTTCCAAAATGGCTATTGCTGTTTTATCGGATAGGGTATCTCTTTTAAGAATTTCAATAACTCTATTTATCAAATCTTCTTTTTTGGATTCTTCAACTGCAAATGTCAAAGCTATTGATACGCAATTCTGGGTCTTGTGAGGGTTGTGCGGATATAATTGAACGATGATATGATCCAAATATTCATATCCTTCGCTTGCAAGCTCAACACCTAAATTGTGTGCCATAGTCCAAGTAGCTCCGGCATCTTTTGTGTCTGTATCATCAACACCGATAACAACCTTTTCAAGTTTAGGTGTTACGACAGTTGCTTTCCCGGCTTTTGAACCGCCTCCAACTTGGATTAACTCAATGTATTTAACGCCTTCACCCATTCCCCTGCACATTCCAGCTCCAACACCGGCACCTGCAAGGCCTGCATGAGTAACTTTGACTTCATCGCCATCAATGATAATCTCATCAATTCCTGCAGCGTTGAAACTTGCCTTCAAATCGAGAGGTGCTGAACCAACATGGCATTTGTAAACATGTTTGTTACCGTCACGATAAGCGGAATCAATTAATTCGGAGTTGTTACGGTATTGATTCAATAACCAGTGAGATCCTGAAATACATGGGTGATATTCGACAATTTCTACTTTATCCCCATCCACCATGGTCAATACCTTTTCATATGGTGCAATCCAAGGGTCGTTAAATTTTTCTCTTAATTCATTAGGTTTTAAAATTTCCATCCAATCACTAAATTTCTTTTAATCTGTCGCACATTTTGATAGCCGCTTCAACAGCACTTTTTGCGTTTTTGACACGTCTGTGAGCATCTAATCTAGTCATACCCGGACCGGTAATTCCAAGTGCTACTGGGGTATCGTATTCTAAAGCTAAATCAGCAATTTTACGGGAAGCGTGTTGTGCCACGATTTGGTCGTGGTCAGTTGCACCTTCTATTACAGCGCCCAAGGTGATAATTGCATCGTATTCTCCTTTCTGTAATAATTTTTTGATTACGAGAGGCATATCGAATACACCAGGGACCGCAACTACTTTTGTAATTTCACAATCTCTATTTTTTGCTTCCGCTTTTGCGAGTTCTAACATCATTTGAGTAATATCATAATTAAATTCTGCAACTACCGCTGCTATTTCATATTTTACCATTTTATCTACCTCTTATTTTTACATTCCACCACTAAATATAATGAGAAGGAATCCTGCAACCCCACTTACTACCATAATGAATATGATAAACAGTGCTGCTAATTGCATTTTAGTTAATTTTTTAAAATCCATATTTTTTTACTCCATATAGTTTATAGATTATTTTTAACTTCACTAGCCAGTTCCATGGTTGTAGCGGAACCACCTAAATCACCAGTTAAAATATTAGCGTCATTTAATACTTTTAAAATTGCAGCGTCAAACCTGTCCGCCGCTTCATTTTCGCCAAGATATCTAAGCATCATTATAGCTGAAAGCATCATGGCTATCGGGTTTGCCTTATTTTGACCTGCAATATCAGGTGCTGAACCATGAACAGGTTCGAAAAGCGCTCCATTTTCACCGATATTTGCTGACGGAATCAATCCAAGTCCACCGACAAGGCCTGCACCTTCATCGGATAGGATATCTCCGAAAAGATTTGTTGTTACAATGACTTCAAAGGTTTCAGGCTGGGTAATCAGATACATCGCTGTTGCATCCACATAATAGTCTTCAGCTTCAATTTCAGGGTATCTGCCGGCAACGTCATAGAAGATTTCCCTAAATAAACCGTCGCTTTTCTTTAAAACATTTGCTTTGTGAACTCCGGTAACTTTGCTTTTGCTGTTTTCTTCTGCATATTTAAAAGCATAATCAATAATTCTTTCTTCAGCTTCGCGGGTGATAATACGCCTGGCCACTGCACCTTCATCAGTCAATGATTCTTCGCCTGCAATATACAGTCCTTCGGTATTTTCACGAACAATCATAAAGTCGATGTCATCACGCAATGAATTTGTATTAGGATATGCTTTAACCGGCCTTAAATTTGCAAACATTTTCATTTCCTGACGTATTTTCACGATAACGTCTGCTGCAGTTTCGCCGGCTGCACCAAATAGGCATGCATCGGCATCTCTAATAATTTGCAATGTTTCTTCAGGCAAAGCTTCGCCATTTTTTTGGAGACATTCATCTCCCGCTTCACCATAAACATAATCAAAGTCAATATCAAATGCCTCTAATACGTATAAGGTTGCTTCCATAACTTCCTTACCGATTCCATCACCTGGAACAATAGCAATTTGATATTTATTTTTTGTTTTTGAGGTATTCAATTAAACCACCTTGTTCTAATATTTCTAACATGAATGGAGGCAATTTTTTGAATTCAATGGTTTTTCCATTAGAAGCAGTTATTGTTCCCGCTTCCATATCCACATCAATTTCATCCCCATCATCTACAAGTTCTGTAATTCCTGGAGCTTCAAGAAGAGGAACGCCAACGTTTGTAGCATTCCTGTAAAATATTCTTGCAAAAGATTCAGCAATTACTGCAGCCACTCCAACACCTTTAAGCGCTATTGGGGCATGTTCTCTTGAAGAACCACATCCAAAGTTAGTTCCGGCTACAATAAAATCTCCTTTCTTACATTTCTTATCAAAATCCGGATCTAAACCTTCCATACAATGCTGTGATAATCTTTCTTCATCAGTATAAATCAAATATCTTCCAGGCACAATAATATCAGTGTCAATGTCATTTCCAAATTTCCATGCTGTTCCTTTCATTTAATCACTCCGGTGCTACAATTTTTCCTTCAATTGCTGAAGCGGCAGCAACAGCAGCAGAGGATAAGAATACTTTCCCATCAGGACTTCCTTGTCTTCCTTTGAAGTTTCTATTTGAAGTTGAAAGACTTACTTCGCCAGGTCCGATTATACCGGTATGCCCACCAAGACATGGACCGCAGCATGGAGCTGAAACAAGTGCTCCGGCATCAACAAATATTTTAATTAATCCTTCATCAAGTGCTTTGGTGTAAACCTCTTTTGATGCAGGTATAACCAGCATTCTTGTGTCTTTTGCTATTTTATTGCCTTTCAATATTTTTGCCGCATCTCTTAAGTCGCTAAGTCTTCCATTTGTACATGAACCTAAAAAGACTTGGTCAATTTCTTGGTCGACTTCACTCACGGCCACCACATTATCCACATGATGAGGGCAAGCCACTTGCGGCTCTAAATCACTTACATCAATATCAATTATATTAAGAGAAAAGGAATCCAAATCAGTTTTAAATATTTCATATGGCTTGTTGGAACGACTTTCAACATAGTCAACTGTTTTTTGGTCAGGTTCTACCAAACCGGTTTTACCACCCATTTCAATTGCCATATTACATAAAACCATCCTATCAGAAACGCTCATATCTGAAACGGTTTCGCCAGCAAATTCACAAGCTTTGTAAGTTGACCCATCGGCACCAACTTGACCTATAATATGCAAAATTACATCTTTTGCATAAACATTTTCTTTTAATTTGCCTGTAATGTTGAATCTGTTTGTTTCAGGCACTTTTAACCATAAGTTGCCTTCCGCAAATACCATTGCCATATCTGTTGATCCAATTCCAGTTGAAAAGGCTCCTAATGCTCCATGAGTACAAGTATGTGAGTCTGCACCTACAATAACTTCTCCAGGTACAACATGACCTAATTCAGGTAATATTTGATGACAAACACCTGCATTAACATCATAAAAATTTTCAATACCCTGTTCCTTAACAAATTTTCTCATTATTAAATGATTATTAGCTGAGTCAATTGAGTCTGCCGGAACTTGGTGGTCAAAAGGTATAACAATTTTTGATGCATCCCAAACCTTTTCAGATCCAATTTTTTCAAAAGATTCAACTGAAAGAGGTCCTGTTAAATCATGAATCATTGCTACATCAATATTTGCTATAACTATATCTCCAGCTTCTACATTTTCATTTCCGGAAGCTTTAGCTAATATTTTTTCAGACATTGTTGGCATATTTTCAACCTCTTAATAATGATAAATGTATATGTAAAACAAAATATATAAATCTCATTATTTTTTGATTTTTAAGCATAATTTTAAAACTTATATAATATGTTTTATAAAAATATAATTCATGAGCAACTCATTTTTGAAAAGATTTAGGAAAAAAGAAACTCCCGTTATTGAGGAAATGCCTCCGGTGTGGGAAGATAGGATTTTTTGGGTATCCCTATTGCAGAAGATTGCTTTTCCTGTTTTGAACAATCTTGCCAGAGGGTCACTTAAAAAGAATATGCCTTATGAATCGAATAGTGATAAGGAAAGAAAATTCGTATACTTTGAAGCTTTTGCACGTGTATTTAATGGAATCGCTCCATGGTTGGAACTTGGTGTTGATTCTTCAGAAGAAGGTCGGATTCGTGAAAAGTACATTTATTTAACTTTAAAGTGCATTACCAATTCTGTCAATCCCAACAGCAAGGATTATATTTTTCTTGTAGAACCTAAACAATCTTTAGTTGATGTTGCTTTATTTGCTCAAGGATTGCTCAGAGCCAAAAATGAGATATGGCTTAATTTACCTATGGATATCCAAGCCAGAATTATTCGCGAGCTTAAAAATACAAGAATAATTGCTCCTTATGAGAATCATTGGTTATTATACACTGCAATCATTGAAGCCGCTCTTTTAGAATTCACAGGAGAATGTGATAAGGAACGTTTAACCTATGGTGTTTCTAAATTCAGGGATGATTTCTATCTTGGAGATGCGATTTATTCCGATGGTGAGGACTTTGAGATAGGTTATTTCAACAGTTTAATTATCCATCCTATGCTTAATGATATTCTAACAGTAATGAGAAAATACGGTCTTCAGGACGGCGAATTTTTGGATGTACAATTGATGAGATCCTCAAGATTGGCTTCACAGCTCGAAAGGGTTATTTCACCTGAAGGTACTTATCCTCTTTTAGGAAAATCATTATCTTATCGTTGCGGTATTTTCCATTTGCTTTCTCAAGCTGCTTTGCTTAAGATATTGCCAAGAAATATCAATCCTGCACAGGTCAGGTCAGCTTTGACAAAAGTTTTAAGAGCGCAATTTGGAAATAATAATAATTTTGACGATGACGGATGGTTGATTATTGGATTGAACGGTTCCCAAAAGGATATAGGTGAAGATAACATTAATACTGGTAGCCTTTATATGTGCTGTGCAGCATTTTTACCTTTAGGTTTGGATAATAACGATATCTTTTGGACAGCGCCATTTGTGGAATGGAGTAGCCTGAAAGCATGGAACGGGCACGAAATTCAAAAAGACCAGTCTATTAATTTTTAATTTAATTCATATAAGTTCCCGAAATTATATAACTTAATTTCTTCCGGGACTTCTTTTATGATATTTTTTGTATCGAATATTATCGGATTTTCCATACTGTTTTTAATTGATTCATAGTCCAAATGCTTGAATTCATCGTGGTCACATAAGACCAAAATTAAATTTGCATCTTTCACGGCATCATCAAAGCTTACAAAATTAGGATTGTCGATGTGAGGATCATGTATAGCTATTTCATAATTTTGACTTAATTTAGCTATTATTTCATAAGCGGGGCTTTCCCTATCGTCACCGGTATTTCCTTTATATGAAACTCCTAAAACGGCAATTTTTCCTTCAGAGATTATTTTTTCAGCATTGTTGCAGACAAAATCAGGCATTGATTTGTTTGTATCCCTTGCCAATTTGATTATTTTTGCAGTTTCAGGCGCTTTGGCATAGATAAAGTAAGGGTCAATTGCAAGGCAATGTCCTCCAACACCAGGTCCTGGAGAATGCAAGTTTACCCTAGGGTGCTTGTTTGCCATTTCAATAACGTCAAGAGCATTCACGCCAATTTCTGCACATATTTTTGCTAGTTCATTTGCAAGAGCTATGTTAACGTCTCTAAAAGTATTTTCCATACATTTTGATAATTCGGCGGTTTTTGCTTCAGTAAGCATTAGCTCTCCTTCAACAAACTGGCCGTAAACTTCACTTGCCTTTTTTGCACATTCTGGGGTTACTCCCCCTATTATGCGGTCATTATGTATCAGTTCTTCTATGATTCTGCCCGGAAGAACTCTTTCGGGACAATGTGCCAGATATAAATCTTCACCAATTTTAAAGCCGGCTTTTTCAAAAATAGGCTTTATTGTCTCATCGGTTGACATTGGAGCTATAGTAGATTCAATGATAACTGTATTTCCCTTTTCAAGATAAGGTAAAATCCCTTCACATGCGGTGATGACATAACTTAAATCGCAGCTGTAATTTTCAGCAATATATGGTGTTGGCACGGTAATAATAAATGCATCGGCTTTTTGAGGAGTTAGGCTTGCTGTGTATGTTTTATTTTCTATTGCATTTTTGATAATATTGGCTATTCCTGGCTCTTCAATATGGATAATTCCTTTATTTAGATTGTTTATCATCTCTTCTGAGATATCTACACCAACCACTTCACAATGGCTGCGGCTGAAAAGTGCTGCAGTTGGCAATCCTATATAACCTTGACCAATAATACAAATTTTCATAATAACTAACCCCTTTTTAAATATTATTAAGTTTAATATATATTTAAACTAATATTAAAGTTTTAAGTGGTATTATGAAGATTTTAATAACAGGGTCCAATGGAATGTTAGGGCATGATTTGCGGGAAGTTTTAGGTGATAGCCATGATCTGATTCTTACAACTTCAAAATCATTGGATATTACTGATAAGCAACATACAATCGACTTTATTTGTGATGCAAATCCTGATGTTGTAATCAACTCTGCGGCATATACTGATGTTGACGGCTGTGAGGAAAATCAGGATATTGCCTATGCCGTAAATGGAGAAGGCGTTCGAAATTTGGCTCTCGCATGTAAAGAGGTTGATTGCCCATTAGTCCATATAAGTACGGATTATGTATTCAACGGCAAAAATGACAGGCCTTGGGTTGAAGATGATGAAATAGGACCTATTAGTGTTTACGGTAAAAGCAAACGCAAGGGAGAGGAAGCCATTTTGGAAATCCTTGATAAGTATTTTATTGTAAGGACTGCTTGGCTATATGGAATCAATGGGAAAAATTTTCCCAAAACAATGTTGGAACTAGGCAAAAGTCATTCTGAAATAACTGTTGTTTATGATGAGGTTGGAACACCCACATACACTCCCGACTTGGCACAGGGAATTTCACAGCTGATTGAAAGCGACTCCTATGGAATTTACCATTTGACAAACTCCGGAAGCTGTTCCTGGTGTGAATTTGCAAGATATATCTTTGAAGTTGCGCAGATGGATGTAAAAGTCATTCCAGTCACCGCAGCCGAATTTGCGAGACCTGCACCACGTCCAAGCTATTCTGTTTTAGAGAATAGGAATTGGATAGAAAATGGATTCAAACCACTTAGAAGTTATAAAGAAGCTATAAAAGAATATATCGGGTTGATAAAATGAATAAAAAGTTAATGTTTATTATTGCATTATTCATTGCTTTTGTCAGTATTGGTGCCGTAAGTGCAGGATTTTTTGATTTCTTGCATTTCGGTGATGACTCAGGTGATGTTGATGTAGTTGAAGATGGCGAATACTGCACAGTAGATGAAGTGGCCGCATATATCAAGGAATTTCATAAGCTTCCAAGCAATTATATAACTAAAAAAGAAGCTCAAAGTCTCGGATGGCATGGCGGACCGCTTAAAAAATATGCTCCGGGGAAAAGTATAGGCGGCGACAAGTTTACCAATAGGCAGCACGTACTTCCGGACAGCGACCATAAATACATAGAATGTGATATTAACGCTAATGGAACCAGCCGTGGAGCAGAAAGAATAGTGTACAATACCGGTGATTTCAAAGTTTATTACACACCTGACCACTACAATACATTTAAGGAGGTTTAGTATGCAGCTAGACGGAAAATTAATAAAAGAGGATGGGCATGACTATTTGATGGAAGCCTTGAATTTTCCTGATTATTACGGCAAGAATTTGGATGCATTATATGACTGTTTGTGTGAAATTGAATGTGAAATTGAATTAATCAACTCCGATGATGTTGATAAGGATATTATTGACACATTTAAGGACGCCGCAGAGGAAAATGATTTTTTAAAATTTGAAATATTATATTAATTATTAAAACTATAAATTAAATTCAGTGATTATTATGAAAGGTATAGTGCTTGCAGGTGGTTCTGGGACTCGTCTTTATCCTATTACAAAAGCGGTTTCAAAACAATTATTACCTTTATATGATAAACCAATGATTTATTATCCTATTTCTGTCTTAATGCTTGCAGGAATTAAAGAGATATTGATTATCTCCACTCCAAGGGATTTGCCTATGTACAAAGATCTTTTAGGGGATGGAACCGGCTTGGGAATTAAGTTTTCGTATGCTGTTCAGGAAAATCCTAATGGTCTTGCAGAAGCCTTCATTGTCGGTGAAGACTTTATTGGGGAAGATAGTGTAGCATTGATTTTGGGAGATAATATATTTCATGGTCATAGATTTACTGAAATTCTTGAAAGGGCAACTAAATTGGAAGAGGGTGCAGTAATATTCGGTTACTACACAAACAATCCTGAAGCATTTGGGGTTGTAGAATTTGACGATGATTGGAATGTGATTTCTGTTGAAGAAAAACCTGAAAATCCGAAATCAAATTATATTGTGCCGGGACTTTATTTCTATGATAATGATGTAATAGATATCGCTAAAAATGTTGAGCCTTCCGAGAGAGGAGAAGTCGA
Organism: uncultured Methanobrevibacter sp.; assembly: GCF_902770715.1. Taxonomy (GTDB): domain Archaea; phylum Methanobacteriota; class Methanobacteria; order Methanobacteriales; family Methanobacteriaceae; genus Methanocatella. The sequence goes on along the minus strand of NZ_CACXTS010000034.1, from coordinate 14,305 downwards.
AATAACTTCCGTTAATGAAGAATACCTTAAAAGAGGCAAACTTAAAGTTGAACTTTTAGGAAGAGGCATGGCTTGGCTTGACACTGGTACTCATGAAGGGCTTTTGGAGGCAGCAAACTTCATTGAAACAATTCAAAAAAGACAAGGTTTGTATATTGCCTGTCTTGAAGAGATTGCTTATCTTAAAGGATATATTAATGATGATCAATTGTTAAAAACCGCAGAAGAACTTAAAAAAACTGATTATGGACAATATTTATTCAATTTAGTTAAAAAGTGATTTTATGGGAAAATTTAAATTTACAGAAACCGGTATTGAGGGCATGTTTGTTGTAGAGCCCACTGTCTTTGAAGATAACAGAGGATATTTTATGGAAACTTATCATGAGAATGATTTCAAAGAAGCCGGGTACGATTTAACCTTTGTTCAGGATAACCAATCAAAGTCAACAAAAGGCGTTCTAAGGGGCTTGCACCTTCAGGTTAATTATCCCCAAGGAAAATTAGTCCGTGTAATAAAAGGGGAAGTATTTGATGTTGGTGTGGATCTTAGAGGGGGTTCCCCTACATATGGCAAATGGTTTGGAGCTATTTTATCCGATGAAAATAAGAAACAATTGTATATTCCTCCAAAATTCGCTCATGGATTTTTAGTTTTATCGGATGAAGCAGAATTTGTGTACAAATGCACTGAATTTTACCACGGTGAAGATGAAAGTGGAATTAAATGGGATGATGAAGATATTGCAATCGATTGGCCACTGAAAAAGATAAGCAGTGGAAAAGTTTCAAGGAATCCAAAATAAAATATGAGTGATAGCATGTCAAAAATTCTTGTTACAGGTGGAGCAGGTTTCATTGGAAGCAATTTCGTAAAATATATGGTAAACAAGTATTCTGAATATGAAATTATTAATTTGGATGCATTGACTTACTGCGGAAACCTTGAAAATTTAAAAGACATTGAAGACATGGATAATTATTCATTTGTCAAAGGAGATATCAGGGATAAAAATGTTGTCGATGATTTAGTCAAGCAGTGCGACTATGTAATCAACTTCGCAGCTGAAAGTCATGTTGACAGAAGCATATCCGATCCTGAAATCTTTATTAAGTCCAATGTGCTCGGCACACAAGTTTTATTAAATGCGGCTAAGGAATATGGCGTTGAAAAGTACATCCAGATTTCCACAGATGAGGTTTATGGAACTTTGGGCAGTGAAGGATACTTTACCGAAAACACTCCATTACAGCCAAATAGCCCATATTCAGCTTCTAAAGCCGGTGGAGATTTGATAACACGTGCCTATGGTGAAACTTTTGATTTACCTATAAATATTACTCGTTGTTCTAATAATTACGGCCCATATCAATTTCCAGAAAAATTAATACCGCTGATGATTTCAAATGCACTGGAGGACAAAAAATTGCCGGTTTATGGGGATGGAAAAAACATCAGGGATTGGCTGCATGTTTATGATCACTGCCAAGCTATTGATTTGGTTTTGCATGAAGGTAGACTAGGTGAGGTTTACAATATCGGTGGAAATAACGAAAAGCAAAATATTGAGATCGTTAAATTGATTTTAAACCAGCTGGGTAAAGATGAATCATTAATTGAGTTTGTCACTGATAGATTAGGGCATGATAGGCGCTATGCAATCGATTCGACCAAAATACAAAATGATTTGGGATGGTCTCCTGAGTATACTTTTGAAGTTGGAATTAAGGAAACTATTCAATGGTACTTGGATAACCAGGAATGGACAAGCCAAATCAAGAGCGGTCAGTATCAGGAATATTATGAGAAAATGTATTTGAACCGGTAGTTTTTTACACTTGAAATCTACCTCTTATTTTTATTATTTGTTAATGTATTTAGGTATTTTTATCAATTTTGTTAATTATTTTTATTATTTTAAGTACAAAATGTTAATTAATTTTTAATTTTTAGAATTAGTTTTTCATATAAATTTAGATAATTTTATATATTTTATTCTTTAAATATTGATAAGTATAATAAAATTTTTTATTAGGGAAATGGTGATTGGATGTTAGAGCAATATTTACCTTTTGTAGGATTGATTATTTTCGGAAATATTGAAAACTTAGTATTATCTTCTCAAGGTGTTGTAGCTGGCGTAAATCCAGTTAAATTAGGAATAGCAAGTCTTTGTGTTGTAACTCTCTGGTTGATGATTGGAACATTTGGAACTCAGCTTTTGATTGATTATGTTAGTTTCATTGAGTTCATCGGTGGTTTTGCTATTTTTGTTTTAGGTCTTCAAGCAATGATTCAATCCATAAGAGGTGTCTAGAGTGGCTGGCGAATTGAGACAGTTTCTAGTATTAATCGTTTTTGGAAACATTGAAAACTTAATTTTAGCCGCTCAAGGTGTTGCTGCAAGCGTTAATCCAGTTGGACTTGCTTGTTTAAGTTTATGTGCTGTTGTATGTTGGCTTTTAATTGGAACATTCGGTACAAGATTTGCAATGAAATATGCAAGATATATTAATTTCATAGGTGGTTTTGCTATTTTTGTTTTAGGTCTTCAGGCTATGCTTGGAGCTTTTCCTGGAATGTTAGCATTTTTTAGATAGTAATTTATTGATTGATTATGGCATTTTTAAAACATAAAATATATGGAAAGCTATTTTCCATATTTAAAGTATTTCCCTTAAAAGAAAATAAGATTTCATTCATAATTGATTCTAACCAATCATTCAAAGGTAATCTAGATTATATTAAAAAAGAGTTTGAAAGACAGGGAAATTTTGAATTCAACTTCTTTTACAAAGATAAGATTTCCTTCAATAGTTTTAAGAATTTAGCAACTTCAAAATATGTATTCTTAAATGATAATTTTTTCCCGCTGGCTTTCATGAAGTTTAGGGATGAAACTGAAGTTGTCCAATTGTGGCATGCTCCAGGCGCTTCAAAAAAATTCGGCGGATCTGTCTGCAGTCCCGAAGAGTTAGAAATATTGTCTATGGCAAGTGAAAACACCGATTACTTAATAACATCTTCCAAAAAGGTTGAAAAAGAATATATCGAGGCATTTCAAATAGACAAATCAAAAATAGAGGCCTTGGGTCTTCCAAGACTTGACTATTACTTTGAAAATCATGATTTGGATAAATTGAAATCTGAATTCTGCAGAGAATATGACATTGATTCCAGTAAGAAGATTATACTTTATGCTCCTACATTTCGGGATGAAGAGAAATATAATAACATTTTCGATTTTCTCGATTTGGAAAGGTTTAATGAGGTTTTGGGCGATGAATATGTGTTGGCCTTAAGACTTCATCCCAAAATCAAGAATTTTTATAAGGATGATATCTCATCCAGGGGAAAATATGTTGATGTAAGCGAATTTGAAAGTGAACAGGAATTAATGTTAATCAGTGATATCCTAATCACGGATTATTCTTCCATAATGATTGAATATGCAGTTTTAAATCGCCCAATAATATTTTTCACATATGACTTGGAGTATTATTTGGCTAATGAACGTGGATTTTATTATGATTTTAAGCAAACGGTTCCCGGACCAATCGTTCATACATCTGATGAATTAATTGATATAATAAAAAATAGTGAGTTTGATAAGAGCAAAATATCTGATTTCGTGATGACTCAATTTGATGTCATTGACGGTAAAGCATCTAAAAGGGTTGTTGATTTTCTTTTGAAATAAAGGTGGGAATATGGATAATTTTAAGGTTAGCGTTATAGTTCCAGTTTATAATAGTTGCGAGTATATAGGAAGCACACTCGATTCAATAATCAATCAGGATTTCAGCAGTTTTGAATTGATAGTCATCGATGACGGATCCACCGATAACAGCTTGGAGATTATTAGGGAAAAGCTGTCAAAATCAACAATTTCATATGAGATTATTCATCAGGAGAATGCGGGCGTAAGCTGTGCAAGAAATGTTGGAATAGAAAAAGCAACTGGTGAATATTTGATTTTCGTTGATTCAGATGATTATATTACTGGAAATCACCTGTCCGAACTGTATAATGGTGAAACAGATTTTAGTTTGATTCAGTTTATAAAAAAGGATGGGGATAAGGTGTCCACACCCGACCACTATTCAAAAAGATTAATGTCCTGCGATGAATTCATAACAAAGGAATTAAAGATGGAAATATACTTTAACTTTTGGCAGTTAATGTATAAAACCAGTATAATTAAGGACAATAACATCAGATTCAATCCGGATGTCATTTATGGTGAAGACACTGAATTTGCTCTTAAAGCATTGATTTACGGAAAAGAGATTGCAGTAAGCAATGAAGTAACATATTATTATATTCAGCATTCCGGTTCAGCGATTAAAACATCTGAATATAGGCGCTTTGAAGTGGTTGAGATTTTTGAGAAAATGGCAGAATTCTATAAAAGCCTTGGAAAGGAAGATTTGGCAAATCTGATAATAACTTCCAGAATTCCAAAAGCCATTTTTGGAAATATGAACTTTTTCTTCTATAATGGTTACGATTTTGATGAAGTACTGGCTAAAATGAAAGAATTGGACTTGTTAACAAAATTATCCAAATTTGAAGGCGATTCAAAATTCAAAAATAAGATAAGGTTATTCTTATTAAATCCAAAATTATATTATAAAATGTGGAAAAAATTTAAAAATTCAATTGATTGATATGAAAGTTTCTGTTGTAACTCCAAACTATAATGGGGAAAGATTTCTAAAGACGTTTTTGGAATCTCTCGAGGAAGATAATGACTACATTGGAGAAGTCATAATTATTGATAACGGATCCAGCGATGCAAGTTTGGAATATCTTAAAAACAATGCCTTTAATTTTCCATTGGTCCTAATTGAAAATAAGGAGAATGTCGGATTTTCCCCTGCCGTTAATCAAGGAATCAAAAAGGCTCAAAACGAGTTAATTTTTTCAATCAACAATGATACCGAAGTTAAAAAAGGTTCAATTAAAGCATTGATGGATTTAATTACTTCTGATGATGATATCTTTTCTGTTCAAGCAAAAATGCTCCAATATGACAACAAGGAACTGATCGATGATGTCGGGGATGAATACAACCTGCTTGCATGGACTAAAAAAACCGGTGAAAACCATCACACCAGCGAATTTGAAGAGGTAAAGGAGATATTTTCAAGTTGCGCCGGTGCTGCAATGTATAAAAAGTCAATCTTATCCGAAATCGGACTTTTTGATGATAACTTCTTTGCATACATGGAAGATGTGGATTTGGCAATCAGATCAAAGATAAACGGTTATAGAAATTTATTATGTCCTCAGGCCATTGTATATCATATAGGCAGCGCAACATCCGGAAGCCGATATAATGAATTTAAGGTGAAATTGGCCGCCCGTAATAATGTTTGGGTAGTTTATAAAAATCTTCCAATACCATTGAAGATAACCAATTTCATATTTTTGTTTTTAGGGTTCTTTATCAAATACCTGTTCTTTGTAAAGAAAGGCTTCGGTTCCACTTACCTTTCCGGAATTCGTGAGGGTTTGTCTACAAGAGACAAAATTGATAAAGTCAGGTTCCAATCCAAAAATACAAAAAATTATTTTAAAATCGAATACAGATTAATTATTAACACTCTTAAATTTTTAAAAAAATAGTCAGTGAGCTTTATGGACCTTTCAGTTGTAATAGTAAATTATCAAACATTTGAATTAACAAGAAACACTATCAACTCTATTTTTGAATATAGCTATCCGTTTAGTTATGAAATTCTGGTGGTTGATAATGCATCCACTGATGACAGCCTGTCCAAACTGCAAGACTATTTCAAGGATAAGGTAACATTCATTGCATCAAAGGAGAATAACGGTTTTGCAGCAGGCAACAACCAGGCATTAAGAATCGCTAAAGGAAGATATGTCCTGCTTCTGAATTCAGATACTATAGTTTGGGAAAATACATTGGAAGATATTTACAACTATATGGAAAAGCACACTGACGTCGGCGCAAGCGGATGCAGAGTCCTTTTGGAAAACGGGGATTTGGACAAAGCCTGTAAAAGAAGCTTTCCAAATGTAAAAAATTCATTTTTCAGATTATTCCACATTCCGACAAACAGCAAAGACGATAATTACAATTTAGATGACCTGCCTGATGATGAGATTTATGAGATAGACTGCCTTACCGGCGCGTTCATGTTCATGAGAGCAGAAGCTTTAAACGAGGCGGGACTTTTAGATGAGACATTCTTCATGTACGGAGAAGATATTGATTTGTGCTATAGAATCAAGAAAGCCGGCTGGAAAATAATCTATTATGGCGAGTCCAAAATTACACATCTAAAGGGCGCAAGCAGCAAAAAGCAAAAAAATAAGCTGATTTATGAATTTTATCGTGCAATGTATATCTATTATAAAAAGCATCATGCAAGCGAATCTTCTTTCTTGGTTAATATAGTTGTTTATATAGGCATAGCGGTTTTATGTATTTTAAAGCTATTCTTAAATTTATTTAAAAAGAAAAGTTAAATAACTTAAAAACAATATATTTAACATAAACTAGTTTTTTTGGTAATTGCTATGATAAAGGAGAATCAAAGGATATTGAATGTAATTTTGGTATTTATCGATGTTTTAGTCATCGGTCTCGCTCTTTTGGTTTCCCTATGGTTAAGATTCAAAACTACTTTGTTTGGCCCAATTGGAGGTCATTTGGGTTCTATTAGTTATCTTTTGTTCTTTACTTTTGCTGTAGTGCCCGTTTATCTGATTTTATATTTTGCGTTTGGTCTTTATAAGCCCCGCAGAACATACAAAAACATTTTTTCTGAAGCTACGCAAATCATCAAGGTAAATATTTTAGCCTTCATTTCACTGGTTTCAATTCTGTTTATTATAAACCAGCCTGATTTTTCAAGAATAATGCTGTTCTTATTGGCTATCATAGGTACATTCTTTGGAATAATTGAAAGATTCACAATCAGGAGTGTATTAAAAAGAATTCGTGTAAATAACAAGAATTTGAAGCATATCTTGATAGTTGGGGACAATGATTTGGCATTCACATTCGCTCGAAGAATTCGTGACAATCCTTATTTGGGTTTTGTTGTCAGTGGATTTTTAGGCCGTTCAGAGCATGTTGGCCGTCAAATTGAAGGAAGCCGTGTAATCGGTTCATTTGATGATATTGATGCGATTCTTGATATGAATTCGTTTGATAGGGTTGTTCTGGCAATTCCTCTAAAGTATTATTATAAGATTAATGAGCTTGTGGAAAGCTGCGAACGTGTTGGAATCAAGGCGGAAATAATTCCTGATTACATAAGGTATTTCCCTGCTCAGCCGTCAGTGGACATGATTGAAGACATTCCGATTATTAATATACGTTATGTTCCATTGGATGATGAGTTTAATAAATTCTTAAAGTACACTTCCGATTATGTAATTGCCATAATAGCAATTATAATAACATCACCAATCATGATTATAACAGCTATTGCAATCAAGCTGACTTCTCCTGGTCCTATCATATTCAAACAGGAAAGAATAGGCCATAACAGTAAGCCGTTCATGATGTATAAGTTTCGCAGTATGAAAGTTCAGAATCCTAGCGAAGAAAAATCAGAATGGACCACAAAGGATGACCCAAGAAAAACCCGAGTTGGAGAAATAATTAGAAAAACTAGTATTGATGAATTACCTCAATTTTTCAATGTATTAAAAGGAGATATGAGTGTAGTGGGTCCAAGACCGGAAAGACCTTATTTTGTAGAGCAATTCAAGGAAACTGTTCCAAAATACATGGTTAAACATCAGGTCAAACCTGGTTTGACAGGTTGGGCACAGATTCATGGTTGTCGTGGAGACACTTCAATCACAAAACGTATAGAATACGATATCGAGTATGTAGAAAACTGGCACATGGGTTTGGACTTGGCCATAATGATTAAAACCGCAGTAAAGAAAAATCCTAATGCATATTAGCTATTTTTCATATTTTCATAGAGTCGCACTTGAGTAATTTTTATATCATTTTTCGCGCAATTGTTGTATATAGATTACTTTTCAAATGCTCTCTCTAATACTTTATATACATTCTAATTATAAAATAATAATTAACTTTCTATGAGGGGTTTGGTATGGAAGAAGAAATTTTAAAATTATACGAAAAAATTAAAGATCAACTTTCACAAGAGGAATTCCAAGCTGAAATGGAAGACCTTCTAGAAATTAATAGTAATTTAGGCTTTTACGATGAATTAAATGCAGCACAAGAGGTTCTAAAAAATCATGGAATCGATGTCCTTAAAAAAGTTGAAGACATTGAAGCATCAGAAGAAGTGCCTTTTGAAATTAATATTGATGACAATCAAGAATCAGATGAAGTTTCTTTAGAAGAGTCCGCTGCTGAAGAGGAATTTGCTCCTTTCACAATGACTGAAGAGCTTTTAGAGAAATATAATGAAGTTAAGGATGATATTTCTGAAGAGGACTTTTTGGCAAGGATGGAATATTTCAGAAAAGAAAATGCAACTATTTCATTCATGGGTGCTGATACATTCGCAGATATGGTTTTAGGTGAGTTAAGGGATGCTAAAGTCGAAGCGATTTCTGAAAAACCTGAATATTCAGATAAATCAATCAGCGATCTTGAAAAAGGAACCAGAGGAGCTAATATTTCCGGTAGAGTTATTTCAATCTCAAATCCAAGATCATTTAAAACCAGAAAAGGTGGAGAAGGTAAAGTCTGCAATGTTGAATTAAAGGATAATACAGGAACCATGAGAACTGTCTTCTGGACTCCTAACATAAAGCTTCTTAAAAATGTCAATGAAGGAGACATCATTCAAATTAAAAATGTCGATATCAAAGAGGGATATTCCGGCCTTGAAGCTAATTTAGTGCAAAGGTCAACTGTAGTGCACCTTGAAGAAGACCCTTCAAAATTCCCAGCATATGAAGAGGACATTACAAATATTGCCGATATTCAACCGGATACCAAAGTCAATATTATTGCAAGAATTGTCAGAATTCCAACCGTCAGAAGCTATGAGAAAAATGGAAAACAAGGAAAAGTTGCTTCACTTGAATTGAAAGATGCAACCGGTGAAATATCATACACCTTATGGAACAATAATGTTGATCTAATTGAAAATTTAAAATTAGAGGATGGAGATTCCGTAAAAATACTTCAAGCTCAAGCACGTCAAAGAGCTAATAGGGATGGTGAAATGGAAATCTCTTTAACTCACTGGGACGGAAGAATTATTAAAGGCGAATATGATGTTCCTGAAGTTAATATAGAATTTTCTCCAATTGCTGACTTAAGTGAGCAGAAAAATGTTTCAATTAAGGGTATTGTCTCAAGGCTTCAAGATGTCAGAACATTTACAAGAAAAACTGATGGTGGCGAAGGTAAATTAAGGAATTTTGATGTTAGAGACATAACAGGCGAAATTAGAGTTACCGTATGGGGTAATGACACTGATTTGCCAATTAATAAAGGAGATATAATTAAGATTATTGGCGGAGATGTGAGATATGATGAATACACCCAAAGCCAATATTCAATGAATACTAATTTTAATACTCAAATCACTATCAATCCAGAAAATCTATCCATTGAAGAATTAGATGAATTGGATTCTTTAAGAGCTGAATTAAGACCAACCCCTATTGGTGAGATTTACACTATGGATGATGATGGAATTGAGCTTGATGTGATCGGTAGAATTCTTTCCGTTGATGATACAAATGAATTCCAAAGAGATGATGGAACTGTCGGAATTGTCCGTTCAATGACTTTTGCAGATGAATCCGGTAAAGTTAGATTGTCATTATGGAATGAACGTGCTCAGGAAGAATATAATGTTGGTGATGCATATCAAATCGAAAATGCAAGAACCAGGCTTGGCATGTATGCTGTCGATTTAAACATTGGTAGTGGAGCTCGCCTTATTAAGCTATCTGAAGAACAGGCTTCAGCAATGTTTATTCCAGAATTAGCAACCTTGGAAAAAGCCCTTTATGATTACAAAAAAATTGAAGATTTAGATGAGGATGACCAAGATGTCATTATAATCGGAAGGATCATTGAGTTAAATGAAGCTCGTGAGTTTGATAGAGATAATGGTGACATTGGTCATGTTAGAAATATAGAAATTGCTGATGATACCTCTTCCATTAGAGTTGTTCTTTGGAATGATGATGCTAAAAGAGAATTTGAAATGGGTCAACCAATCAAATTACAAAATCCTCGTTTAACATTGGATAGGGATAATCGTATTGAAGCAAATGTAAGTAGAAGTACTGCTATCTTGGAACCTACTGAAAACGAAATCGAAAAATTACCTTCTTATGAAGAATTAATGGAAGCCATATATGTTTCTAAACCTATTGAGTCTTTATTGGAAGATGATGTAAATGTCTGTGTAACCGGTACTATTGTGCAAGTTGGCACTGATAGAGTTATCCGTAAGAAATGTCCTAATTGTGGATATACTGTAGAAGAAAGTGAAGATGAATTTATTTGTGATAATTGTGGTCATGTCTTTGATGAACCTAGAATTCTTTTCATGATTCCTACAAGAATTCGAGATGACACCGGTGAAATACAAGTAACTTTCTTTGATAATTTAGCTGAAGAATTAATCGGCATGAAAAAAGAGGAGATTTTAAGTCTTATTGATGATGGTTATGGAATTGAAGATAAACTTGAAGATTTAAACGGCATAACTGTAGAGATTATAGCCAATGTAAGTTTCGATGATTATAATGAAGAAAATAGGTTAAATCCTAAGAAAATTTTATCTAAATACTATTAAATGAACAAAAGGAATGATTATTATGGTGGAATTAAGTGATTTACCCGGTGTTGGTGAAAAAACAGCGGAAAAATTAAAAGATGCAGGCTTTGCTGACATGATGAGATTAGCAACCGCAACTCCAAAAGAATTATCAGTTAAAGCAGAAATTGGTGAAGGTGTTGCTGAAAAAGTTATTGAAGCAGCTCGTAGATCTGAAAATATTGATTTTGAAACCGCTTTAGAAGTTGATGAAAGAAGAAAAGATGTTGGTCACATTACTGTTGGTAGCCAAGAATTCAACGATTTGATTGGTGGTGGAATTGAAACCCAATCCATTACCGAAGTATTTGGTGAATTCGGGTCTGGTAAAAGTCAAATTTCTCATGAATTAGCTGTCACTGTTCAATTACCTAAAGAATTAGGTGGTTTGGAAGGAGAATGTGTTTTTGTAGATACTGAAAACACTTTCCGTCCTGAAAGAGTAAGACAAATTGCAGAAGGTTTCGAATTAGATGTTGAAGAAGTTTTACAAAGAATTCATGTTGCTCGTGCATTCAACTCTTCTCACCAAATTTTAATGGTTGACAAAATTAATGATCTTATTCAAAGCGGTAAGAATGTAAGATTGGTCATTGTCGATTCATTAATGGCTCATTTCAGAGCAGAATATGTCGGAAGGGAATCTCTTGCTGTAAGACAACAAAAATTAAATCAACACTTGCATTCACTCCAGCAAATTGCTAATACCTACAATGTTGCTGTATTTATTACAAACCAAGTTCAAGCTAAACCTGATTCTTTCTTCGGTAGTCCTACAAAAGCTATTGGTGGTCACGTTTTAGGTCACGCTTCCACTTACAGAATTTGGCTTAAAAAAGGATTAGCTGGAAAAAGAATTGCACGTTTAGTGGATTCTCCTCATTTGCCTGAAGGTGAATGTGTATTTAAAATTACTAGCGAAGGTATCGTTAGTTAATTTTAACTTTCTTTTTTTTTTACTTTTTTTTTCAAATAATTTTAAATATTTTCAAATTTAACTATTTTAATATGAATGCAATTGAGATTACTATTTTATCAATCATTATAATGATTGGATTGGGATATTTCCTTAAACGAATTGATTTTTTAAGTGAAAAGGACATTGATCCATTCAATAAGATAGTAATGTATATTTTAATGCCCTGCATGATATTCCATGCGATTTATTCTGCTGATTTGTCATTGCTTCCTAAACTGGGTATTTTACCCTTTGTCATTCTTGCATCTTCATTTGCGACTGGAATCATTTCTTATTTTATATTAAGAAGCTTAGGATTGGATGATATAAAATTATGGTCTGTATTAGTAACAGTAATGATTGCAAATACTGCTTTTATGGGATATCCTGTTAATTTAGGAGTTTATGGTCAGGAAGGATTTTTAAGGGCTATCTTTTGCGATATGGCCACATTATGTATATTTTTGTTATTGTCCTTTGTTTTAATATTGAAATTTGGAGGTACTGTTAAAAGCGCCTTTAAAAAGATTATTTTTTTCCCACCTTTGTGGGCTGTTGTTTTGGGTTTAGGTTTCAATTGGCTGAACGTTCCAATTGGTCCTGTTTTGGACAATACTGTTAATTATCTGGGTCAAGGAGCCATTCCTTTAATAATGGTTACTTTGGGGTTATCAATTGATTTTTCTGCATTATCTAGAAGCAAATCTATGATTGCATTCACATCAGTTATGAAGCTTGCGTTTTTCCCGTTTATAGCATTCATTGTTGCAACACAGTTAGGTTTGGTGGATCTTCAGTATAATGTTTCAATTATTGAAGCTGCAATGCCATCAGGAATGATGTCATTATTGCTTGCGATTACCTACAAGTTGGATTATGAATTGACATCAGACTGCATACTCATCAATACTGTAATCTCTTTGATTACACTTCCGGCAATTATGATGTTGTTATAGCGTTAAATTGAAAAATTTTAATTTACCTAAATTTATTATTTTACTAAAAAAGCAATAAAAATCTTTATTTTATTTAAATTTGTCTGTAAAATCTTATTTGTGTATTTAAAGCCAATTTTAAACTTAGTTTTTTTCATCATATATAAAGTTTACTCTAAGATTTTTTCAGAAAGCTTTATAAGTGTGTATTTACTACATATGTATATCTAATAGTATAAAAATTCTATAAACTTATTTTAAAATTGCAATTTTTTATATATTAGATATTTTTCACGACTTGTACAAGGTGAATTATATGGCAGAAGAAATAAATAATGAAGAAATTAGGATAGGTGTTTACGTCTGTCACTGTGGTGTAAACATTGGTGGAGTAGTCGACTGTCCTGACGTTGCTGAGTATGCTAAGTCATTACCAAACGTCGTTTACGCAACCGACTACAAATACATGTGTTCCGATCCGGGTCAAGCTATGATCCAAGAGGACATTAAAGAGAAAAACTTAAACAGAATTGTTGTAGCAGCATGTTCCCCTCGTCTTCACGAACCTACTTTCCGTAGATGTGTAGAAGAAGCTGGATTAAACAAATTCTTATTTGAATTTGCTAACTTAAGGGAACAAGACTCCTGGGTACACATGGATTTACCTGAAGAAGCTACTGCAAAAGCTAAAGACTTAACACGTATGGCTGTTGCAAAAGCAAGATTACTTGAACCATTAGAAGCTACTAAAGTAGCAGTAGATAACAAAGCTTTAGTTATCGGTGGTGGAGTAGCTGGTATTCAAACTTCCTTAGACTTAGCTGATATGGGATTCAAAACCTACGTTGTAGAAAGAAACCCAACTATCGGTGGAAGAATGGGACAATTAGATAAAACCTTCCCTACTCTCGACTGTTCAATGTGTATCTTAGCACCTAAGATGGTAGACTGTGCAAAACACGAAAACATCGAATTAATTTCCTACGCAGAAGTTACTGAAGTTGACGGATTCATCGGAAACTTCACTGTAAAAGTTGAGAAAAAACCTAGATATGTAGACGAAGCATTATGTACTGGATGTGGATCCTGTCAAGAAGCTTGTCCTATCGAAATACCTAACTACTACGACGAAGGTGTCGGTATGGTAAAAGCTGCATTCATCCCATTCCCTCAAGCTGTACCATTATGTGCTACTATCGATAAAGACTACTGTATCGAATGTAACTTATGTGTACAAGCATGTGGACCAAATGCTATTGACCACAACCAACAACCTGAAATCATTGAATTAGAAGTTGGTACTATTGTCGCTGCTATCGGTTACGACCCATTCGACCCATCCGGAATTTACCAATATGGATACGGCCGTTTCTCCAACGTAATCACTGCTATGGAAATTGAAAGGATGATTAACGCATCCGGTCCTACTGGTGGACACGTAATCAAACCTTCCGATGGTATCGAACCTAAACGTGTTGCATTCATCCACTGTGTAGGTTCAAGAGATGAACAAATCGGTAAACCATACTGTTCCAGAGTATGTTGTATGTACTCCATGAAAAACGCTCAATTATGTATTGACCACGAACCTGAT
>NZ_CACXTS010000033.1 GCF_902770715.1 uncultured Methanobrevibacter sp. | reverse complement strand
GTAGCAATTACAATGGCTTCACCTTCACCAACAGTCTTTTGACTAAAATCTCCTGCACCGATTGCATCAATAATTTTGAGTTGCTTAGGAGCTGATTGAGAAGTTCCAAAAGTATTTTCCGCAATGACCGCAAAACCGTCCATGGCAGATTTGTCAAACGGCGGTGAATCATGATATGCAATGATATCCTCAGCCAAAACCCTTTTGTGAGCATCATGGATAGAAATCTCTTCAACATCTGTTAAATTCTGATATTTAGCAATCAAATCCATAGCATTTTGTACAGAATCCAATTTAGATAGAAACATGTTTAAAAACTCCCCCAAGTTAAAATCTATGGCATGTATTTTTCAAGAACTCCATGATATGCATTATCTAAATCTTCAAAGCTGAATTCATGGTCATTTATATTTAATGAAGTTCCTTTTACCTCACCGATGACTTGGGCTTCAACATCAATTTTTGCTAAAATATCATCTAATGCATCCGCTTTTACAGTTAATAAATATCTACCGTGACTTTCGGAGTATAATAATTGAATTTTATCCAGTTCATCATCTTTCAATTCGACTTCACAACCAAGTCCTGATTTGATAACCATTTCGGATAATGCTACTGCAAGACCTCCTGCTGAAACATCGTGAACTGCAGTAATATCCTTATTTGCATCTTCATCGATTAATTTCAATATGGTTTGGCCGTTGGCTACTTCATCATCAATTCTGATTCTTGGAGCGGTTCCAACTTCCAGGTTGTGAATGGTTCTGTGGTATTCGGAACCTGTCAATTCATCATAAGTTTTACCGATTAAGATGATTTTGTCTCCTTCGTTTTTGAAGTCCATGGTTCTGATGTTTTCAATGTTTTCAACACCAATTACCCCAACAGCAGGAGTTGGGTTGATTTTAATTCCTTCAGTTTCATTGTAGAAACTTACGTTTCCACTGATTACAGGTGCGTTGAACTTTTCAGCAACCAGACTCATTCCTTCAATGGCTGTTTTGAACTGCCATAATATTTCAGGAGTTTCTGGATTTCCAAAGTTAAGACAATCTACAACCGCATAAGGGGTTGCACCCATTGAAATGACATTTCTAATAGCTTCCGCAACACAACCTGCAGCCCCATCAAATGGAGACAATTTTGTGTGGATTGTGTTTGAATCAGTTGTAAGAGCAATAGCTGTATTTTCATCAATTCTTAAAACAGCTGCATCATCACCAGGTTTTACAACAGTCCTGACTTGAACTTCATGGTCATATTGTTTGTAAACCCATTCTTTTGAAGCGATATTTGGACTGGATAATAATTTTGGTAAGGATTGATAAACTCCAGGTTCTTTAAGCTCAATTTTTTGAGTGTCCTCTGGAATTTCGACAATAGGTCTGTCAATTGAAGGTGGGTCTGCAAGTAAAATAGTAGGCAAATTAGCAATTTCTTCGCCTTCATCTGAAACAATCATGTTGTTTCCTTCAATTACTTCACCGATGACTGAAGATGCAATTTCGTGCTTATCGCAGATTTTTTGGGCAAGTTCGACATCGCTAGGGTTAATGACAAATACCATTCTTTCTTGTGATTCTGAAAGCATGATTTCATATGGAGTCATGCCTGTTTCTCTTAATGGAATTGCACGTAAATCGACTAGTGCACCATTATCTGAAGAGTCTACAAGTTCTGAAATACAACAGGTAAGACCTCCACCACCTAAATCCTTTACACCGCTGACATTGATCTTTTCAAGGATTTCTAAGGAAGCTTCCAGTACTCTTTTTTTGGTAAATGGATCTGCAACCTGTACTGCAGGTCTGTCTTCAGTTTCTGAATCTGATGTTAACTCCTCTGAAGCGAAGGTTACTCCGTGAATTCCGTCACGACCTGTGGTTCCTCCCATCAAAAGAAATACGTCGCCTATATTTGGTGCCTGTGCACGGACAATATTCTCCTTTTCGACAAGTCCTACACACATTACATTAACAAGAGGATTTGTTCTGAATGATTCATCGAATTCAATCTCTCCTGCAACGGTTGGAACCCCCACACGGTTACCGTAATCGGAAATTCCTTTTACAACATGTTCAAATAAGTATCTTGATTTTTCATCTTCCAATGGTCCAAATCTAAGAGAATCGAGGAGTGCTATAGGCATTGCACCCATTGAAATAATGTCTCTTAAAATTCCACCTATTCCAGTACCTGCACCTCCATAAGGTTCAATAGCTGATGGGTGATTGTGAGATTCCATTCCTACAGCTAATGCATATTTGTCGGTTACAGATACAAGTCCCGCATCGTCACCAGGACCTAAAATAATATTTTCTCCTTCAGTCGGGAAAGCTCTTAAAAATGGTCTGCTGCTTTTGTAGGAACAATGTTCTGAAAACATTACATCAAGCATTCCTTCTTCTAATTCATTCATTTCCCTACCAAGGATTCCTTCAATATATTCAATTTCAGAATCGGCTAAAGTCATTTTAACACCCTTAATTTTTAATTGAAATAATTACTTTTTCTCCTTCAATATCCCATTCTTTGGTATAATCTTTAGAATCTTTACTGCATTCTTCACTGTCAGTTATAATTAAGCTTTTAGCTCTTACCTCATGAGATATGACTTCAGACTGCGGTACGATTAAATCCTTAAATTCTGTTGAGGTTTCAACGTCAACGTTGATGTTGGCTTCAACATCAAGATCCAAGTCTTTTCTCATGTCCTGAATTCTTCTTATTAATTCACGAGCCATAGCTTCCTGTTTGATTTCTAGTGTAATATTAGTATTAACAAATACATTTCCTCCATCAAATTCGGAGGATACGAAGTCATCAGGAAGTTCTGAATCGAACAATACCTCTTCAGTTGACAATTCGATTCCTTCGACAGTTACGCTTCCATTTGCATCAAGGTCTGCTTTGATTTGATTACCGTCGGCTACCTTTAAGCCTTTTACGACTTTGCCCATGTCGCCTTTAAGCTTTGGACCTAAAATCTTAAGGTTTGGTTTTGCAATGAATGATAATTTATCAAATTCGCTAGCCCTTAATACTTCTTTTGTATTTGATTGATCTTTAATAATGTCTTCCAGCTCTTCAATGGCATTTAAGACATCTTCATCCTGAGATACGACTGTTATATCTGAAACAGGCCATCTTAACTTATATTGTGCCATGTCACGTGCCCTGATTGATGCTTCAATTACTTCACGGGCAACATCCATCTTTTCTTCCAATTTGGTGTCAATCGCATCTTCATCATATCCCCAATCATTCATGTGGATACTTTCAGGAGCATCCGGATTCACACCTTTAACAAGGTTTTCATATATTTCTTCTGAAATGTGAGGAGCTATAGGACATAATACTGATATTAATTTTACAAGTGCAGTGTATAAACTGTAATAAGCGCCTAATTTATCAGGGTCGTCGCTTTCAACCCAAGTTCTTCCACGGATGAGCCTTACATACCAGCGACTTAAATCTTCTAAAATGAAATCATTGATTTTTCTTGTTGCCTTGTGGAAGAATAATTTATCCAAATCTTCAGCCACTTCTTTAACTAAGGTATTTGCTTTAGATATAATCCATTTATCCTCTGACCTTAAAATCATGTCATCTTCAGTTAATCCAATAGGATTAAAGTCATCTAAAGACATGTATGTGGTTGAAAATACATAGACATTCCATAGGATATTAAACATTTTATTGATGTTCAAGAGCTCTTCCCATACGAATTTCAAATCATCCCATGGTTTTGAAGCCCATAATAAATAGAATCTTAAAACATCCGCTCCATATTTTTCAATAACTTCTTCCGGAGCAACTACATTACCCAATGATTTGGACATCTTGTTTCCGTTTTCATCTAACACAAATCCGTGCATCAATACCTTTTGATATGGACTTTGGCCCATTGCAATTACTCCTGTACCGAGTTGTGAGTAGAACCATCCTCTGGTTTGGTCGTGACCCTCAGTAATGAAGTCATATGGGAACCAGTCTTCGAATTTTTCCTTTTCTTCAGGATAGTATAGAGATGCCCATCCGGCAACTCCGGAGTCAATCCATACATCCAATACATCAGGGATTCTTTTAATGGTCTGACCGCATTTGTCACATTTTACTTCTACTTCATCAACATATGGTCTGTGGATAAGTTCTGAATCGCTTACATTGATTTCGTTAAGGGATTCCTCTTTTAGTTCATCAAGAGAACCTATTACTTTCAGTTCTCCACATTCAGGACATTCCCAAATTGGTATTGGAATACCCCAGTATCTTTGTCTTGAAATTGTCCAGTCACGTGCATTGTCTACCCAATCATAGAATCTGCCTTCACCAGCCCATTTAGGTACCCATTCGACTTTCCCAATTTCATCCAACATTTTTTGTTTAATGTCTGTTACTTTCAAGAACCATTGTTTGGTTGCACGGTAGATGATAGGAGTTTTACATCTCCAGCATACTCCGTATCTGTGTTCAATGGTTTCGGATCTGTACATTAATCCTTTATCTTCCAAATCCTTGATGATTTGAGTATTTTCTTCTTTTGTAAATTTAGTGTTATATTTGCCTGCGTCTTCAGTAAAGCATCCGTCTTCTCCTACAGGACAGAAAATTGGAATACCATTTGCTTTACCTACTTCAAAATCGTCTGGACCGTGTCCAGGCGCTGTGTGTACTAAACCTGTACCTTCACCAAGTTCAACATGGTCCCCAGGCAAGACCTTGTGAACCGCATCGATTTCATCAAATTCGGCATGGATTGGAACTTCATCCATTAAGATATAGTCATAGCTCATTCCAATCAAGTCTTCACCTTTTACGGTTTTGATGACATCATACATCACTTCTTTTTCTTCAATGATTGTATCTTCTTCGCCTTCTTCTTCGGCAGGTATTTTTGTTCTGTGAATCTTAATCTGTTTGCCTAATACATCTTCCATTAAGTTTTCAGACAATATGTAAGTTTCACCGTCTTTTGAAACATAAACATAATCAAATTCCGGATTGACACAGATAGCCATGTTTGCTGGAAGTGTCCATGGAGTAGTTGTCCAAACCAAGAAATAGGTATCCTCTTCACCCTTTACAGGGAATTTAATGTAGATGGATGGATCTTCCTTTTCCTCATATTCAATTTCTGCTGCAGCAAGAGCTGTTCCACAGTGAGGACACCAGCTAATAACTCTCTGGTCATTTAAAAGTAAATCCTGCTCGTTAGCTCTTTTAAGCATCCACCAGGAAGATTCCATGTATTTAGGGTCAAGTGTCATGTAAGGGTCATCCCAATCCATCCAAACACCCAGCTGATCGAATTCCTCTTCCATTGCAATTTTGTTTTCAAGGGCAAATTCTCTGCATTTGTCAACAAATTTGTCAATGCCTATTTCTTCGATTTCCTGTTTGGATTGAATATTCATCAAATGCTCTACTTTATTTTCAATCGGTAACCCATGCATATCCCATCCAGCCTGTCTTCTTAAGCTAAATCCGTTCATGGATTTGTATCTAAGGTATGAATCCTTAATGATTTTATTCCAGGCTGTTCCTAAATGGATTTTACCACTGCAGTAAGGTGGACCATCTAAAAATGAGTATCTAGGACCATTTTCTCTAAGTTCATTTACTTTTTTAAAAGTTTCTTCTTCTTTCCAGAATTTTTGAACTTTTTTTTCTATTTTATCATGGTTATATGATTTGTCTGCCTCTTGTATTGGCATTTTAACTCCTCGAAATTTGATAGATAATATGTGTAAAAATAAATAATCTCTATGAGATTCTAACGAATATTTTCATGTTTAAAACACATATATAATATTAATTTATAATATGTATCTTTTTGTTTTAGATAATAAATAAAGGTTATGGGAATTTCTGAAAATTTTTAAAATTAAAAAGATTTAAAAATAAATAAAATCAGCAATCTAAAAAGTAAATGGAAATTATGGGCGTATTAACGGGAAAATGTTAAAAAACTCTCATGTATTTGGAATTCTTTCATTTGTATTCTGCCTTACAAATTTTGTACCCATGCTGTTGTAATAGCTTTTAACAATCTTCTTGTCTTGTTTGGATAATTTGTAATTGAGCTTGACAACCAAGCCTACTCCGGCAAACTTGGATTTGAAGTATTTTAAGGATACCCATTTTGTCGGGACTTTAGACGCTCCGCCGACATTATACTTACCATAGGAGTTACTTACCAAAATCTTCTTGCCGTCTTTACTTACATCTATAATGGAAACGTAATGGTTCGGCAGGAAAGCGATCAATGCCGCTCCTCCTTTTTTCAATTGTTTTATTCCATTATCTACAGCATAATAGTAGGATGCCTTAAAACCGTTATTGTTCAACGCCTTTTTAAGAACGTCCACATTAACTCCGTTAGTTACATGCGCCTTTGTCTGGAAGAATTTTTCTGAACGATATTTTTTCAGAGCCTGACTGCAGACACTGGCAGATGTAGGTCCGCATGTATATTCTGTATTCTGAACATCACGAACCTCAGAATATGTATATGATTTCCCTTTCAGGGCAACTGTGATTGTTTTTGGCCAATAAGAATATTTATTCTTTTTGACTAGCTTAATGTTAAGCGCCCTTTCAATTACATTCCATTTTACACGCTTTAGGATATGATAAATTTTAGGAGATTCTTTTGTCTTAAAGAAAGTATATTTTGATAATTTTCCATATAAGAACAGGCAATAACTGTCTCTTTTTATAGTTTCCTGATATTGCGCTTTTTTAAGAGTGTATCTGGCATTATCGTATCCCATGACATAATTTGAAGGCATTACATCAATGTCTGGAACTCCATTTACTGTTGAAACGGAAGTTTTTAGAGGATCTTTTACATTTCCTTCAATGCATTTAACTTTTTTAGAAAGCGAATACCTTCCATACTCGGCAACAATATTATATGTTTTAGGTGTGACCTTCGGCTTTATAACTACAAAGCCTTCAGAAGTGGTGTTTCTTATAAATTTCTTTTGTCCGATTGTTATCTTAATGGTTTTACCGGAAATCGCCTTTTTGGAACCTTGCAAATATATCCTTAGATAACCGTTAGTGAGCAATTTTGAATTTCCGATTGTTATTGGAGTTATCTTTGCAATGCATACCTGAAGAGTTTTTGAAAATGCGTTATACTGTTTGTCTCCATTAAATAAAACATCCAAAGCTATTGATGATTTTGTTGATGTAATCTTAATGCCGAACTTGCCAGTGCTATCTGTTGTTCTTTTATATGTTTGCCCATCGAAGGATAGGCTCAACTTTTTGCTTGCAACTGGAGTGCCCTTTGAATCCTTCAAATACATATAATAAGTCTTTCCGTTAGCGACAAAGTTGGAATCCGTAGTTATTTTTAAACTTGCTTTGGGATTTTCAGGTATGGAAACTGCAACTGAAACGTCCTCCGAATTGCTTGAAGAATTAGTAATTTGATTATTTTCCTCTTGAACATTAACATTAGTGCTTTCATTTTCAATAGCTGCCGATTCTTCAACATTGCTAAGAGAAACATCACTGTCATTTAGTTCAGATATTGTGGCATTATCTGATTCAGCACTAACAGCAGTTAAACTACATATCAATACTAAAAATAGTGTGAATACAATAAAATAATTTCTCAATTTCATGGAAAATGAACTCTCTTAAATTTTATTTGTTTTCAGCCAAGAAAACTCAATAAAAAGTTCTTTATCTAATCTAATATAAATTTATTGAAAATAAACTAAAAAGTACATATAATAAAAATTTTAAATATTAACTTATGGGATTTCACAGAAAATACAATTCACTTTTTAAAGCCGTAGACAATATGATAAAATTATATAAAATTTATAAAGACGACAAAGAAGGCAAAAAGTCAAAAGATGGGAAAAAATGAACATTATTTATTTAAGTGATTTCAACTGCATTTATTCTTATATAGGGCTAAATCGGATCAAAAATACTGTTTTTGAACTCGATTTGGATGTTGAATGGGAAATGAAATCATTTGAACTCTTGCCTGGTGCAAATAATATCTCAGCAATGGAGAGATTTGCAAGTGACAATAAATTATCAATTGATGAAGCTAAAAAAGAAATTGAAGAAATAGAGTCAATAGCTGCAAATGAAGGCTTGAATGTCAATTACAAAGATCTGATTATTAACAGCTCAAAAGATGCCCATAGGCTAGCCAAATACGTTCAAAATAGACACCCGGAATCAGCCCAGGAACTTATTTTTAAAATATTTGAGTCCAATTTTATTAAAAACGAAAATATTGCAGACCATGATGTTTTAATAAATATTGCAGCATCATGCGGATTAAACGAAAGTGCAATAGCCGAAATGCTTAAAAAAGACTCCTTGGAAATTGAAGTGGAGCTTGACATTGAAGAAGCCGTTTCATATGGAATAACAAGAATCCCCTATTATATCATAGAATATAAGGGTGAAAGGCTAACAATTCCAGGAGTGTTTGAAAAAAAAGATTTTGAAACTGCTTTTAAAGACCTGATTAGTGGCGAAATAAAAAACAAGAGTTATATTGGTAGAATTGATTTTAATCTGATTTAAAGATTATATATTATGAACTACTTATAATTATTTCATGATTTTGAATAAAACAACTCAAGAACTAATAAATATAAAAATTATAAATGCAAATAGCTTTTTTAAGCGTTTTAAAGGATTGATGCTGAAAAAGAATATTGATTTTGCAATGTTATTCTCAAACCTTAAAGACTCATCAATACATACCCACTTCATGAGATTTGATATAGATGTTTATTTTTTAGATAAAAATAAGGTCATTTTTGAAAAGGCAACATTGAAACCTTGGAAATTCTACAAGCCAAAAAAGCAAGCAAGCTATATTCTAGAAGCAAAAAAAGACAGTTTAAAATTAAAAATAGGAGATAAATTAGATTTTATCTAAAATATCTTCAGGATTTTCAAAAATCTGAATATTATCAATACTAGATAATTTTCGGGTATTTTCAATGTCAATATCTCTCATATAGATTGTTATGATTTTACCTTCGGAAATTGCATCATATGGGCATGTATTTCTGCACAAACCACAGCCAATACATTTAGTCAAATCAATTTCCTCATGTGGAATAATCGCACCTTGTTCGCAGGCGAGTGATGCAAGGCAATCATCGCAACTTTGGCATTTTGACAATTCCATTTTAGATGGAAGAACTGTGTCGATTGGCCCCGGATGAATATCTACTGGAACCATATAAACAGGAACTGCGCCTTTTCCAGATTGAGCAACAGCATTGGTTACTAAAGTATCAGCTATTCCATAAACAATCTTTGAAACTGTATTTGCTGTAGCTGGTGACACAATTAATAAGTCGTATTTGCCTAAAGACAGACGACCGGTTATTGGATATGAAAATTTTTGATTTGAATCAGTGGCAAGTTCACGGTATTTTCCGCCAGTTATCTTTTCAATACGCTCATAAAGCCCATACATTTTTAGGACTTCTTCAGCAGCGCCTGATAAGAATACTGTTACTTCATGTTCTTTGGCTAATTTTTCAGCCAAATGCACTGATTCACGTAGTAAATGACCAGCTCCAGTAAATGCAAATCCTATTCTCATTTTAATCTAATGTGTGATATTGATAAGCTTCTCTGTCAGAGAATGCGTAATCAAGTTTTGTGTATTGATTCATGAATTCAGCCACTTCATCAGCAATGTCTTCCTTATCAACAGCAACACGTTTGATGAATTCAGCAACTTCATCCATTTCTTTTTCTTTTAATCCTCTTCTGGTAATCTCTTGAGTACCTATTCTGATACCGGATGGATCATCAGAATTGTCTCTGTTATCTCCAGGCAAGAGGTTTTTATTTAAGATTACATTGTTGTCAGCCAATTCTTTTGCAATATCGGATGCTGATCTGATGTCAGTCAAGTCAACTGCAATTTGATGGGATTGAGTGAATCCTAAGTCTTCACATAATACATTGAATCCTCTTTCATACATTGCTTGACCGAGAGCTTGTGCATTTTTAATAATCTGTTTTGCATAAGCTTCACCGAATTCCAACATTTCAGCAGTTGCAATACCTAAACCGAGCAAGTGGTGCAAATGGTGGTTACTTACAACACCAGGGAACACTGCATCATCAATACGTTCCTCATTTTCTTTGCTTGAAAGAATAATACCTCCTTGTGGACCAGGGAATGTTTTGTGGGTACTACCCATCATCAAGTCTGCTCCTTCTTTAAGAGGTTGTTGGAATTGTCCTCCAGCAATAAGACCCAATACATGAGCACCATCATACATTATTGTAGCTCCAACTTCATCAGCTGCTTCACGAGCTTCTTTAATTGGGTGAGGGAATAAAAATAAACTTCCACCGAATAAAACAATTTGTGGTTTTTCTTCGAGGATTTTTTTGTTCATTGCATCAATGTCAATGTTCATCACATTTTTATCTAATGGGTGGAAAACAGTTTTTAATCCACGAATACCAGCTGCACTTACATCAGCGTGGGAAATGTGACCTCCTGATGGTACTTCAAGTGCCATTACCTTTTCACCAGGTTTTGCAAAACCAAAGAATGCTGCAAGATTTGCTGTTACGCCTGAAACCGGTTGAACGTTAGCATAATCACAGTCATATAATTTACATGAAAGTTTTTTTGTTTTATCTTCAACTAAATCAACATATTGGCATCCTTCATAAAATCTTTGGAAAGCTTGACCTTCAGCATATCTGTGAGCAAAATCGGTTGCTACAGCTTCGGTTACTTCCACACTTGTTACATTCTCAGATGCAATAAGATTGATACTGTTTCTCATATATTCAGTATGCTTTTTCGCAATTTCTTCAAAGTTTAAAATTTCATCATGATAATTAGCCATTTACTACACCTAATATCCAATTATATATTTATGATTAAATTTTTGTAAATCATTTAATATAATAGTTATGAAAATTATTCTAAAAATAATAAAAAATTAAAATTAACAAAAAAAGAAGTTAATCTTGTAAAAAAAAGAATTAAAAAATTCCTCAAAAGAGGAACATTTTATTTAGTTTTTAATATATTTTTTTAGGTCTTCTACTTTGTCGGTTTTCTCCCATGGGAGACCTTCAATACCTAAGTGACCATACTTAGCGGTTTGCTTATATTCAACATCTCTTAAGCCTAATGTTTCAATAATTCCATCAGGAGTTAATTTGAAGTTGTCACGCACTATCTTATCAAAAGTCACATCTCCAATATCAGCTCCAGTACCAAAGGTATCCACCATTACTGAAGTAGGATCTGCAACTCCAATAGCATAAGACAATTGAATTTCACATTTGGAAGCAAGTCCACTTGCTACAATATTCTTAGCAATGTATCTTGCCATGTAACATGCGCTTCTATCCACTTTAGTGCAGTCCTTACCTGAAAATGCTCCACCACCATGGCGGGCATATCCTCCATAAGTGTCAACAATGATTTTACGACCGGTTAGGCCTGAATCTCCATGAGGACCTCCAATTTCAAATTTACCGGTTGGGTTAATGTGCTCTTTAGTATTTTCAGTCATTAATTCCTCTGGAATAACTACTTTAAAGAGTTTTTCACGAATGTCTGCCTTTAATTGTTCTTGATTGTCAGACATTGTCTCATCATGTTGAGTTGACAATACAACTGCATCAAGTGAAATGACATTTCCATCTTTATCATAATTTACAGACACTTGAGCTTTACCGTCAGGTCTTAAATATGGAATTTCTCCACTTTCTCTAAGTTCAGTTAATTTATTAGTTAACTTACGGGCAAGATCAATTGGATAAGGCATTAATGATTCAGTTTCATCAGTTGCAAAACCAAACATCATACCTTGGTCTCCGGCTCCAGTTTCTTCATCTCCACGGTCCACACCTTGATTAATGTCTGGAGATTGTGCATGAAGCCTGTTATCTATATCACAAGAATGACCGTCAAATTTTAATTCGGGCTTATCGTAGCCAATTTCAATAATTGTATCCCTTATGATTTTTTCAATTTCTTCCTTTGAGATATCGGCTTTTGATGTAATTTCACCAAATACCATACAGAAATCAGTAGTCACACAAGTTTCACATGCAACATGGGAATATTTATCTTGTTTCATATATGCATCTAATATAGCATCAGAAATAATGTCTGCAACTTTATCAGGATGCCCTTGAGTTACAGATTCTGATGTGAATGTCCTATATACTTCATTCATATTATCACCAATAGTTAATGTTAAACTTCTCATTATAATAATCAGATTAAGAGAATTTATCACTATTATAACTAGTCTATATTATGTATATCTTAAATATTATATATAAATTATTAAAAATTTGCATATTTGAAAGAATTCCTGATTATGGAATATGATTTTCAAACTGCCATGTTGAATATCATAACTCAATGCATTGATATTTCAGATTGATCTTTAAAACCAAAATCACATAAACCAATAATACAAAAGCAAGGATTAAAAATAGGACCCCTGCGACAAATATTGACATTACGCCGAATCCATCAACCAAAAATCCTCCAATTGCAATTCCTATTGCTATTCCACCATTCAATACGCTTAAAAAAACGCCATTTGCAAGCTCTGGACTATCAGGCAGAACTGATGTTTCAATGTATTGAATAAGGTTATAGCCCATTCCATCCAATACTCCGAAAATTAAAATTAAGACTAAAACCACTACCAGATAATCTGTGAATAGGTATAATGCCAGGAACACTGAAGCGCATACCAATTGAAATATTATTAATGTTTCCTTGTCCTTTTTGAAAATCAGTTTTCCGCCCAGCCATGTTCCGAATATTGAAATTACGCCATATGTAAATAAAAATAGGCTTAATTTATAGGTATAAATGTGACATACAGTCTGCAAAAAGTATGGAACGTAATTGTAAACAATGCTTGCACCGATTGGCATCATTATAATCCCAATTGTGGACAGTAAAAATTCTTTTGATTTGATGCTGGATAACGGCATTTCATAGCTTTTTGACTTTCCAGGAAGTTTTGGAAAGAATATTAAAATCAAGATTAATGTTAAGAAATTTATTAGAAAAATCCAACTCATCGCTATGCGATAGCCGAAAATTGTTCCGAGACCTGTTGTAATCGGCAAGCCCACAATACTACCTATTGAAATTCCAAGCAGTATTTTTGTTATGTAATCCTGTTTTTGGTCGGCGGGTGCAATCTCTTCACAAAAAGTTAAAGCAATTGATATGAATGCAGGATATACTACAGCGGAAAGAATTCTAAAAAATGAAGCAACGAAAATGCTTTTTGTAAATATGATTACTACATTTGAGATTGCAAAGACTGACAGAATTGAAACAAATGTTTTCTTTCGCTCAAATTTTGAAAAAAGCAATGGAATAAACAGACCGGTTATTGCTATTGTAAATGTAAATGAACTAACATATAATCCGGAAATTGCAATAGTAGTGTTGAAATATTCAGATATTTGAGAAATAATCCCAATAATGCTTAAAGGTGTGTTAATACCTAATGTTGATAGCATTAAAATATAAAGGAGCAATTTAGGATTATTTTTCATAACAATCGTTATGTAAACTATATTATATAAAATTAGTGTTGAAAAAAAGTCGATTAAAAAAAAAAAATAAAAAAAGAAATAGAGAAATTAATCTCTAAATCTATTTACCTAAGTCTTCAAGAGCAGCACTGATTTGTGCCATAATTTGCTCGGTTTTGAAGTGTTGTTGGTTCATTGCACCAGATGGACATGCACCTACACAAGTACCACATCCTTTACATAATGCGGAGTTAATTTGTGCAAATTCTTTTCCACCTACACCGGTTGCGATTGAAATAGCGTCGAATGGACATAATTCAACACATACTTGACAAGCACCACAAACGGTTTCGTCGTTGGATGCAATAATAGGTTCGATTTCTACTTCTCCTTTTGCCATTGGGATAGCTGCTCTGGATGCTGCAGCTGAACCTTGTGCTACGGAGTCAGGAATATCTTTAGGACCTTGTGCTACACCAGCAATGTAAACACCGTCAGTTAAGGTGTCAACAGGTCTGAGTTTTGGGTGAGCTTCCATGTAGAATCCGTCTGCGGATCTGGAAAGACCTAAAGTTTGTCTGAGTTCGTCGGAACCTGCGGAGTGTTCGAGACCAACACTTAATACAACTAAGTCGTAAGTGTATTCAGTTACTTTACCGAGTAAAGTATCTTCTGCTCTGATAGTTAAGGTTAAATCATCATTTTCGAAGATTTGTGCTGGTTTACCTCTGATAAATTCAATACCGTATTTTTCTTGAGATGTTTTGTAGAACTCTTCGTATCCTTTACCGAAAGAACGAATATCCATGTAGTAACAGGTTACTTCGGTATCAGGTTCGTGGTCAATACATAATTGAGCGTTTTTCATGGAGTACATACAACATACTCTGGAACAGTAT
>NZ_CACXTS010000032.1 GCF_902770715.1 uncultured Methanobrevibacter sp. | reverse complement strand
CACAGATTGTCTTTACTGTTTTGTTAAAGAACTTCACGTTTTTGCCGTGACAACGAGTGCATATATTACCAACTTTTTTTTTCTTTGCAATACCTTTTTAGTGATTTTTTGTTAAATATTGAATATTAGTTCAAATTTTAAACATTTTCCTTAAATATAAAAAGTGTTTACTGCGATAATACGCAAGATTACCGCTTAACTCTGCGGTTTTAATCAATAGATTTTTAGGTGTATCCATATCATCAAAACAAATATCTTTACTGCTTACCAAATATTTGCGCTTCTTCAATACATTCATTCCTTAAAGGACAGTCTATGGAATGATCATTTATTATCCCAACACTTTGCATAAACGCATAACATACTGAAGGAGTCGTATACGTAAATCCTTTCTTCTTCAGTTCTGAACTTAGCTCTGATGCGAATTTTGGAATATCTATCAAATTAGTTCCTCCAAGTATCATCTTATCATTGGTGAAAGACCAACAAAACTTAGAGAAATCCTCGCCATTTTCTTCCATTTTTATAAAAGCTTTTGCATTATTGATCAGAGCTTTTAATTTCTGTTTATTCTTACTCAAACCTTTGAAAGAACTATCTGAATCGCTTTCTCTTTCCATTTCGCTCTCAACAATTGAATCAATATCATCAGCTGTTAATTTGCACATTTCTCTTGGATCAAAGTTATGAAATTTCTCTCTGTATAAACCCCTAGCCTCAATCACTGATAATTGTGCTGCATCAATATCAAATTCTTTTGTTTTTTTATTTTCTCTCCCTTTGAATCCACCTGCAGCAACACATTGTAAGCACAACCTTTCAAACAATTCTATTGAATCAATTATAGGGTGCCCCCACTCTAGATTATGATATTCATGAAGAATAGGATTTTTTTCTGCCCATTTACAACCTACTGACATGTTTACCTCGTTTTATAGCATCATTCAATTAACTACAATCCTTATTTATTCTTTCCTAACAGAGCTTAAACTTTTATCGAACATCAACTCCAAATCCTAAACATTCGGATGTTAAACCGTCCTTGATCTTTTCACTCGACAGATCCAAAAATAACAATTTATCTGTAAACAACATTTCCAAAATATTCAACCAATTCTCATTATAACAATGTCATACCACATTTTTTTATTCTTCCTTCAAATTTCTATTCTCAATACAAATATGGCCGATTGATATCAAATCATTCGGCCATATAATCTAAATATCCCATTCAAGAAAACAATTCACTAGTCTGACGATGATGAATACGCAATTCTAATAATCAATTCTAATATTTTTACGTATATGTACACAACTGTCACTAGTATACTCATTGAACAATACCATTCATATGATTTTGGCAATCCTCTCTGAATACCATCTTCAACCAAAAACAAATCCAAAACTAAGCTCATAGCACCGAATACAATAAGTAAAATGCAAACACCTATGCCTAATAAACCACCTTTTGTCCAAGAAAACAGACCTTCATAGACAGATTGCATAAAGAAAGATGAAACCAAGCCAAGGATTACATAAACAAAAGCACCAGCTACAGCAAACTTAAATATAGAAAGAAATTTTTCATTAACCTTTATAAGACCTGTCCTGTAACATACTACAGTAGCTACCAACAACGCTAAAGTTCCTAGCAATGCGTTAAAAGCTACACCAGGTAGCAGAGTTTCTGCATAGAGAACAACCCCAGACAAAAAACACCCTTCAGCAACAGCATAAGGAACAGCAATATAAGGTGCGGTATTTGGTTTAATTGACATAACAAGAACCAAAATAAAACCAACAATAGCTGAAACTGACGACAACATTACTGATGAACCAACATCAAGAACGTTCACCAGAGCCATTGCAATTATTGCAGTAATTGCAACCAGCATAATCAATTTGTTAGAGAAACCAGACATTGTCATGGTTTCTCTATTGTTATCACTAAAGTCATAATCCCTTGCTGCATCCAGCGTTTGCGATGTTAACACTGGAGAACCGCTTTTCGATATTAAATTAAAAGCCATCTGTAAGCCTCCTTCCTAAAATACAAATTCAATAATATCAAAATCCTCTTTTTTGACAAGATAAAATCTAAAACCGCCGAGCACACATACACCAAGCAAAAACATAATACATATGTATAGGCATGATTAACAGACTAAACGGATTAATTTTTGGTTTAAATAACTATTATGTGATAGAATTCATGTTAATTTTATTATTAAACTATGGTTACTGTTAACATATCAATTGGATTAAAAAATGCCTAATAAGTATGATATAAAAACATTTCAGGGGTTGATTTTTACATTACAAGATTATTGGTCGAGACAAGGTTGTGTCATTGCTCAACCTTTTGACATGGAAGTAGGTGCAGGAACCTCACATCCAATGACTTTCCTGAGAGCCATTGGACCAGAGCCTCACCGTTGCGCTTATGTGCAACCATCAAGAAGACCAACTGATGGAAGATATGGTGAAAATCCGAACAGACTGCAACACTATTATCAGTTTCAAGTTGTTTTAAAACCCTCTCCAGAAAACATCCAAGAATTGTATTTAAATTCATTAAAAGAGTTAGGCTTTGATCCAACGATCCATGATATCCGCTTTGTAGAAGATAACTGGGAAAATCCAACATTAGGTGCATGGGGTCTTGGTTGGGAAATATGGTTAAACGGAATGGAAGTAAGTCAGTTCACTTATTTCCAACAAGTTGGTGGCTTAGAATGCTTCCCTGTTACCGGAGAAATCACTTATGGGTTGGAACGTCTCGCAATGTATATACAGGGCGTTAACAGCATCTACGATTTAATTTGGACTCACGGACCAGATGGAGATGTTACATACGGAGATATATTCCATCAAAATGAAGTTGAGCAATCAACTTACAACTTCGAACACGCGGATGTTGATTTTCTATTTAAATGGTTTGATCAAAATGAAAAAGAGTGTAACTATTTGTTAAATTTAGAAAATAAACTTCCTCTCCCTGCATATGAAAGAATATTAAAAGCTGCTCATGCTTTTAATCTGCTTGATGCAAGACATGCAATATCTGTAACAGAAAGACAGCGATACATTTTAAGAATCAGAACGTTATCTAAAGCAGTTGCTGAAGCTTATTATGCAGCACGCGAGAAATTAGGTTTTCCTATGTGTAAAAACAACAGCAAGGAGTAGTAAGGTTATACCTTTAAATGTTTAACCACTAACAAGTTATGACAGATAAAAATTTATTAATCGAATTAGGTACAGAGGAATTACCTCCAAAAGCATTAAAAAAATTAGCAGAAGCTTTTGCTAATAGTTTTGAAAAGGATCTACAAATCAATTCTATTAGTTACAACAAGGTAGAATGGTTTGCTACTCCAAGAAGATTGGCTGTAATCATAAAAAATGCAGCTACCAAGCAACCTGATAAAATTATAGAAAAGAAAGGTCCTTCACTGTCAGCCGCTTATATTAACGGTAAACCAACACCTGCTGCAGAAGGTTGGGCCAAGTCAAACGGAATTACTGTGGAGCAAGCTGACACTCTAAAAACAGAAAAAGGTGAATGGTTAGTATACAAAGCTAATATTCCAGGAAAGAATACATCAGAACTTATACCAGAATTCACAAGCAATGCCATTAAAAGTTTACCAATTCCTAAGCTAATGCATTGGGGTGATACCAAATATGAGTTCGTACGTCCAATACACACTGTATGTATTTTGTTTGGAGAACAGTTAATTCACGCAAATATTCTAGGTGTAGAATCTTCAACAACGATTCGCGGCCATAGATACATGGGTTCACCAGAAATAACTCTTTCTAGCGCAGATGAATACGTTGACGTACTACGTAAGAATTATGTTATTGCTGACTATAATGAACGTAGAAACATAATCAAATCAAGTATCATTAACGAGGCTAATAAACTAAACGGTACTGCAGATTTAGATGAATCATTGATTGATGAAGTTACATCTCTCGTAGAATGGCCGTGCTTATTGACAGCGACTTTTGAAGAAAAGTTTTTGAAAGTTCCATCTGAAGCTTTAGTTTACACCATGAAGGGAGATCAAAAATATTTTCCTGTTTACAACAAAGAAGGAAAGTTATTGCCTAACTTCATATTTATTTCAAACATTGAATCAAAAGATCCTTCTCAAGTTATAAAAGGTAACGAACGAGTAGTTCGGCCTAGATTGTCAGACGCTGAATTTTTCTTTAACACTGATAAAAAAATAAAATTAATTAATCGTTTAGAAAGTTTGGATTCTGTTCTATTCCAAAAACAATTAGGAACTTTAAAGGAGCGGTCGGAAAGAATTTCCAAATTAGCTTCTTACATAGCAAATAAAATCGAAGGTGATGCTGATTTATCTGCTAGAGCTGGTTTACTTTCAAAATGTGACCTCATGACAAATATGGTAATGGAATTTACTGATACGCAAGGTGTAATGGGAATGCATTACGCACGTCACGATGGAGAGAACGAAAAAGTTGCGATTGCGTTGTTTGAACAATACTTACCAAGATTTGCAGGCGATCAGTTACCAACCAATGATGTTTCTTACTCTGTAAGCTTGGCAGATAAATTTGATACCCTAGTTGGTATTTTTGGCATAAATATGCCACCAAAGGGTGACAAGGATCCATTTGGTTTGAGAAGAGCATCTATTGGAGTAATCAGAATTATTGTAGAAAAGGAATTAAAACTTGATCTACTGGATTTGATTAATTATTCTAAAAAACTGTACGGAGATAAATTAATCAATACAAATGTAACCTCCGATGTCTTTGAATATATTCTAGGTAGATTTAAAGCTCACTATCAAGATCAAGAAATAAGAACTGATGTAATCTTAGCGGTACTGGCAAGAAAACCATCAGAACCTTATGATTTCCACAAAAGAGTTGTTGCTGTTAACTCGTTCTTATCATCCTCTGCAGCACCATCATTGGTAGCAGCAAACAAACGAGTTTCAAATATATTAACAAAATTAACAACTGAAATACCTAATAATATAAATTCAAATATCTTGAAAGAATCTCAAGAAAAATCCCTTGCAGAGTGTATTATTAGTTTGAAATCGGAGCTAAAAGAGTATTTTGATAACAAGGATTACGGAACAATTCTCTCAAAATTATCCTCATTGAAAGAACCAATCGATGATTTCTTTAATAATGTACGAGTAATGGATGATGATGAACAAACAAAGATAAATCGTTTAGCGATACTATCAAATCTCAGAAATTTATTCTTAAATGTAGCGGATATTTCTCTATTGCAAATGTAATAATTATATTGCTATTAATAATAAGTGTGCCTACATGGCACACTTTTATGAAACCTCTTTATTTAACAACAAAAAAACATACTGTAACTATAATTAATAGCTATACACCAAGCTCCATTTTTCTATTATCTCATAATTTTTTTTTCAAATTGAAAGTCAATAAGTTGCATATTTACTAATTGAAATAGCCACTCCATAGACTCGCACTAATAATATCAGTCACAATTTAATTCACTGCTTAAAAAATACGAAATAACTCAGATAGTTATGTTTAGGCATTGCAATAGATTCAGGGTCTACGCATGAACGAAACGTGATTTATGAATCTTAACTAAAAAATATTTATTGAGCCAAATTTGACTCTGAAAAGAAATGATCGGAAATCATTTCCGACAATTTACAAATTTTTCAAAAAAGCAGCAGAAGAGTTGAGAGATAAATCTGATGGTCATGCGTAGGCCCTGCAATAGATTTGATCTGACGTACATATTGGATAAAAAAACCAATGATTTTCATCATAAAACATCTTAAAATGATAAAATTACTATAGATATTTGTATATAAATGGGATGTTATGAGCTTATCAGTTATTGTTTGTGATGATTCGAGATTTGCAAGATCACAGCTAATAAAGAGTCTTCCGCAGGAACTACGAACAAATTTAAAAGAAGCCTCTGACGGAGTTGAGGCCTTGGATTTAATAAGAAACGGATACGGAGAGTTGATGTTCCTAGACTTAAATATGCCTAATATGGACGGATATCAAGTATTAGAAGTAATTCAAAAGGAAAACCTTGATGTATTAGTTATTGTTATAACAGGAGATATTCAAGAGTCCGCCAAGAAGAAAATATTAGCATTAGGCGCCTTAGCTTTTATTCAAAAGCCTCTCAATATCAATGAGCTTAACACTGTGCTCAAAAACTTTGGTTTGGCTGATATTGTTAATTCTGATGATGGGCAGAATGATACACTAAACCCAACTGATGAAGAGAATGAGCAACTTCTTATTACCTATCAAGAAAAACTACAAGAAGTTGTAAACATTGCAATGGGTCAAGCAGCAAAACAAATGGCAGATCTGATAAATTTGTTTATTAACCTTCCTGTACCAGTGGTATCATTTAAAACAGGTAAAGAACTGTACAACGAATTATATTTTCTTCTCCACGAAAACTTTAACCTTTTGATAAGCTCTGGATTCACCGGTTCTGAAATGAACGGCGAAGTAATGGTGTATTATACAGAGGAAGATATAGATAATCTTTTACATATTTTAGTTGATGAAAACGATACATCATCTAGCAGAAAGGGCACAATGATAGAACTTAGCAATTTAATAATAACAACTCTAATGTCCGGCATAGGAGAATTGCTAGGATCTCAGTTCAGTAGAGCTCACCCAGCCATTGTAAGGTTAAGCGATAAAGTTCAGTTGGTATCTCCAGAATTAATTAACAAACAGATATTAAATGTTCAATTGACCTATACTATTCCGGATCATAAAATAAAATGCAAGATGATTATTTTGATTTCTGAAAATTCAATAAAATCATTACAAAAACGCTTAAGCTATATATAAAAAATAATAAGCAGAATTAGGGATAAAATTAGAGATGGATACTTTTGTGACAGGCAACGCTTTAGATCTTGAAGATTTTCATTGGTTGATGGACATTCTACAATCTTTAGACGTTGGACTGGTAGTGCTTGATAAAAGTTACAACATACAATTATGGAATGGTTTTATGGAAAACTATAGTGGTATCCACGGTGTTGCAATTAATAATCACAATATATTCGAAACATTTCCTGATTTACCCCAAAGTTGGCTCAAGCACAAAGTTGAAGATGCAATAGTACTCCAAGGTCCTGTTTTCAACAGTTGGGAACAAAAACCGTTTTTGTTCAAATTTACCGCAGCAAGGCCATTTACTGGTTTAAGCTCGATAATGTATCAAAATATTACAATAATGCCTCTACGCTCAATACATGGAACTATTTCTCATGTGTGCATTATAATTTATGATGTCACAGAAAGTGCAACAAACCAGTTGGGTCTTCAAGACGCAAACGAAAAATTAAGAGCACTATCTATCACTGATGGATTGACACAGTTGTACAATAGAGCTTATTGGCAGGAATGTTTAGTTCAAGAGTACAATAGGTTTAAGAGAAAATCTATCAATGTTACACTGATGATGATGGATATAGATTTCTTTAAAAAGGTTAATGATACTTACGGACACCCTGCAGGAGATGAAGTTTTAAGGACACTATCAAAAATCCTCAAATCTCAATTACGTGCAACAGATGTTGCCGGCAGATACGGCGGAGAAGAGTTTGCTGTTATACTTCTTGATTCTGATATCGAAAAATCTATTATGGTTGCCGAAAGAGTTCGCAAAGCTGTGGAAGCCCATACAGTTTATTATGAGGATTTAGTTATAAAATTCACTCTCAGTGTTGGTTTATGTCAACTTACGAGCAGTATAGAATCAGCACAGGATTGGTTAGTAAATACCGATAATTGTCTATACTATTCAAAAGAA
Source organism: uncultured Methanobrevibacter sp. (assembly GCF_902770715.1). Taxonomy (GTDB): domain Archaea; phylum Methanobacteriota; class Methanobacteria; order Methanobacteriales; family Methanobacteriaceae; genus Methanocatella. Next base: position 6,965 of record NZ_CACXTS010000032.1, on the reverse strand, counting down.
CATGGGAGAAATCAAGTAACAGCATACGGTATCAACAATAAGTAAGTCAGTTCCGCATTTTGCGTTATTGGAGATCTTGTTTGTGTTATTGGTATACAGTTGAGTACGTAAATATTTTTTATTAAATTAAAGTCAGCTTGGTATTCCAACTAGAAAATTATTAAAGTAGCAAATTAACCAATAGAGACTCTTTAAAACCATAATTTCGTATTTTTAGACATCGTTCATCATCATAGCAACATAGTTCATTCTGTTTGTGCTAATAAATTCACAATCGACATTAGTAATCACACAAAAAAAAGGCACCATACGATTGATGCCTTTCTAACAATAATAAAAAAATGACGATTATTTTATACGTTTCTTGAATTCGTTGGTTCTAGTATCTATTTCGATCTTATCACCAGTTTCAACAAAATCAGCAACGGTAACCTGGAAACCTGTACCCTTCAATGTAGCAGGTTTTGTAACTCTTCCTGAAGTATCTCCTCTTACTGAAGGCTCAGTATATTCAACTTCTCTAACGATAGTAATTGGCAATTCTACAGAAATTGCTCTTCCTTCATAGAAGGTAACCTGACAAACATCTTCCATACCGTCTACGATATAGTTAATAACATCACCCAAGTTTTCCTTCTCTACCTCAATCTGGTTGTATTCTGAATCCATGAATACATACATAGGATCAGCAAAATAAGAATATGTACATTCTTTCTTTTCAAGAATAATATCTTCGATCTTGTCGTCAGCTTTGAATACTATTTCAGTTCCAGTACCAGTTAACAAATTCTTAAGCTTCATTTTGCATACTGCAGCATTACGTCCAGATTTGTTAAACTCACTTTTCTGAACAATCATAGGATCTTTACCAACCATGATAACATTGCCGGCGCGTACTTCTTGTGCTATTTTCATAAATAAATTCTCATCCAATAATAAAATAAAACAGTTGTGCTATTTTACTATTTTTCCCTCGATTGAGCAAATAAGATTAAATTACGTGCAAGAGTTCCAATCTTCATTATTCTATTCTGCCATCTCGTGGCACTGTTTTGTAGTTTTTCTAAGTTTTGCAGTATATTTATGAAATGAACTTTATAAAAAATAGAATTATCGTACTCGTAGGTAGGAGTATTTAGAGAATTAGAAATATATACGAGCGATTCAAAAAGTTGATCATCATCAACACAAACTTTATATTTTTCCAAAAAGTCATCTAATTTTTTCAAATGAGCATTATATTTCTGCTGATATATATTCCAAAAAAAAGGAGTTGATAAAATTTGCGCTCTTACAAAAGAATCCTCACCCCTAACTATATTCAAATCACAACTCATCAATAATTGATCATAATCATGTTGATTAGTCATAGGGATTATTTTTATGTATACACCAAATTGATTAACCATCAATGAACCATCGAGGACTGTAATTCTATACAGTTCCGAATATCTCATCAGATATGCACTAAAAACACCTTCTGGCACTATAAATATAATATTCTCATCAACATTGGCTAACAAACTCAAAATGGTCTTATTTTCATAACAAAAAATACTGCAACATAATGTATTACGCGAAACAATCTTATCTATACCGTATTTTGTTTCTATTATCTGCTTTCCCTGACTTTGTTTGGTAATTAAGTTCTGTTCAAAATTTAAACCTCCTGTTTTATCTGTAAAACCAGGAAAAAAGAAATATTTGAAATGACCATTGGAAAAAGAAAGTTTTTCATGACATTCTTCGACCCAATCTTCAGCACTTAAATACTCCAAATTAATCCAAATACTTTTATCAGTGATATGAAAAATATAATTATCAGGAAGATTACAGGCGAACATCTCAATAATTATATCCGAAGGTACAATTGAATCTAGGATAGATACAGAACATGCTGAATTATCCCAAAGAATAATTTGAATATTATCAATAATTTGCTCACATTTTGAAGTGTCAATTCTAGGCTCAATTTTCTTAAATGAATGTAATTCAGATACAAACATCCTAACTATCTGGTTTAATTCAACCAAATTTTTCGAAAGTCTATAACTTACCCCAATATCTCCATAATTATCTATTATTTTACAAAAAACATCCCAAGTTTTGTTTTTAATCATTTGTAGTTTAGTCTTAATAGTTTAAAATACGTAAATCTTAATGTAACACATCAGAGTAACAGAGAATACGAATTTTGGAAAGGTTAGAAGAACATTTTGAAATTTGTCCATATTGCGATACCCTGACATTGGTAGAAGGTATTGAAGAAGGAGAACGAGTGTGCTGTACAAAATGTGGTTCCACACTTACCTTCATAATAAAAAATCCAATAAAAATACCTTTTATTTATGCCTGTGTCTCAGTATTCCTATTTGTGTGTTCTGAACTTCTTCCCTTTCTTGGGATAACCAAGATGGGTATTACAGCAAATATGACCTTGATGGAAACTGCCACTTCCATGTTTGTCGATAATTATGAATTTCTTGCTGTTTTCATATATTGCAATATGCAACTATTTCCTATCCTTTGTCTGTTCTGTATTATTTTTGTTTATGGGTGCATACTATTAAAAAAATCAGACAACCTTATGGCTAAAAAACTAATCAAACTATTCTTCCATCTCAAAGAATGGAGTATGGTAGAGGTGTTTATGATAGCTATATTGGTAAGCATGGTAAAATTAGTATCCATGGTTGAACTACAAATCGGAGATGGATTTATCACATTCTGTCTGTTTCTTTTCTTTTATGTTAAAACCGTATCTTCTGTTGATAAAAACTATATTTGGTCAAAACTCACAAAATTAAACAATAAACACGCTATTTTCAACGATTTAAAAAAACACATAGGACAATATGCTGGAGAAAACAATCTTATTCTTTGTACTAACTGTAATTCAATAAATCATATAAGTGATAAACGATGCTATTTATGCAAATCCAAAATAGACGTAAGAAAGAAAAATTCCATTCAAAAATGCCTAGCGTTGGCTATCGCAGCAACCATTATGTTAATTCCTGCTAATGTGTTCCCAATTATGATAACTAGTTCAATGGGAAAGAACTCGGCTGCAACTATCTTTGAAGGCATAATATTTATGTGGGATACCGGCGCGTATCACATTGCCCTTATTATATTTATTGCTAGCATTATGGTTCCAATTTTTAAAATAGCTGTACTGCTTGCATTATGTTATTCTGTTACAAAACAAAAAAACGCAAAATTAAAAATCAAAACTAAACTTTATGGCATAACAGAATTTATAGGAAAATGGTCTATGGTAGACGTTTTTGTGGTTGCCGTTCTCTCTGCTCTTATAAAAATGGGAAAAGTTTTATCCATATATCCGGGAACTGCATCCCTTTCTTTCTGTGCAACTGTAATTTTGACAATGCTTGCAGCCAACAGTTTTGATCCAAGAACATTATGGTCGGATGTAAAATGATAATATCAAAACAAAAAATTAAAAATATTTCTTCAGTTTGGCTAGTTCCCATAGTAGCAGTCTTTATAGGATTTGTGATGATAGTAAGGTATTATTCTAACTTGGGAGAAACTATTTACTTATATTCATCCAGCGCAAACGGCATAGAAGCAGGAAAGACCGTAATTAAATTTAGAGATGTAACAATTGGGAAAGTAACTCGAGTTAGTTTGGATGATAAATATGATAAAGTTATTATCACAGCAATGATAAACAAGGATGCAAATAATCTTCTTGTAAGTGATGCATCTTTTGCTATTATAAGTCCTAGAATAGGATTACAAGGTGTTTCCGGATTAAATACTTTATTTTCAGGTGTATATATCGAATTGGCACCTGGAACTCAAAAAAAACTCATAAATAAATTTGATTTAAAAGATGAACCATCATTAATCGATAGTCAGACCAAAGGAATTCATTTAAAAATAAAGGATAATGTTGGAAAGAAAATTAATGTTGGAGATCCAGTCTCGTACAAAGGATTCATTGTAGGTACAGTAACAAGTTCTGATTTTTCTATTAAAGACAGAATTATGAATCATGATATTTTCATATACAGTCCTTACGATGAACTTATCACGACCAACACAAAATTTTGGATTGCATCTGCTTTAGATTTTTCATTTGGTCCCTCAGGAATAGATGTAAAAGTAGCTTCTTTTGATAATTTTGTAAGAGGTGGAATTTCGTTTGCCGTACCACCAAATACAGAACTTGGCGAAAGAGTACAAGAAGGAGATATATTTAAACTGTATGACAGTGAAAAGAGTTCTTTGCTGAAAGAATATAAAGATTACATAGAATACATTTTACTGTTTAAATCATCAGTAAAGGGATTAGCAAAAGGGGCAAGTGTAGAATACCTCGGGACACAAATTGGAGAAGTTGTTTCCGCACCTTTTGACACAGAATACATAATGAACGAACAAGAATCAGTAAAGATACCAGTTCTCATTCGTATTCAAAAAGAAAGATTAACCAATGGTAATGATCAACCTGACGAAAAAATAATCGCACAAATAGAATCTGCTATAAAAAAGGGACTAAGAGGAACTCTCGAATCATCCAATTTATTAACAGATAACTTGTTTGTCAATTTAGTTATGGATACAAAGAACAATTCAGAAAATGAAGAAATAATTACAACTTATAAGGGATACAGAGTAATTCCGACTAAAGTTGCCGGTGTGATTGAGATGGCAGAAAAAATTGAGTTGTTTATAGATAATTTAAACTCTCTTAACATTAAGGCAATCTCTGATAATCTCAATAATCTACTTGGGGAAATGATTAAGACTGCGGATAACCTCAAGGCTATTACAGATAATCTTAAATCTACAACTAAAAATGAAAATAGAAAATCGTTAGTAGATAATATAAACAAGACTTTAGAAAAACTTCAAAATGTACTTGATTCGTACTCCGGGAACGCAAATTTATACATGGAATTAAATAAAACCTTACGAGAACTAAATCTGGTCCTTAAGGATGTCAATGGTTTAACCAAACAGGCAAATGATAAACCAAACATGTTCATTTTTGGAAATGATGCAAAGGACGAACAACCAACAGTCAATAAGAAAAAGTGATTACACACCATTTAAAGGCTACCACAGTGGTTTTCCATTCAAGGAAACCGAAAGGATTATATTTATGAAACAATTTATAACTATGCTTTTATGCACATCTATATTTTTTGTAATAAATGGATGTTCCTCACCTATAGAAAAAACTAAATACTATAAGTTAGAAGGTGTAGCCCTAAACAATATTTCAAACATATGTTCAACCAATTGCAAAAAGCTTTTAATTCAAATATTTGTGCCGGATTATATCAATTCGAATGGTATAATCTACTATTCGGAATCACAAGGTCAACTTACAATGACATCCAAAAATTTATGGATAGAGGAACTCAGTACCCAACTTAAAAACTCACTAGAAAATAAAATAAATAACAGCAACGGAAAATATTACGCATTTGATTCAAGAATGAATGTAAAGAACGACGCTCTTTTGCAAATTTTTATTCAAAAATTTAACGGAGAAAAGGACGGAAAGATCGTACTTTCTGGAACCTACATTTTCAATAATTCCGATACAATTCACCAAGGAGCCTTCGATTTATCTGATAAACAGACGAATGATGGTTTTGAGGCTTTAGTTGCCAAAATGAATGAACTTTGGATTAAAGAATGCGATAACTTAATCAAAGAATTACTGTAAAAAACACAATTAATAATGTGTATAGTATAAAATATAGAGGGATTTTTATTTCACAATTAGGTAACTGTTTATGGCTACAAATAAAGAAGAACTAGAACAAAAAATTTATAAAATTGTAGGTTATAAGTTTAACATTTTATCAGCAAAGCAATTGGCAAAGGCTATATACGAGGATGCAGGTGTTCCCGTAAAGGATCGTACTAGCGCTGGTAATCCTTCAACAAATGAAGAAGCATTAAAAAAATTAGCTGATGACTACAAAGTAGTTGATTATGTTCTAGAATATAAGAGATTAATAAAATCCACCTCTAACCAGGAGCAAAAATCTCCTGACAACGATTTAAAGTTAGATAAAAACATAAGTGTAGCTACAGAAACCGTTCAAGAACATCTTGTAAAAACACCAAAACCAGGAATGCCTCAACCTCGCCAAGTTTTGGAAACAGATCCTAACGCTGAACTTGTGAATTACTTCAACAAAGATGCCTCTGAAATTTTAAATGAAGAGACTGTCGAAAGCGAAAAATCAGAAATTTCAGATTCAAGTAAGGAACAAAGTATTTCTAATCAAATTTCTATTGCATCTGACTACTATGAACCCCCTAAGGACAACTACACAAAAGAAAGTTCATTCAGCAATTCTTTAGATAGTACAACAAGTGACAATGGTAACAGTGTATCAAACGAAACAAATCAAATACCACAGCAAGAAAACACCGTTGACATTAGTACCAATCAACAACCAGATAATAAATCAATCGGTACCTCATCTAATTTTAATTTAACTCCAGAACAAAAAAACAACTATGCCATCATAAAAAATAAAACTGACCACCAGTCAAAAACAGAAAAACGAACAGGTTTTAGTTTTGAGGAGGACAATAAAGAGAATGAATTCTCTCAAAACTCGATGGTGATGAATGTTAAACAACAGAGTGACACAAGAGAAGAAAACAACGAAAAATCATTCATAAAATCAAAAACAATGATTATTATGGCTGTCGTATCAGTACTTATTGTTGTTATAATCTCTATTTTGTTTATGAATAGCATATCATCTATAAATTAAAACAACTACAACGTCTGAAGGCGTCTAGTTTTAAATCATGGTAGGATGTAGATCACATTTTTTATTTTATTTTATTACTATCGTATAAACATACACCCAATTATAATATACTAGTCAAATAGGCGCTTTTCAAGCATTATATCGAGGTACCATGAATAAAGACGAATTATTAGAGATATCTAAAAA
>NZ_CACXTS010000031.1 GCF_902770715.1 uncultured Methanobrevibacter sp. | reverse complement strand
TAATGTTTTTCACTAACAGGGCTACTGGATTGTTATATTCCGATATTGCTTAAATAGGTTATTTTTAATAATCTATTTTTTTCTTATTTTTTTAACATTTATCAAATTTTTTAAAAAAGTTTTTTAATAATGATAACTATATTTTATATTATATTGGAGATGTAATTATGTCTGATTTAAAAGGTACAAAAACTGAAGAAAATTTAAAAGCAGCATTTGCTGGTGAGTCCCAAGCACATACTAAATACCAATACTTCGCAGCTAAAGCTAAAGAAGAAGGATATGTTCAAATCCACGATATTTTCATGGAAACTTCCAAAAACGAAAGAGAACATGCTAAAATCTGGTTCAAATTATTACACGATGAAGACATTCCTGACACAATAGCAAACCTCAACGCAGCAGCTGACGGTGAAAACGAAGAATGGACTGCAATGTACAAAGAATTCGCTGAAACCGCTAAAGAAGAAGGTTTCCCAATGATTGCATTCTTATTTGAAAAAGTGGGTGCTATTGAAAAAGAACACGAAGAAAGATACAGAACTTTACTCGCTAACGTTGAAAACGATGCAGTATTCAACAAAGAAGCAGATATCGAATGGAAATGTGAAAATTGTGGATTTGTTTTCTCAGGTCCTAACGCACCTGAAAAATGTCCTGTATGTGGACTTCCAAAAGCACACTTTGAAGAAAGAGCTACTAACTTTAAATAAGCTCTCTTTTTTTTATTTTTTTAGTTACTAAATCGTAACCAAACATTTATTAATTATTATTTTAAATTCTAATCTACGGAGATGATAAGATGGCAGATTTAAAAGGATCTAAAACCGAAGAAAATTTAAAAGCAGCACTCGCTGGTGAATCTCAAGCACGTGTAAAATATGAATTTTACGCTTCTCAAGCTAAAAAAGACGGATATGTTGAAATTAAAGACATTTTCCAAGAATCATCTGACAACGAAAAAGAACATGCTAAAATCTGGTTCAAACTCTTAAACGGAGGAAAAGTACCTGACACTTTAACCAACCTTGCAGATGCAGCAGCTGGAGAACATGAAGAATGGACTTCAATGTACAAAGGATTCGCTGAAACCGCACGTGAAGAAGGATTTGATGATATTGCAGCATTATTCGATGCAGCAGGTGCTACTGAAAAAGCACACGAAGACAGATACAATGCATTAACTGACAAAATCAAAGCAGGCAAAGTCTTCAAGAAAGATGAAGAAATCGCTTGGAAATGTAACAACTGTGGATACATCCATTATGGAACCGATGCTCCTGAAGTATGTCCATTATGTGACCACCCACAAGCACACTTCAGAAAACAAGATACTAGTTACATCTAGTTTCTTTTACTTTTTTTCTTTTTTTTTAATAAATTATTTTATACATTAATTACAAACATTCTATCATAGACATAGCTATTTGAAATAGTTTAAGTTATACAATCTGTTTATTAGGTGATAGAAATGTGTACAGCAAGTAATTATATAACCGAAAATCATTATTTTGGCCGTAACTTTGACTATGAAATTTCATATAATGAAAGAGTCACAATAACTCCTAGAAACTATGAATTTAAATTCAGAAAAATTGAGGATATCAAAACTCATTATGCCATAATCGGAATTGCTGCGGGCATTGATTCATATCCCCTATATTATGATGCATGCAATGAAAAGGGATTGGCTATTGCAGGTTTGAACTTTGCGGGTAATGCAGTTTACAGAGAATTTGAAGAGGGTATGGTCAATATCACTCCTTTTGAGTTGATTCCATATCTGCTAGGAAAAGCGGCTAATTTGGCTGAAGCAAGAGAGTTGCTGGATGAAATTAATCTTGTAAATATTAACTTTGCAGATGAACTTCCTCTTTCTCCTCTTCATTGGATGATTTCAGACAATAGCGGTGAATCAATTATTGTTGAACCGCTCGAAGACGGACTTAAGGTTTATGACAATCCTGTGGGGGTCCTGACTAATAACCCTCCATTTGATAAACAGCTTTTCTATTTGAATAATTACAGAAATCTGTCAAATAAAAATCCTCAAAACACATTTGGCGGCGATATTGATTTGGATGAGTATTCCAGAGGAATGGGTGGATTAGGCCTTCCAGGTGATTTGTCATCCGCTTCAAGATTTGCAAAAGTTGCATTTACTCGTGCAAATTCATACTCCGCTGGTGATGAGGAAAGCAGTGTCAGTCAGTTTTTCCATATTTTGGGTTCAGTCGAGCAGCAGAACGGATGCACATTCATTTCAGATCCGGACTTATATGAGTATACAATCTACACATCATGCTATAATACTCAAAAGGGACTCCTATACTACAGGACATACAACAATTCACAAATAACCTGTGTCGATTTGAATAATGAGGATTTGGAATCTGAAGATTTGATAAATTATCTTTTAATTAACGAAGAGCAGATAAACTTTGTTAATTAATTTCTTTTTTTCTTTTTTTTCGCAACCTAAAAAAGTGATATTATGATTGAAAACAACATTTGTCTTTTAACAGATAGTTATAAAGTAACTCATCACTATTTTTACCCAAAAGGCACTGAAAAAATCTATTCATACCTTGAAAGTAGAGTTGGTGCTGAGTTTAACAAAACAGTTTTTTACGGACTTCAATATATACTGAAAAAATATTTGGAAGGCCAAGTTGTAACACAGGAAAAAATAGACGAAGCTGATAAATTGATTTCAGCTCACATCGGTGAAGATATTTTCAATCGTAAAGGTTGGGAGTATATATTGGATGAACATGACGGTAAATTGCCGGTTGAAATTAAGGCAGTAGCCGAAGGTACTCCTGTTGATGTCAGCAATGTTTTGATGTCAGTTGAAAATACAGATAAAAAGTCATTCTGGCTGGTGAATTACTTGGAATCCCTCCTGCTTCAGGTATGGTATCCTTCAACTGTTGCAACATTGTCCGCTGAGGTAAGAAAGCTGGCAAACTTCTACTTGGAGGTCACAGGTTCTTCAAAGGACAATCTTGATTTCATGCTGCATGATTTCGGATATCGCGGTGCAACATCAACTGAATCATCAATGCTGGCAGGATCAGCCCACCTATTGAGTTTTTCAGGCACTGATACAATCCCTGCATTGACAATTCCCGAAAACTATTATAATGACTCAAGTTTATATGGATTTTCCGTTCAGGCGACAGAACATAGCGTAATGACCTCACTTGGTCCTGAAGGCGAATTTGAACAGATATTGAATGTTATAGACAATGCCAAAAATGGAATTTTATCCATGGTTATCGATTCATATAACTATAGGAATTTCTTAACTGAAGCTGGAAGCGAAGGAACTGAAATAAACGAAGCCATCAATAAGTTCTTAAGCATTGAAGGAAATAAGGTGGTGTTCAGGCCGGATAGCGGAGAGCCTGTTTCAACCACTATTGATTGCTTAAACATCTTGGAAGAAGGTTTCGGATCTTATTTGACTGATAAGGGATATAAGGTATTCGATTCAAACATAGGTCTTTTATGGGGTGACGGCCTTGATTATCAAAAGATTAGGGATATACTGTTTGCAATGAAATCAAACGGCTGGGCTGCTGAAAACATCATCTTCGGTATGGGTGGTGGAATTCATTCTTCAGTCAATAGGGACACTCAAAGAAATGCATTCAAATGTTCCGCCCAGTTGAGGGATGGAAAATGGTTTGACATATTCAAAAATCCTTTAGATTCAAGCAAGAAATCAAAAACCGGAAGGTTTAAGTTGGTCCGCCAGGACAATTCATTCAAAACTGTTCCAATCGATGCCGATGGTGAAGATTACCTTAGAACAGTATTCATGAATGGTGAAATATTGCTTGAGGATACCTATGGGGATATTAAATCAAGGGCATTGAAATATTCCAATTTCTTATAGGGACATTTCCTTTGTTGTTCATTTTTCAGTCTCTACAAAAAATTATCTGAAATAAGTGTAAAATCTTATTTTTCAGATAATCTATTTTTGTTTGAACAATTGGTTATGTATGGACTTTTATTCTTACAAAAAACTTGTAATCTAATTAATGAAGGCAAACTGGCTTCATTAATAAATCTTTTTTTTACCAATCATTATTTATATTAAATATTAAATAAATAATAATATTCTAAACGTTTAACAGTTAAATGTGCTTAATTTGTATGTATGGAGGAATATTTTGTCGAAATATAAAATTATTGCAGTAATGTTGGCATTTTTCTTATTGATAATGATAGTCCCAACAACATTCGCTATGGAAAATCAAACTGCATCAGAAATCACCATCAATGATAGTGATGTCTTGGCTAGTGAATACTATTTTGACGCAGGAATTGATAATGATAATGGTAATGGAACAAAATATAATCCATATAAGGTATTGAAAGATAATAAAATTGATGATAATTCCATTATTCATCTTGAAGATGGGGAATATGAGGTTATGGGAAACATCAATCATAACAATTTAACTTTCATTGGAAAAGGAAGTCAAAATACGATAATTAAAAATGCATTCTTTAAATCATCTTCACTAACGTTGATTAATTTGACATTGCAGTATTCATCAGTTACCAATCCTGACAATTTAATTGCCAAAAATGTTGTTTTTAAGGAATATTCAGGAACCTATGGTGTAATTAATTCCGATGTCTATAAATCGCAGATAAATATTTACAACTGTACCTTTGAGGATAATCATGCTCAGATTGGTGGGGCTATTTATATTGCAAATAATAAGACTGTTTTAAATATTTTTGACTCTACATTCACAAATAATAATGCACAGGAATTTGGAGGTGCTATTGTATCAGAATATGATGTTGCCGTAACTGTTAAAAGATCCAAATTCATAAATGATAAGTCAGCTAATGATATAGGCGGAGCTATTTACGTAATAAATTCTAAAAGTTTCATTTGCGAGGATTCACAATTCATCAATTGTGCTGCTGCATTTGGAGGTGCAATTGCTTCCTTAAGTTCAAATATAACTCTAATCAATGTCACAGCCAAAAACAATAAGGCAAAATATAATGGTGGTGCATTCTATTCAATGTATGGCTACATCACCCTTAAAAACTCACTTTTCAATAACAATTCTGCAATCAATGGTGGGGCAATTTTTGTGGACGGAGCGGAAATATTCAATATCTACTCAAACAGATTCACAAAGAACGTTGCCGAAAATACTGCAGGAGGAGTCTATTGCCTTTTAAGCGAAATATTCTATGATACACTTTTTGATGAAGCATTGAACAATACATTTTCAAATAATAAGGCGAAATTTGCAAATAATGCATATAAATCAGATACCATTAACTTAACCATTGGTGATGGAAACTATATCCTATTCAAGCTAAAAGACTCTTCTTTAAGCGGCACACTTCCAACCAGTTATGATTTGAGAAATCTCAAGCAGGTGACTTCAGTTAAAAATCAGGGAAGCGGTGGAAACTGCTGGGCTTTCACAACCCTTGCGGCATTGGAATCATGCATATTGAAGGCCACAGGGAAAACTTACGATCTGTCTGAAGAAAACATGAAAAACGTCATGTCCATGTTCTCCGACTATGGTTGGAGTATGACTCCAAACAAGGGAGGCTATGATGATATGGGTGTAGGATACCTTACTGCATGGCTAGGTCCGGTCAATGATAATGAGGACAGGTATTTTGATAAGTCTATTGTATCCCCTTTATTGCACAGTCTTATGCATGTCCAGAATGTATTGTTTTTATCCAGATCAGATTATACAGACAATGATGCGATTAAAAGGGCTTTAATGGATTATGGTGCTGTTGCAACATGTATCTATTGGTCCAGCTCATATCTGAAAGATTCTAAAAATTATTATAATTATGGTACAAGCGGAGCTAATCACGCAGTAACCATTGTCGGTTGGGATGATAATTACTCAAGATACAATTTCAATAAGACTAATGATACTGTTCCTGAAGGCGATGGCGCATGGATAATCAAAAACAGTTGGGGAACTAATGGTGGAATCAAAGGATATTACTATGTTTCATATTATGATAAGAAAATAGCTACCGTAAACAAAACTGATGTTTCATACACCTTCATTTTAAACGATACTGTCAAATTCGATAAGAACTATCAGTATGACATTCCGGGAAGAACTGATTACTTCCTGAATTCATCAAGTTCAGTATGGTATAAGAACAGGTTCACTGCAACTGACAATGAATATTTGGCTGCAGTTTCCACATATTTTGAAAAGGAAACTTCATGGGACTTATCAATTTATGTTAATAAGGTCTTGAAGCACACACAATCCGGAAAATCCCCGTCAAGCTATTCAACAATCAACCTAAATAAAATGATTCCTCTTAGAATCGGCGATGTGTTTGAAATTGAATTCAAAATCACCGTTGATGAGGATGCGGGCGTTCCAATTTCAGAAGCGGTCAGCCTTAATCACATGCTTTATTCAGAAGATACTTCCTTTATCAGCTATGACGGCGAAAACTGGAAAGACTTATACGAACTGGTCTGGAGTTATACCACCCATACCTATAAGTCACAGGTGGCATGTATTAAGGCATTCACTGTACTTAATCCAAATGACAATTCATCTAAAGTGGGAAGTCTGGAACAGGTCATCGTCTTAGATAATCTAAATGTTTACTTGAACAAGGATTACAGGTTCTCAATTGAAGTGCAGGACAAGTCAGGAAATGCGCTTGTTGACAAGAAGGTTTCATTCAAGGTCAATGGACAGACTTTTACAAAAAATACAAATCGTGATGGAATTATAGTTCTTGATTATGTTTTTGACACTGCAGGAAAATATTCCATAACCATCTCATCACCTGCCGAAGGAAACTATTTAAAATCTACAGTTACCAAAACTCTCAACATAAACTCATCAATTGTCCTTCCTTCCATAACAACATATGCTTTCAATTCCAACTACATGTTTTCTTTAGTCAATTATGACGGATCCCCATTGGCTAATAGAGAGTTGACTGTATCCATTGGTTCCAAGATTGATACGGTTTTTACTGATGCAAAAGGTAAGGTATACTATAATATCGGCTTAAAGTCAGGTAATTATGCTGTCACTATTAAAAGTAGTGAAAATAACGAATCCGTAAGTCAAAACATTAAAGTAGTCGATAGGATTTCCCAAAATAAGGGTTTTACAGCATATTATGGTGCCGGAAAGTCCTATAAGGTTAAGGTCGTCAACGATAATGGCAAGATTGTCAAAAATCTAAAGGTGAAATTTAGGGTGAACGGCAATGATTATTATAGATACACTGATTCAAAAGGATACGCTTATCTGAAGATTGGTTTAAAACCAGGTAAATACACCATTACCGCATCATATAATGGCTTTAAAGTTTCAAATAAGATAACCATCAAATCAACAATAGTTACTAAAAATATCGCTGTTAAAAAAGGCAAAACTATAAAATTCAAGGCTAAGCTTTTGAATTCAAAGGGAAAAATCCTAAAATACAAAAAGGTTACCTTCAAATTCAAGGGAAAAACCTACAAGGTCAAAACAAATAAGTATGGAAACGCCATTTTAAAGATAACCAAAAAATACAGGATAGGCCGATATACAATAACTTCAACTTATGGAAGTCTTAAAATAAGTAATAAGATAACAATTAAAAAATAAGGTTAAAAAAACCTTATTTATTTGCTTTAACTAATTTACGGGCTGCTTTTAAATCGGTATTGTAGATATGTCCTGAAGTTGAGTGATAGTGAACTCCACCGAAGTTTAGTTTTTCACCCACAATCTCCTTGTTGACTTCTTCTTTCATTTTCAATCCAAGGTATGCGATGAAGAACATGTTTGAATAGAATGCACCGAATATGTCGTTGCTTCTGAAGATGCAGTGAATGGTTAGCTCATTGTTACGAACAAGGCATTGCAGGAATTGAAGGCATGGGATATCTTCCCTGTCAGAGTCAAGTTGAGGATCGATTGTGACTGCAACTGCCCTGTTGGATCCTGTTGCGGTTAGGATTCTTTCTTTCATGGTGTTGAATTGGTCAATGTCAAAGTGGGCATAGATACGATTCGGATATGTGTAGACGAACCCTTGATCGTCAGGATTTTCCGCTGATTTTACATATTCATATAATGCATCACTTTTTATTGGACAGCCTTCCATGTCGAACCTTCCGGATTTTATGTCATCCAATAACATTTCAGGGGTGTAGTTTTGATATTTTGCTCTGAATTTCAAATCAAATGGGTCATCAATAATGTAAAAGTTCCCTAAGTTCTCCAATAAATGATGATTTGAGTCTTTATAAGTTTCCTTTCCTTGCTTTAAGATTTTATCTACAAAATCTAAGTAACATTGATTTATAGTTAACATTTCATACAGCTCCGTTATATTGGTTAAAGATATGTTATGTAAACTATATAAAGATTAACAGGTTCCTATGACTTTGAAATTCCATAGTGATTTTAGTTAGAAATAAGTGTTTTTCAATAAGTTCATGTAGATTAGATGATTTCATTTTCTATTTTTTCAATAATTCTTGCATTATTTTTAATGCAGCTATCAATATTTAAAATTAAAATATTTAAAAAGTAGTTTTCGGTGATGGTAATTATAATTTAAAGATGTAGATTAATCTTCAACATTTTTGATGAACTTTGCGGGAATGCCTCCCACGATGGTGTTTGGGGCAACATCCTTTGTGACAACCGCACCTGCCGCTACAATGGCGCCTTCACCTATTGTAACTCCCGGAAGCACAGTGACATTGGAGCCAAGCCAGGCCTTATCTCCAATATGGATTGGAGCAGGATACATGTCAGCTCTGTTTTCAGGCTCTTTTGCATGATTAAGTGTCAAAAGACAGGCATTATGGCCAATCAAAACGTCATCACCAATGTATATTCCCCCTTGGTCCTGCATTTTGCAGCCGGAATTTATGAAGACGTTTTCACCGACATGGATATTCTTGCCGCAGTCGGTGTTGAATGGGGGAATCAAGCCTAAAGTCCTGTTGGCTGGCTTTCCGGTCAGTTCTCCGAACAGTTCCTGTATCTCTTCGGAAGTGTGATATTCATTATTGATCTTATGAGTAATCTCCAAGGCTTCCTGAAGCATTTGATGCATCAACAGATGTTGCGGGGAATTTGCGACAATTCTTTTTCCACTATTTACATGCTCTAGATATTCTTCCAATTTCATTTTAACACCTATGTATACTTGACCATTAATCCAAAGAGTTCCTTTGCCATGTCAGTTGAATTCTGTTTTGTAATGTTTTCCGGAATTTCATATACGAATGTAGGATATCCTGCCTGAGCTATTGGCTTTGATACTAAAACTGCAGATGTTGATTTGTATGTTTCATTTCCGGTTCTAGGATAATATCCAAAATCAGTTGTTTTATTAATCTTTTTGGCTATTTTGACTGAAGCATTATCCATTTCGGGGGTTGCAAGGTAAAATCCTTCGCCGTACCATTCAACATGGGAATGGCTTATTATCACGCAATCAGCATCTGTTCTGATAACATCCGGATTTACAAAGTCATGAACAAGACTTTCACCATTTGCACGTCCTTTCTTATAATTTTTAGGGTCTTTTGTTACATTGACCTGATAATGTATGATCTTAACGTCTTCGGTTTCATTTGCAAATTCCTTTGCCGCCTTAATTTCAGGATTGATTGCAAGCTTTTCTCTTGGATGAATTCCTGTAATCAATGCGATTGTGTGGTTGGCGCTTTCATTACCATATAGTATTTTTTCTACTGTACCCAAACTTGTATTTCCAAGTACACGATATGGTGATTTTTCAATCTGTTCGTTTTCATAGTAGATGAGTGCACCAAGAATTAACAAAAGGATTACAATGAGAATGATTTTTGTTTTCCTTTTCAATTTTTCACCTTGATTTAATTTTAAACATTTTTATATATTATTTTTTTTGTTAAGGCCAGGTTCAATCTGACCTTAACGCCAAATTCAGGTAAATTCTCATTGACTAAATTGTTTAATTCTCTTTAAGAATGTAAAGATTGAAGGTAAATCTTTACAGTCATTGGTTTGTTTTTAAAATATATAATTTTTTTGTTGGTTTGAAGCTAATTAATCCGATATAAACTAATTTTAATCAGATTAAAGCAAGATTAACATAATAAAAAAATATTATATACCTTGATTTCAATATTATAATATGGGTGAAGGCATGACAGATAGGAATTATCTTTTAAAGGGCATCAATTTCCTGATTATCATTGACTGTTTGATGATTGCCTATGCGTTTCTGTTTCAGGTTCAGGGAGGCATGCTTAATTTCATTTATCTTTTTGATGTTGCCTTATGTTTGGTTCTTCTGGTTGACTTTTTCTACAAAGTCAATGGGCAAGATTGCAAAAGGTCTTTTTTAAGGAAAAATATTCTGTATTTCATTGGCATATTGCCTCTGGAGCTGATATTTCCATTGCCCTCCCTTGCTTTTCGCTTTTTGATACTGGTAAAGGTGTTAAGATTATCCGAGTTCGTTGAAAGGCGCTTCAATATTCTATTCGAATTCTTTGAAAACACTAAGGTCGACATTCTGCTGTGGTGGATTCTCTTTGTCATTATCGTTTTTACATTTGTTATTTATTTGCTGGACCCGTCACTGAATATGGTAGATAGCCTATGGTTTGTAATGAGCACATTAACGACTGTGGGATATGGTGATGTCACTCCGAATACTCTGGTGGCCAAATCCATTTCATTGGTACTGCTCATCCTGGGAGTTTTCATATTCTCCACACTGACAGGTGCAATATCCTCATACTTTACAGATAAGGTCATAAACATCGACAGCGATGTTGAGGAAAACGTGGTGGTGCTTCATGAGAAAATCGACAGGATAGAAAATGAACTTGAAGCCGTCAAGAATGAACTTGCGGCCTCACGCGAAGAAAATATGCAGCTTCATGAGAAAATCGATGAACTGCTTAAAAAATAATTCATTGAATATCCAACTAATTTTTTATTTATTTTAAGCCTAAATTTAATATCTGTTCAATTATTTAGATACTTTTATATATCTTCTTAAATATAATTATAAATACTTAAATCTTTAAGTAAAAATCCAAAATGAGTGAAATTATGACAAACGAAGATTTTGCAAAGAAAATTAAAGACATTAGAGATAGACAGAATATGACAATCGAAGACCTTGCTGAGAGAAGCGGCGTAAAACTTGAAGTACTAAAGGCTATGGAAGATGGAGAAGTTATTCCTTCACTTACACCGTTAACCAAAATGGCAAGAGCGCTTGGAGTACGTTTAGGAACATTTCTAGATGATACACCTGAACTTGGACCTGTTGTTACAAGAGGTGGAAAGACAGAAAACTCCTTATACTTCTCAGGAAGGGAAGACGTGACAAACGCAACCAATCTTGAATTCCACTCCTTAGGTGCAGGAAAGATTGACAGAAACATCGACCCGTTCATAATCGACATCGAATATGAAGAGGGAGAAAAGGAACTGTCCTCTCACGAAGGTGAAGAGTTCATTTATGTTTTAGAAGGCGAAATTGAAGTAATTTATGGTAATGAGAAATACACCATTGGAAAAGGAGATACAATCTTTTATGATTCAGTAGTACCGCACCACCTTCACGCAAGCGGTGAAGACAAGGCTAAAATACTTGCAGTGCTATACACTCCATATTAGATAGAATTGAGGTTTGATAAAATGTTTGAAATAATTGGAAAACAACAGAAAGACTTATTTGGAATTTTCACTCTTGGTTTGGATTTGCGTTTGCTGTTGTTGGGCTTGCACAAACGTTTTATCAGTATTAGGAATGTTGAAATTAGAAAAATGGAGGTTTTCCAATGAGTGAATTATTTACAGAACTCCCTTTAGGGAAGTTTTTCGAATCAATGGTTGAAAAACAGCCTGATCATGAATTTATAGTTTATCCGGATAGGAATTTAAGGTTTACATATAAGGAATTTGATGAAAGAATAGACAATCTTGCAAAAGGAATGCTGGCTATCGGAATTGAAAAAGGAGACCATGTTGGAATATGGGCTAAAAACGTTCCGGAATGGTTGACCTATATGTTTGCAACAGCTAAAATAGGTGCAACAATCGTAACAGTCAACACCGCTTATCAGGCCCATGAGCTTGAATATGTATTGGGTCAGTCCGACATGAAAGCATTGGCCATGACTGACGGATTCAGGGATACAAGCTATTTTGACATTATAAATCAGCTTGTTCCAGAACTCAAAAGCTGTGCAAGAGGCCATCTTGTTTCTGAGAAATTCCCACATTTGAAATTCATTTTCCACGTAGGCCAGGAAAAGCATCGCGGAATGTATAACACTAACGAATTATTGCTTTTGGGCATGAGCTATGACGATGAGGAATATCAAAAGGTAAAGGATGCCGTAACCCAATATGACGTAATCAACATGCAGTACACTTCCGGAACTGAAGGTTTTCCAAAAGGGGTAATGCTTACTTCCCGTAACATTGTAAATGACGGTTACTACATTGGAGAAAACATGAACTACACTCCTGCAGACAGGCTTCTTCTTCAGGTGCCTCTTTTCCATTGTTTCGGAACAGTTTTAGGTGTAATGGCAGTAATCACTCATGGCTCCACCATGGTTGTTCTGGAGGAATATGACCCTCTTTTAGCTATCTCATCAATTCAGAAGGAAAAGTGCACATCAATCTATGGCGTTCCTACCATGTTTATAGGCATGATGAACCATCCGATGTTTGAGATGTTTGACATGTCCTCCTTAAGAACAGGTATCATGGCGGGCTCAACATGCCCTGTCGAAACCATGAAGGATGCAATCGAAAAGATGAACATGAAGGAGATTACCAGCGTATATGGCCTTACCGAAGCGGCTCCCGGATTTACCCAGACAAACGCCGCCGATTCATTCGAGAAAAAAATCAATACTGTTGGCCGTAAATTCCCTAATATTGAGGTTAAGATTGTTGATCCCGAAACCGGCGAAGAATTGGGTCCAGGTGAAACAGGTGAGATAATGTGCAGAGGATTCAATGTCATGAAAGGATACTATAACATGCCTGAAAAGACTGCAGAGACAATCGAGCCTGACGGATGGCTTCACTCAGGAGACCTTGCGACAGTCGATGAAGACGGATACTATTCCATTGTCGGCCGTATCAAGGACATGATTATCAGAGGCGGTGAAAACATATACCCTCGTGAGATAGAAGAGTTCCTCTTTACCCATGAGTGCGTGCAGGACGTTCAGGTCGCAGGAATTCCGGATGAAAAATACGGAGAGATTGTCGGTGCATTCATCATTAAGGAAGAGGGATATGATGATGTTACCGAAGAGGATATCCGTGATTTCTGTATAGGATCTATCGCAAGATATAAGGTGCCTAAATACGTATTCTTTGTTGATGAATTCCCTCTTACTACTAGTGGTAAGATTCAAAAATACAAATTAGGTGAAATCGGCCTTAAATTATTGGATGAAAGGCGTGAAAGGGGAGAATTATAATTCCTCTTTAACTTATTTTTTTCTAGCTATTGGATGTTTTATTCTCAATATTAAATTATCATCATACATTCTTTTCTTTTTTTAGTAATTAACATGTTTCAGTCAACATTTCCTTAAAACAAAACTTTATATATAACCTAAACTAAAATCTAATTGCACTTTAATGTTGATATAAAATAACCATACCATTTTATTGAATTTGTAATTTGACTCAATACGAACTTTTAATTTAAGGGAGTTGATAAGAATGACACCACATGTAAATATGAACTGTACATGGAGTGCAGTGGCCTTTTAATTTTATTTGTTGCTTAATATTTATCAAACTTAAAATCATGTTTTCACTGCATTAAGCAACATTTAATTCAAGTAGTAGCTGATGTTGTTCTATTCATATATTCACCTAATTTCCATTCATTCCCAGCTACTACTTTGTTAATTTTGGAGGTCATCTGATGATTGACTATTGGGATTTAATATTCATTTTTGAATATATTGCGCTGAATTTAATTTTGATAATCATAATCCATGCATTGGCGGTTTGTGTATGGAGTTATATGGAAACAGGCAATCCTATAATATATCTTAGAAATTTCTATTGGAATGCATATCACATTAAAATTTAAACCATCACTTTGAGGAATTAAACATGAAAATAACAAGAAAAATAAATTTAAATGTAAAAGAGACAGTTGAGCGATCTGTCAGTGGCAATAGTGACTTTCATTTCTATGTGGATGAACTTAGTTCTAACAATTATATGCCGACTTATTCAGGAATGGCTGATGAAAAATATAAATTTGATGATATGGATGATGAATTTTTCCAGTTTTTGAATAAAAAGGCTTCAGAAGATGGAATATATATAAGATTGGTCTTTGCAACCTGTGACAATTCGAATCCTGAAGAGGCCATATTTAAGCTTGAATATGGCGGAGTCAGTGAAGATTTCAAGACAGATGACTTCGATAACATTTTGGAATTCGAATTTGCCGACTTCGGGGTTAAGGTCAAAGGATGCGAAGTTACTTTTGGAACAACCGTTGAAGGGGGATGCGGCCAAACTCCGTATTTTGCAGAATTCGGTTCAGCAAAAGGAAATAGAGAGTATCTGTCTTTGAAAAATCCATTGAATTTGCACATAATTGAAATTTTAGAAAAGATGATAGTTATTGATGAATAGATTTCATTAATACTTTTTTTTGACTGATTTTGGCTAATTATAAAACGGCTTATTTTCCTGTTTTTTTTTTAAAAATTTAGATGATATATAATCGTTTTTTGGATATGCTGTTTTTTTAAGGTGCATATTCGATATAACTAAAAAATCATATTGGACTATGAAGATGTGGGGGTATAAAAACACTATTTTTGATTAGAGTGTTGTAAAATTGTTTTTATAATATAAAGTGTGGAAATTGTGTTTAATGCAAAACTTGGCTTTCAAATCGATAATTTTTTTTTAAAAATAGTTAATTAATGTTTAATATTTATCATAGTTCTTTTAATTTTTTATTTTTAATATTGATTTAATCATATTTATTTTAGATGGATAATATTTGTTTAAAACTTTTTAAAGTTGTTGAATTAAAGCTTTTTTATACTAATATTGTGGCCTTTTTGAAAGGTTTTGTAAACTTTATATATTATTATTAATTAATGTAAAGTTGTAAGATAATATTTTAATCTTAGGTTTGGCTGAATAAACAATCTATTTGACTTAAAAAACTTCAGATTTTTTAAACAAATTATATTATTGTTTCTTTTTGTTCAGTAAATTTATATGGGATTGAATATTTTTTTACATTATCTGGATTTTTTATTCCAGATGGGTATGATAAACCTGGTTTATCATATGTGTAAGTAAAAAATTGTATCGAATGGGAGGAGATTATATCAATAAGAAAATAATTAACTCGATTTTAATTATTTTGATATTATTCTTTTTCGTATCTTTTTTGGGGGCTGCAAGCGCAGCAAATGATATTTCGATAAACGACACGGAATTAAGCACGTCGGGTGGTGGTTCATTATCGGTTCCAATGTCCGATTCAGCTGATGATACTTCATTAGGTGCAAGCAATGACAATGATGTATTGTCTGCAACTTATGATTTGTCCGGATCAACAGTTCAAGAAATTCAAACTATCTTTAATAATGGTGTTCTTCAACCGGGAGATACACTTTATTTAGGAAATCAGGATATTTCATCCGGTTGGTCTGAATGGCAAGCAAATCAGATTATAAATGTAAATGTTCCTAATATAATAATCAGTGGAGGATCCAGTTCCAATCCTAATGGTATGTCCACTATTAATGCAAATCATGCTAAAGTATTCAACATCCAGGCGTCTGGCGTTACTTTAAAAAATATTAGATTTGTAGATGCTAATGGTGGAAACGGTCCGGGTTCCGCTGTAGCGGTTGATGCTTCAGATTGTACAATATCAAATTGTGAATTTGAAAACTGTGAACACCAATATGGTGGAGCTATTAGAGCTACAACATCTGCTTCAAATCTTAAAATTGAAAACTGTAATTTTTCAGACAATCGCGGAAGATGGGGCGGATTTGGTGGTGCAGTCTATTTGACAGGTCCTGATGCCACTATTGAAAATTGTATTTTCAATAACAACAAAGCAGAGCAATATGGTGGAGCAATTTATTCCGATGAGGATGCTTCAAATACGAAAGTAATAGACTGTACATTCATAGACAATCATGGTACTATTGGTGGTGCAATATATGCCGGTAGGCCGGGACTAACCGTGGACGGTTGTGAATTTGAGGACAACACTGCTTCTACTTCTGGTGGTGCGATAGGTATTTATCACGATGATGCAACCATATCTAACTCAAATTTCACTAATAATAATGCATCAATCGATGGTGGAGCAATTTATGTTAATGATTACTGTTATAATTTAAATGTAGATTCTTGTGATTTCACTAAAAACAATGCATTAGGTGTCGGTGACGGTCAAGGTGGTGGAGCAATTTTCATCGCCAATGATTGTGAAGATATAACTGTGCAAAATTCCAATTTCACCTCAAACACCGCTAATACTGGTGGTGGAGCAATCAGAATGGAATATTCAGAAAATATGGAAGTTGAAAATTCAATATTCCAAGACAACATAGCAAAAAGTATTTACAACAATCCTAGTGAAGTTTCTAATGGTGGTGGAGCAATCTGGACCTGTAGAGGAGAAACCACAGTTAGAAATTCCACCTTTGAAAGAAACCAAGGTTCATATGGTGGTGCAGTAAGGGGAAGAGTAAACACTTATGATTCTGATTTCTATTTAAACACTGCTTTTGATGGTAATGGTGGTGCTATTGACGTTACAATTGATTTAGATCAGGGCAGTAATCCTGATTTAAAATATGTAAACACAACATTCGTAAACAATACAGCAAAAGGAAATCGTGATGATGAGAGGGCGCAAGGTGGTGCTCTTCATATGTATAAAATTAATCATGTTGACATAATTGACTGTGAATGTTATAATAACACTGCTGACAGAGGTGGAGCAATCGACTTATTCATTATTGGTACAACTAATGTGGATAATTGTATTATTGAGAATAACAGCGCTATACATGAAGGTGGTGGATTCTACATCAATACTACATCTACACCTAGTGAGTTTAAAAATACAGTTGTTTCCAATAATGATGCAGGTACAGAAGGTGGAGCAATTTTCCTTATTGCAAATGGTGCTTTATTTGAAAATGTTACTTCATCAAATAACACTGCAATGATAGGTGGTTCATCCTATGTTAAAGGTAATGACACCACTGTTCGAAATTGTACTTTAGACAATAATAGTGCTACTACAAACGGTGGAGGATTTTATATCGAAGGTGACAATTGTCATGTTGAAGATGTAATCCTTACAAATAACACTGCTGAGGAAGGTGGTGCTATATTTGTAATTGGAGATTCAGCCCGTTTTGAAAATATCACATCCGCAAATAACACCGCTGATTATTATGGTGGTTCATTATATGTTCACGGGGATAACATTAACGTTAAAAATTCCAATTTTACAGATAATGAGGCAGATTTTGGTGGTGGTGCGATTTATGTTAGTGGTCATGAAGGTAAATTCACAAACAACATCATCGATTCCAATGAAGGTAATTTTGGTGGTGGTATTTATGTTTCCGGAGATGGCTATGAATTTTCAGACAATCAAGTAACCGATAATAAAGGTGTTTTCGGTGGAGGAATCGCAATTGACGGATCCAATACAATATTCACCAACAATAATATTTCATCAAATCATGCAAGCAGTATGGGTGGAGCAGTATATGCCGATGGTGAAAATTCAAATTTCATCAATAACAATTTTTCACATAATTCTGCTGATTATACTGGTGGAGCATTATATGTTGATGGTGCAGATACCTATTTAGATGATATTATCGGTCATAATAACACTGCTTTAAGCGGTGGATTTGCCCATCTTGAGGGGGCTTCAAATTTAATAGTTAAAGATTCCACATTAACAAATAATACAGCTACCGGCAATATTGATGATGGAAACGGTATTGGTGGTGCTTTCTACATATATGGCTCTGATAATATTGATTTACAGGCCAATTTCTATAACAATACTGCAGTAAACGGATCTGCAATATATGTGGAAGATTCATCAATTAAAGTACATGACTCCACTTTATTTGATAACCAAGCACACTCCTATTTATTAATAATTATGCCAGAGAATAACACTGTATATAATCAAACAGATGATGTAATTATTAATATAACTCATATAGGAGGAGACAACATTGCAAATGCCATTCATAACTGCAATGGCGGTAGTGATGTTTTAATAAAAAATATAACTTATCCATTCTATAATGGTGGAGAGGTTATAAACAAAACAATATCCCCAAATGAATATACGACTCCTGTTTCTGGCTATGAAAACAGTGAAAATGGTAATAAAATCTATTTGGATGATAGAGAAGATAATCAAGTTATATACTACGAGATTACTAATAAGGACACAGGAAGTTCAGTTTTAGTTGGTTTTAATAGAACCAACATTACAGGTACAATATCCATTAAATTAAGTAACTTGGATGTAGGAAATTATACAATTAGAGCATATTATCCTGAAACAAGTTATTATACTGAAATCAGTAATGAAACTGTATTTAGAGTAATCGGTCCTGAATTGACAGACCTTAATGTTACAAAAATTTGGGATGATAATGATAATCAAGATGGTATTAGACCTGTAAATGTGACTGTTATTTTATACGCAAATGGTGTGGAAATTAATCGTACTAATTTAACCGGTAATTCTTGGAATTATACTTTCACTGATTTACCGATGAAAGAAAATGGCCAAGTGATTAATTATACCGTTCGTGAAATTAGTGTAGAAGGTTACGAGGCTGAAATAACTAATAGTACTCCTTATAACTGGACTATTACTAACACTCATGTTCCTGAATTGGTTAATGTTACTGTTCAAAAGGTTTGGACTGATGCTAACGATCAAGATGGTTTCAGGCCTGTTAGTGTGACTGTGCA
>NZ_CACXTS010000030.1 GCF_902770715.1 uncultured Methanobrevibacter sp. | reverse complement strand
AAAATGCGGAAAAACACTTGATAGGGACACAAACGCAGCAATTAATATTCTAAACCGCTGGTTCAACGGGGATAGCCTGAAAAAATACTTAAATTAACCTTATTAAGTGAAAATAATTCAGGAATCCCCATCCTCTATAGGATGGGGTGGTTCAAATTGATATCTCTTAATGCTTGAGTGAAAAACATGGAAAAAAGATTTTTAAAATTGAATAAGGATAAATTTGTTAACTTTAAAGACACCAAATATTATTTGCGTGGAATTATATTAAATATTATAATGTAGGGGCTAAAATTACTATACAGGCAAAATCTATTAAACTAATTTTTTTAATCAAGTTTATTATTTAACAAAGAGTGAATTATTTGAAAAAGACCTTGCGAACATGTTAATACAGCCTGCAGTTGACTTTGAATATGAGGTATCTTTCTATTTCATTAATGACAGTTTGGAATATGCATTATATGCTCCGGATAAGGACAAACGATGGGAGCTTGAAAAATATGAATTTAGCCAAATCGACAAGGAATTTGCAGAAAAATTCATTGCTTGGAATGACATTGAAAACGGAATCCAAAGAGTGGATGCCTGCAGGACAAACGATGGCGAATTGTTATTGGTGGAGCTTGAGGATTTAAACCCTTACCTCTCTATTCTTGAATTGGATGAAAAAACAAGATACGATTTCATGAATCATTTGATTATTGCTTTAAAAAACATTTGCGATTAGCCATAACTATTTCAAGGTTATTGTCTGTACTATGGGGTGTAGAGGCGAAAAGTACATTATATTTTGTAGGGTATGTGGCAAAATCTATTAACCCATTTTTTTAATAAATCCTATTTAATTTGTTATTTCATCCATGTTTTTGATAATGCTTATTGATTATTGAATAGTTTAATCAATCAGTATTTATTTAATTTTAATGAAAAATGTTCATTGTTATTATTTTTAAGGTCATTTTTCCTGTTTTTAAACATGGGGTTATATTTTTGTATTTTTCGCATACTGTCTTTTAAGGAAAATATCGTTTAATCAAACTAAATTGTAAGAATGTTAAATAAATAGAATATTTTTTTAAATTTTTAACAGTATTTTCATAAAAATTACTATTTTGATTATTTTTTTATAATTATTTATTAAAATGATTAATATATGAGTATTTATATGTTAATTTTAAATGTAATTCAATTTTTAACTTAAAAATAATATGTATTTATATATAATTAATTTTAAATATAAGTGTAATGTTTTGATTTTCTATCAAAAAATAGTATGATTATATAAAAATTAGTATAATTATTATATTTTTTGAACAAATTGGGATTTAAACAAAAAATTATTAAAAATGTATATAAAAAATGAGTATTTTTATTTAATGAGGCGATTCAATGGCTAAAGAAGATAAAAAAGTTGCAAGGCAGCGTTTTGATGAAATTATGGGTGTTGCAAAAAGGCATCATTTGGCAAGTTTATTGAAAGAGAACAAAGATGATGAAAATTTTGAGATTTCAGACTTAAGATATGCTATGGAGGAATTGGGTCCAGCATTCATTAAATTAGGTCAGCTATTGGCTACAAGACCGGATATGGTCGGTAATGAAATTGCTGATGATTTGAAATTGCTTAGGGATAATACTCCTGTAACTCCTTTTGACGAAATCAGGGAAGTTATTGAAGGGGAAATTGGACAACCATTGGAAGAAGTCTATTCTGAATTTAATGAAGAGCCTCTTGGTTCCGCATCAATCGGTCAGGTTTATAAGGCAACATTAAAAGAAAACGGTATGGATGTTGCTGTTAAAGTTCAAAAGCCAGGTATTCAGGAGGTTATTGCTCCGGATGTAGTCGTATTAAATAAAGTGGCTGGAACTGTTGACAAACATATTTCAGGATCAAGAGTATACAACTTGCCGGCAATGGCCAAAGAATTCGAAAGGTCAATTTTCAAAGAATTAAACTATATGGAAGAAGTTAAAAATATTACTAAAATTACCAACAATTTCAAAGAAGTCGATTATATTAAAATACCTGAGGTCTATCCTGAATATTGTTCTTCCAAACTCATAACTATGGAGCTCATTGATGGATATGAATTGCCGGATTTATATGACAAGGAAGTTGAAGGCATCAATAATGCAGAAATCGCTCAATACGGATGCCAATCCTACTTAAAACAAGTATTGATTGACGGATTTTTCCATGCAGACCCACACCCAGGTAACCTATTCGTAACCCATGACAATAGACTCTGTTACATTGACTTTGGAATGATGGGTGTAGTAAATGATGAGTTCAGATCAAACTTCGCTCAATTGATATTGCTCCTGTTAGATGGAAATTCACATCATTTAATCAATCAATTGCTTTACATGAAAATTATCACTCCGGAACAGAACACCGATGAATTCAGGGAGGATGTCGATGACTTATTAAATGCATACATTGGTGTTGATTTGGACCAAATGGACGGCATATTTGATGATTTGATGAATGTAATGATTAACCACAATATTGTTCTTCCAAGAGAATTTGTAATGATTGGAAGAGGAATGATACTCATTGAAGAAGCTGGAGACAAATTGGATCCTCATTTCAATCTCACAGGAGAACTTGAAAAATTCGCTAAAGACATGATTAAGTCAAAATTCGAACCAGGAAACCTTGTAGGTGGTGGATTTAACTACATTGTAGAAATTGAACACTTATTAAAAGATTTGCCTGACAGACTTAACAGCACTCTTGATAAAGTTGAAAGAGGTGAATTGGAACTGAACATGAACCATACTGGTTTGGATGATTTGAAAAACCAATTGTCAATATCATTAATTATATCTGCATTGCTTGTAGGTTCATCCATTGCAATTTTAGCAGATAAAGGTCCAAAAGTATGGGATATCTCTGCAATTGGATTTATAGGATTCGTATTCAGTGCAATTCTTGGAGCGTATCTGGTTATAACTTATATTAGGGATTAAACCTATCAAAATAATGCCATATAAAATAATTAAAATATTTGCCACGATAATATTAAAAAATTTATAATAAAAAAGGAGGAATTCACATGATAAATAATAAAATTAAATATATTTTAGTTTTGTTCATTATTTTATCTTTATCTATGAATGCTTTTAGTGCAACAAATTTCACTGATGATTCAATTGATGTCGTACTACAATCAAGCGATTCCGTAGATGAAGTTGCTGCTGATGCAGCTGATAATCAGGCTGATGATGAAACGGATGACACAACTGATGACCAAACTGGTGGTCAAGATGATACTGGTACTGGTGATGCTGGTACTGGTGGTACAAGCACAAAAGGAAATGGAACTTTTGACTTTGGTAGTTTGACAAATAGTTCTGGAAAAGGAAATGGAACTTTTGACTTTGGTAGTTTGACAAATCGTTCAGGAAATGGAACTTCATCTTTTGATTTTGGTAGTTTGACAAATCGTACTGGAAATGGATCTTCATTTGACTTTGGAAGTCTTATTGATATCTTCAGTAAATTAATGGGTGGCAATAACACAACTAATGCAACTAATACAACAAATCCTGCTGCTGAAACTCATTCTGATGTAAGTAATGTTCCTAGAGTTGTAACAAGCACTTCTTATGTTCCTGTTTCATACCATCCTGTAGAGAAACATGCTCAACATATTATCCAAAGACTTAGGGATAATCAAACAATATGTAAAGGAGATGCTTTGAAACTTGATGGTGTTAACAAGTTGTATGAGTCTGATTTTACAAATGGGCATTTATTAGTGTATGTTGATGGTAAATTAGTATTTAATGAAATTACTGGTGATGATTTAGATACTCCAATATTCTGGATTACCGATGATTATCTGGGTCAACATCAAATTTCAGTAGAATTTACTGCTAATGGAAATTCAAATACTAATACCTATACAGAGGATGTTTTAATCATATAACATCCTATTTTTCTATTTTTTTTTAAATTCGAGTCAAATAATTATTTTTCTAACTAGCAATAAGCGTTTAATATCTATTTTTTAAAATAAAATTATTTTCACTAAATTTTAAGAAGTTTAGTCTCTTTCTACCATATACTCTATGATTAAGAAAACACCCAATACTGCACTGAAAACAAAACCGATTAATCCGACTCCTGACATGCCGAATAATTTAGGGCCTGCATTGCCTATAATGGCCAATGATGATCCAATAATCAATGAGGATATAATCAATGCTACGGATAATTGGTTGGTCAATTGACTAATCTCTTCATGTTTTAGTTTTACTTCAATATCCCCTTCTTCTAGTTTAGATACTGTACTTCTAACTGTGTCGGGCAAATCTTTTGCCAAATGTTCTAACTGCAATAGATAGTTTAAACTAACTTTGCCCATTCTTTTTGGTTTGTATTTATTTGTTATTATTTGACGGGATAAGCTTCTCAATTCAGTAGCGGCATTGAAGTTAGGGTCTAACTTTTTACCGGTGTCCTCCACAAGGGCTATTCCTCGCCCTATCATAACAAATTCTTTTGGAAGAATAACATTATTTTTAACCATTACGTTCAGCAGATCTTTCAGTGCACCATCCATATTCCTTAATTCCGCCCCATAATACAAATTCATTAAATCATCAATATCCGCTCGCAATTCAGGAGTATTTTGTGCGGGTGTGATGATGCCCATATAGATTAATTGATGGATTATATTGTTTGTGTTGCCACTTATTAACAATAATATTAATTCTGCCAAATCTTCTTTAAAGTCTTCATTTAAAATGCCCATCATTCCAGCATCAATATAGCATAGTTTCTTATCTTCTGTCACAATTAGATTTCCAGGATGAGGGTCGGCATGGAAAAAACCATCAAGCATTATTTGTTTAAAATAAGATTTGACGCCATAGCTTGCTATTTTTTTCTTATCAATGTCGGGGTAATCATTTTCGATCAAATCTGTAACTTTAACGCCTGTTATCAATTCCATTGTAATTACTTTTTCAGAACAGTAGTCAAGATATACCTCAGGTATTTTTATATAAGCAATGCTTCTGAAGTTTCTTGAAAGATTTTGGAGGTTCATTGATTCTTCTAAAAAATTAATTTCTTTGAAAATTGACCTTTCAAATTCACTAACCATTGCCGGCAGGTTGTAGGTTCTTGTAACGGATATGTATTTGTTCATCCGTTCCGCTAAGAATTTCATTATTTTAACATCGGATTCAATAATTTCACGTGAATTTGGTTTTAGAACTTTAACTGCCACTTCTTCTTTATTGCTTTTTAATTTAGCCCTATATACTTGACCTATTGATGCTGAACCAAGTGGATTTTCATCAAAGTCTGAAAATATTTCTTCTAATGGGCTGCCAAGTTCTTCTTCAATCAATTCTTTCATTTCATTGAATGGTGTTGTTGGTGTGTTATCTCTCAATTTTTGAAGCTCGTTGGCAATTTCAATTCCAACTAAATCTGGACGGGTGCTTAACATTTGGCCTAATTTAATATATGCGGGACCTAGTTGTTCTAATACTTTGCGCATTCGTATTGGTGCGGTTTCATCTAGATAGGTCTCTTCTTTTTCAGCCTTTCGATTCCTAAGGAAGGGAAATTTTCTAAAAAAAGTATTTTCTTCTATCAAATATCCAAAATCATTGTCCTTAAGAACTTTGTAGATTTCATTTATTCTCTTGATATTTTCATTTCTACTGTTGGCTTTGACTTTCATTAATTAAAAGTAGTAAAAAGTAGCATATATTATTTTAGAATTTTTCTAAAATTCTTGCATACACTACTTTTAAGTCATCATCCGATTTCTCGTAAATTCTTTTTAGGATTAATTCTGGTGTACTTTTTGCAAGGAAATTCATTTTGGGAGTTCTATCTACAATTAAATTGTAATTTTCATCTAATCCTTTAGCTTCAATACCGTCTACACGGATATTTGTATAATTCATTAATTCACGAGCCATATGAGTAACAATTACTCCATAAGAATCTGATTCCTTTATCATGTCTATGAATGTAGATATGATTTTAACTGCTGCATCAAGTTCGGTTATTCCTTCAAGTTCATCTAGAAGCACTAATTTTTTGCTATTTGTGGTGACGATTGGTATGAACACGTTTAAGAATGATTCAAATGCTCCAGCATCAAGAGATCTTTTCTTTGAAAAGTGATAAATCTCATCAAATAATTTAATTTCAGCATAATCCGCACTTACTGGAAGTCCCATTTGGGCCATTATTGATATTTGTGTTAATGTTTCAAGAAGGGTGGTTTTACCACCGCTATTTGCACCTGTTAAAAGTGCTATATTTTCGTCTTTTGTTAATTGATAATCCACTTTTTGAATATATTCTTCATCTTTTTTAAGAGCCAATTCTAGATGCAATGCTCCTTTTAATTTTATTTCATCACTGAATTCCGGTCTGCATAATCCATATTCATATGCAAAGCTGCCTAAACTGAATTCATAGTCAAATTTAATTGCATCTTCAACTTCTTTGATAGCTTTGCTTTTTATTGAGTTTAATTCAATTGCAGCACTTTTTTTGATATCAAATATGTCATTCTCTTTTTTGGAAGATTGTTCAAGGGTCACTCTTTGAATTTCTGAATCATCAATTTGTATTGGGTAGGTCCTTAAGAATGGGTCGAAACTTAATCCGGTTTTTTCACGGATAATTTCTTTTCTTTTATTTATAATTTCGTCAAATATTTTACTAATCTTCGGTGGGAAGTTATTGTTTAATAGGTTAAGAATTTCATCTCCTTCAAGATCAACTTGTTTAATGGATTTTTCTAATTCATTATCCATATCATCTTTTAGAGAATAAACAAGTTTTTCAATATCCACTTCCCGTTTATCAATTATATTAAGCTCATTGATAATTGGAATGATGTCTCCGAGCACACTTTCTTGATTTCTAATCTTTTGTATTTCGTGAACCTTTGAGAACAACTCTTTGTTTTGAATAAAGAAGTTGATAATTTTTTCAGGAACAATTTCATAATCATTATCTTCAATGTTTATCATTACAAGGTTGGGCATCCCTTCAAAGTCAAGTATTCCCTGCGAATAAACATAGAACACTAAATCATAATTCATTATCTCTTCTTTGAGTAATGGGGAATCGCTTGCAGTAATAATTGGATAATACTGGTTCAGTCCTAAATCAGTAAGGTAGGAATTATCCTCTTCACTTTCAACAAGAATGGCTTTGCTCGGATCATATTCAGGTTTGGCTTCTTCGACTTCTTTTAGATTTTTCATCAATCCTCTCAATTTGATAATTGGAAGTTGTGAAACGTGATTTTTTGCATTCATTACAAAATCAAGCTGTGAATTAATTTTATCTATGTCTTTTGATGGGGAAAGTAATAAGATTCTATTTTTAGAATATGTTGTGTTGGAATAAGACAAAATTTTGCTTATGATATCTTCATAAAGTTCCATTGCCCTATCGCTTTTTATAAACTCATATTCTTGGTTGTTCAATAATTGGTTCATTATTTCAATAGCTTTTCTTTGGCTTATGCCTTCTACATTTGCTATTTTTTCAACATCAACATTATCAACTATTTTTTGGAGTTCTTCTTCTCCCCCAACACTGTTAATGATTTTTTCAGAGATTTTATCGCCGATTCCTTTAATGTTTTGCAATGTAATTTTGTCCCCATTCATTTTTACCAAACCCCTTCATACAACTTAGTATTCTTTTTAATATATATTCAACATTGCCGAGAGCATTTGAAAAGTAATATTTAGTAGTTGCCCCTCATATTTTTAGGACTAATTTTTAAAAGTTCTTTTTCATTAAGTTCATTATTCAATGCCAAATTGTAAATATCGGCCATTTTAGAATAATCATCGTCTTTATATCGCCCATCAATCGAAAAATTAGAAAAGCCGATTTCCTTCAAGTGGGATATTTCGCTGAGCAGTGAAAGTTCGCAATCGCTGAATATTATCAATTCCTCGCCGGAAATGCTTTTATGAATTGGATGTTTATTATTGTTCAAATCGATTAAACTGTTTTTATAATCTGTTTTAAGTTCTTTTTTGCTGAGTAAAGAATATCTTGTTTTCATTAGTTCAACAGAACCCTGCACCAATATTTCTATTTTCTCCGGATTTTTACAGTATTTCATGATTTCCTCATAATCCCTTTTTCTGAGTTCAGGAGATATTGTTAGGATTTTATAGTTTTCAAGGCTGTTTATTGTTGCGGTATTTGAAATGTTCATTGAGTAGGGTCCATATTCTCCATTGAAGCAATTGCTCATAATTGGCAGGTTATAATTCATTTTATTTAAAATGCCCCTAACTTTGTTTAAAACTTTTATCAGTTTGTCATGAGCAATATCCGGCCATTTCCAAATCAATTCATAGTCTTTATCATAGGAAATATCCTGGGCTTCTTTAATAAAGTTAATCATATGGTTTAAGTTATGTTGGGGTTGTGAGGAAATATCCAAATCATCATCTTTTGGTGGGATTTCCAGATATACTCTTTTGACATTTTGGATGTTCCTTAAATGATTCAGATTAGTTGTATAAAACGAAATGCTTGGCTTTGTTTCTTCAAGGTTTGCTTTTTCATGCTTAATTTTGATTTTTTTATATTTGTGAGTGTATAGGCTAATCACTTCATGTTCTAGTTTTTCAAATAGGTTTCTTCTAAGTTCGTTGATTTTGCTTATTGGTATAAATAATGTTCCGTCGTAATTAATGTTAATTTGTATAATCTGGAAAGGATAATTGTCCACTTTTGAAAGTTGCTTTTTGATGGTTTCCCTATCAACGCTCTTTTTGATTGGCTTTTCGAAAGGAGCATTCCCTATAACTTCGCACTCAACTTCTTTCCTGTTGGCCAGTGTTAATTTTCCTTTGAGTTTTGGAAACTTGTTTTTGATTGAGAACGTTAAGACCAATTTGGATTTAACGTAGCTATTGCCTTTTGTTTCGATTTCTTTTACTTTTTTGGATAATGAATTTCTTTTGGTTAAATAAACGGCGGATTCATTCAGGTTAAATGTGCTTTTTTTATTTTGCCATACTTTTTTAACAATCAGAACCTTATTTTTCCGACTCAAATCCTTAATCTGTTTGTTTTTGCCTTTTTGGAAGTGGTTTAAGGTGGTTATTATTGGATTTTGGGATATCTCTAGTCCGTAATCATTGTTATTTTTAATTATTAGCAGTCCATCACCTTTTTCAGGAATGCTCTGTATTGAATCATTTAGTCTGATTGCAATCTGATTTTTGCTGCTTGAAATTACTTTTCCAATTTTAAGCCCAATATGCCCCGCACGCATGCTTCTTTTCGAGGAATTGTTGAATTGCCCTTGGCTGAATCCTCTGTTAAATACCAAATTTATTTCTTCACTTTCGAGTTTCTTTCCGCTTTTCAATTTGTTCAACGCTTTTCTGTAATTGCTTACCACAACAGCCAGGTATTCTTTGCTGCGCATTCTTCCTTCAATCTTAATGCAGCTGATGTTTAACTCAGAAATTTCTTTTAGCTGGCCGAATAGGCTTAAATCGCATGGTGATAGGTAGTAATCTTGCTTTTTTATTCCTTCAATTTTATATTTTTGGCGACAAGGCTGAGCGCAGGTTCCTCTGTTCCCACTTCTACCTCCTTTGAAACTGCTCATTAAGCACTGTCCTGAATAGGAATAACATAATGCGCCGTGGGCGAATATTTCAAGTTCCATATTGGTATTCAATGATTTGATTTCATCTTTTCTCATTTCACGGGGAAGAACCACTCTCTTAACGCCCTTGCTTTCAAGATAATTTAATTTCAGCTGGTTTTCACATGTCAGTTGGGTTGATGCATGAATCTTTAAATTGGGCAGATATTCATTAATCAGTTCTATCAGTCCCAAATCTTGCACCAAAACAGCATCCACACCTATTGCATATAACTTTGATAAGTAATCAACAACGCTTTCCAATTCATCCTCTTTAATTAATGTATTGACAGTGATGTAAACTTTAACATTGTGCATGTGGGCAATGTTTACTGCTTCGCCAATTTCATCTAATGTGAAGTTTTCAGCAAATTTGCGCGCCCCATAGTTTTTTCCAGATAGATAAACAGAGCTGGCACCGGCATTAATTGCAACTTTCAGATGTTCCATAGATCCGACCGGTGCAAGCAATTCAGGAATTCTCATTATTTGTCCTCGTGTAGTCTGCCTTCAATATAATTGCCTTTGTTTATGTAGGATTGTGACAGGTCCATTATTTGGTATTTGTATTTGGTTAACTCTTCTTGGTCTTTGTTTTTAAGACTTTCATTATAAATTGATAGAATTTGTGAAGTGTATTTCTCATTTGAATATCTGCAATCGAGAATAAGTGAATCCAATCCCATTTCCCTGATTTCATTTATTTCTTCAATTAGACATAAGCAGTCTTTGTTGATGATGTGGCTTTGTCTGTTGTAGTCGAAAAATACTTTATATTTGAATTTTTTCCTTTTTTTATCTTCTAAAATAGCATAATCAGCATCATTGGAGATAATAAAGTCTTTCCCATCATTTAAGTTAGTGAAGTCATCTTTGCTTACAATAACTTCCAAGTTTCCATTAACAATCATTTCCAGGTCTATGTTTCGGTCATGATTCCTTTTAACGACTTCTTTAATTTCCCTTCCTGAAAGTTCGGAAGATAATATTAGTGATTTGAATCCTGATGCATTCAAATCATGCACGCAGAAACTATTCCAGACGTTCAAGTTATGATTTCCATAAATCGGACAATCGAATATCTCACCCATTCCAGGGAAGTCCCCCATTACTGAGATGATGATTCCTTCGTCTTCAAGTTCCTTTATGATTTCATTGCATTTTATTGCATCCTCTTCAGAGATGAAAGATGATAAAACCCAAACGAATTCTGAAGGGGAAGCCATGAGACTTCCTTTTTTCAGGGTCTCTTTGATATTTTCGAAGTAATCCTCAGGATTGTTATAGTGGCAATTTCCATCAAAATAAATTCTTTTTATGTCAAATCCTGAAGCGGCTTTGATTTGGGAAATATCATCAATGAATATTGATAATTTTGGAGTTTTTTTCTTAATCTTTCCTTCGTTATTTTCGTAATCTTCAAAGAATTTAGTTAAGTTTTTACGCACGGCCTTAATGGATTTTTTAGTTGGCTTATAGTGTTTCTCCAATAAGTCTGTAGCTGTATCCAATATTTCACGTCTGATTTGGTTAATCTCACGAATTGGTATGAAGATATCTTTCGGCATGTTATTAAAACGGATATTGTCTATGTAAAATGGTGTTCCGCCAGTCTTTTTAAGTTGTTTTTCAATAGTTTCTTCTGTCACTGGCTTGTTTTTAGCTTTTTCGAATTTATCTAATGTTTTATGCCTGAAATTGATTAGTTCATCATCCAGATAATATTCAACTTTGGTAAACAGGTTCAAATCTTCATCCCATGTTAGAGATAACTTAAGGGGCACATTATTTTTTATGGTTTCCTTTTCAAATTGCTTTAAATAGTCATGTGTTGATTTGGAATAGCTGATGAATACCTCTGTTCCAACTTTAACAAGACGGGTGGTGTCAATGATGATTTCATTTTCATCCTGCTTTATGATGTTTTCCAAATAGATTCCTTTAATCTTGCCGTTGTATTTGAATGCGATTCCATCTCCAGGCTCTAAAATAACTGGAATATCCTTGTTTTTAATTTCAATAGTGACTTTAGTGTCCTCTATGTGGGTAATGTCTCCTATGTACAAACCTTCATGGCCTGAATGGCCTCTGCCCATTACCTGTCCGGGCTTATCCCCCATCATGTATCCGTCGGTGAACTGTCTGTTAAAGACAAGATGCAAATCTTTCTTATAATCTCCAGTGTTTCCGTCAATAAGATTTCGGTAGCTGTTAGTGATGGTTCCGATATAGTCGCCGGATTTCATCCTGCCTTCCAGTTTAAGGGATTTGACCCCCGCATCTGAAATTTCATTTAAATGATTGTAAGTTGCAAGGTCATGAGTTGAAAGCAGGTATCCGTTTCCTATATTGTAGCCTCGGTATTTTAAGCGATATTCCCTTCTGCATGGCTGTGCGCAGGCTCCCCTGTTCCCGCTTCTTCCACTGTTGTATGAGGACATATAGCATTTTCCACTAACGCAGTAACATAGTGCTCCGTGGCCGAAAACTTCAATATCCATATCTATATTGTCCTTTTTAAGTTTGTCATGGGTTTCTCTGATTTGGGTGATGTTGACTTCCCTTGGTAAAACCACTCTTTTAATATTGTTTTTTGAAGCCCATTTGATGGATGAATAATTGTTCAATCCCATTTGGGTTGATGCATGAACTTCCAAATCAGGTATAAATGTTTTTAGAAGCCATATTAATCCGAAATCCTGAACAATAACTGCATCCACTCCTATTTTATATAATTCAAATAAGTATTTTAAGACATCCACAATCTCAAAGTTATTGACTAATGTATTGACTGTAACGTGTACTTTAGCACCATTTAAATGAGCATAATTGACAGCCTTTTTGATTTCGTCCATTGTAAAATTTTTGGCATACGCTCTTGCGCCGTAATTTTGTCCTGCAATATAAACTGCATCAGCGCCGGCATTAACAGCAATAACCAATACATCATATGATCCCGCCGGAGCTAATAATTCTTCTAAAACCATTTTGTTTTTACACCTTGACCATTTATTCATTATTCTTTTTGTAATTAATTATATATTAAATTAAAACATATTCTATTTTATGTACATAGTATTTGAAGGCATTGACGGTGCGGGAAAATCAACCCAAATCAAATTATTGAAAGAATGGTTAGAGGCTAATGGATTTAGTGTTGAAACATTGGTGGAACCAACAGATTCGGAAGTTGGAAAACTTATCAGAAAAATGTTGCAGCACCCAGATGCACAATCGGACAAGTTCCAAATGACATTAGGCCTTCTTTTTGCAGCAGATAGGATGTTGATTATGGATAAATTGGAGGATGAATCAAAAATTTTCATTTCAGACAGATCATTTATTTCATCTCTTGCATATCAAAAACATGCCGATTGGATTGAAGTTTTAAATAAATATGCTAAAAAACCAGATTTATTAATTTTGCTTGATTTGGATGTTGCTAAATCTGTATCAAGGACATCTGGTAAAGATGCCTTTGAAAATGAGGAATTTTTAACAGGTGTTAAAGAAAACTATTTAAAATTAGCCAAGAAATTCACCTGTGAGATTATAGATGCTAATAATGGAGTAAATAAAGTGTCTTCCGACATAAAAAAAGCTGTTGCGCCGTATGTTGGGCTTTGTCCTGATTGCATACTTTAAATTAATATTATTTAGATTAAAATATTTTGTAATTGCTTTTTCTGGGAATAATGTCAATAATTTCAATGTTATGATTCTTTTCGGAAATATAAAAAATTATTCTGTAATTTCCAACTCTTGCTCGACGACATTTAGGGCATTTAGTACTAGTTAACTCCTTAAATTCGGTATCATATGGATTAATTAAAATTTCATAATACTTCCTGGTTATTCGAAGTAATAATTTTTTGTTATTTTTATGTTTTTTAAAAAATTTTTTAACACGGTCATGTTCAAATAGTTGGTATGTCATTTTTTAAGCTCATTTTCTAATTTTGATATTCTTTTTTCCAAATCAGATAATGTAATTTCAGACACATTATTTAAATTTCCATTTTCAAAGTTTTCTATGTCTTTATTATATAATTCCGCTTCCTTTTCATTAAACTCTTCATTTTCGCGATAGTAATTAATTAAAAAGGTTATAACATCATTAAAAGTATCATTTTTTGATGCTAATTCGGATAATAACTCATGGGTTTCTTCTGAAATTTTAATGGTTTTAGTCATCATTGAAATCACCAATTTATAGTATACTAAGTATACTATAAATAATTTTCTAAATGATTTTAAACCAATTGATTTTTTAAATTATTAATTATTATCCAGTTAATATGTAAAATTAGAATGTTTATAAAGTTTTTGTTAGAAATAATGTCAATTTAATATTTAAATAACAATTTTACAATGTAAAATCAATTACATTAAAAATAATAAAAAAATAAGTTAAGGAAATTATTTATTTCCTTCTAATTCTGCTAATCTTTCACGAATGGCATTTTCTAAAAAGTCTCTTGCTTTTACAAGCTCATCATATTCTCCAATTATTTTTGGACCCCATTCAGTTTGTTCTAATTTAATATCGAATTTTTCGAATGCATGAGCAAGCATAGCTTCGCCGACACCATTTGGTATGCCCATTTCGAATTCTTCTTTTTCTTCCACCATTTAGTTTTCCTCCATGTATTCTCTTACCGGAGCAAAGAATTCAATTAAGAAATCTTTAATTCCATTTTTTAAATCCATTGGATGTAAGTTGCCTTCACTAAAGTCTTTGATTAACTCGTCGTGTGTAAGTTCGATGTCGCCACCGAATTTTTCAGGCCTTTTAATAAGTAAAGTATCTTGATTTGGGAATACAAATGTTTCTGCAATTTCAATCATAGGATTTCCTTCAATTTCACCTTGTGGGCAGAAACTCTTCTTGATTTTTTTAGTGATTACTTCAACTGAATCATCTACTGCAATGTAGTTTCCTTTACTTGATGACATTTTAGCGTCACCGTCAAGGCCATGCAATAATGGGGTGTGGA
Source organism: uncultured Methanobrevibacter sp. (assembly GCF_902770715.1). Taxonomy (GTDB): domain Archaea; phylum Methanobacteriota; class Methanobacteria; order Methanobacteriales; family Methanobacteriaceae; genus Methanocatella. The sequence continues at coordinate 2,051 of NZ_CACXTS010000030.1, read as the reverse complement.
TACATACAGGAACGTTTTCATCGATTTTTTCTAGATTTTCACGTGCCAACATTTGTATTTTCCTTTGTTCCATTCCACCAAGAGCAATATCTACATTTAATGCAGCCATATCTACAGTTTGCATAATCGGATAAATAACGCTAGCTACTTTCGGATTGTCGTCTGCACGACTTACTTGATCCATACTTCTTCTAGCTCTTTTTAAAGTAGTCATTGTAGCTAATTGATAAACTTTGTCAGTATAATCAGGTTCTAATTGGAATGATGAACCTAAAACATATTCGGTTGTTTCATCAAGGCCAAGAGCTTGGAAACATTTTTTGTTATATTCTGCAGTTTCTGCAATTTCTTCAATAGTTCCTTTTCCATTTAAAAATGCATGGTAATCCGCTAAAAGGATTTTAATTTTAAAACCTAAGCTCTGCAATTGTTTGAGTTTTTGCACAGTTACAGCATGTCCCAAATGGATTTTTCCTGAAGGTTCATAACCTGTGTAAGCTATAGGTTCGTCTTTTGCAAGAACTTCTTTTAATTCATCGGTATCTATAACTTCTAGGGTTCCTTCTTCGATTAACTGAATTTTTTCTTCGATATTCATTTTATCACTTAGCTAATTAAATAAATGTTATTGTCAATTCTAATAAGTTTCACTTCATCTCCGACATTAAATTTGGCATATTCATCCTTCATGTCCAAATCAACAGCGGAATAATCAATCGGATCTAAAATCTGCATGATTTGTGGAGATTTTGAAATGACTGTAGTGGTTTCTATTTCATCGGATTTTTTAACTACTTCAACATCTTCCATGTTTTTCATTGGGATGTTATGTTTCTTGTTTGTTGAAATTTCCTCTCCTACAAGGCTGTTTTTACCAATGCTATGCACATATAAAATCTTATTTTCAAATTTGATAAAGTCTCCCATTTCAAACTCGGGAATTCTAATTGAAATCCAAATTCTGTAAAGCCCTTTTCCGGTTGATTTGTCTTCACTAATCAGCCTTGGAGATTCTTTAATTACTCCTCCAAATTCTTCTTTCAGCGCTTCAACAACTTTACGTCCGGATTTTAAAGAGCCGATATAATAATCATAACCTTCTTTTAACTTGGCGATTTGCGGGCAATATGCTAGTTTATCAGTTTTTGACTGTTTAATCAAAGTTCTTTCAACAATTTCATCTGCTTTAGCATATTCTTCAGCTTTAATTTCTCTGTTGTCTGCTCTGAATTGGATAACTGATTCATAGTAACCTGATTGTATTTTGCTGCATGTTGGACAAACAGTTTTTAGGATTTTTACTTCAGTATCCTGAGTGTCTTCAATTTGAGTCCCTTCAACTTCTCCAGTAATTTCAACAGTACATTCGGCTATTGTACCTTTCATCTGATTGATTCCGAGGGTAACATGCTCATTTGAGACTTCATCAGCTATTTTTATGTTTCTTTCGAGCGCTCTGTAAATGATTTCTTCTTCAGGGATGAACTCTTCTGACCATTTTCCCTCTTCAAGCTTGCTGTTGCAATGGCTGCAGATTTGAACTTCTATTCTGTTTGGTAGTTCAAGCATCTGAAAATCTTTTAAAAAACAGTCTATGCAGATGTCTCCAACCATCTTTTTATCAGTACTTCCGCACTCCGGACAAAACATAATATCAATAAAAATAAGAAAAAAGGTAGGTTTATAATGATTTTAAAGGTGCTGTTGCACCGCATGCAGCACATTTAAGTAAGAATATTCTACCTTCTCTGATAATTCTAGTATCTGGTCTGTTACATTCGTGGCAAATTACGTATTTGTCTACATAATCCTCAATTCTTTCGTTAATTAAGTAATGTGTAAATTTACCTTGTAAAATTGCTCTTTGACCTTCAATATTTCCTGCAGTACCTAATTCCCTCATTAAGAACTTCAATAAATGTTGCGGATCTCTGTTTAAACCTTCTGCAACGTCTTTAAAGTTTTTAATGAATGTTCTATTACCTTGGATATCTGAATAAGCTTTAGGAATTTTGAATCTTTTGTGTTCAAATACTTCAGGAGGTAATTGG
>NZ_CACXTS010000029.1 GCF_902770715.1 uncultured Methanobrevibacter sp. | reverse complement strand
ATAGTGCCGATAAACAATGGTCGGTGATATTAAATGATAATTATTTTATGTGAGGTTCTAGGAAGATGACACTTCACATAGCATTAGATGGGATTAGTGGTACTGGAAAGACCACGATGATTAAAAAACTCAGTGAATTTTTAACAAAGAAGTCATATAATGTTAAGAGTTTAATCCAACCCCAAGACAAAACAATTTTATATATATTAAATAACTATAATTTAACAATCTCGGAAATAGCACTTTTAATGGCATTAGACAGAAGTTTAACATGGAATTATGAGGATTTTAAGGATTATGACATTGTTTTATGGGATAGATGTATTTTAAGTGATTATGCATACCACACCGATGAGGATGTTAAGGCAGCATTTATCCGCAATATCAACAAGTATTTTCCTGATATGGATATTTATATTGTTATTCACAGTGAAGAAATATTGCAAGATAGGGATTACATCAACCAATGCAAAGTAATTCAGAAATATGATGTTCTCATTGATGGTTATCTTAATGTTCATAAAGTTGATTATATTCCAGGCGATCCAGAGAAAGTCTTTGATGATATTGTTGAAACTATTTTTACTGTCTTACCAACTTGCAAGTGGTGTGGAAGATTATTCAAAAAATCTGTTTCTAATAAGAAATACTGTTGTTTAAAGTGTAAAAACTATGCCAAAGAAGAGCAAAACAGAAATAACTTCAGGAATTTTTATAATAGATACAAAGATACAATGAGTGAAAGTAAGAAAGGTGCATTAGGTAGTAAAGGTGCTAACTTACATGGAAGAGCAAATTCTGACCCTGAAGTTGAGTTAAAACTCATAAACAATGAAAAAAGAAGATTAGGCATCTAATAAAAATAAGCTGTTAAAATTTTTGTATTTTTATTATAGTTTTTTATAGAGAGGCAGTCAATGGGAAATAAACCGTATTCAAACTTAAAATGTCCAGAATGTAGAGAAAAAGGTGATTTTGAAGTAGATAACAATGAAGAAGTGTATTGCACCCATTGTGGATTAATTATTCAATCCCCTTTTCCATATTCAGCTGGTATTAGGTTTAAAACATTGACTGACATCTTATTTGAAAAAAGAATTGAAAGGTTTCAAAAAAGAAGATGGAGGAAAGAGTATGCAAGAATTAAAAAGTTTCAAAAAATATAGTTGGTTAATTAGTGGAATTTTAGCTTTAATAGTCTTTATCAGTGGTTTAACTGCCAATGATTTCAGTTTTTTACCACCGAAATATCAGTCAATTGCAGTGGGAATAATAGGTGCCTGCGCATTGTTAGTTAAAATTTTCCCTGAAAACTTCCGTGTAAAAGTTGCAGAAAACACTGTTAAAAATGAATTAAGTAAAGAAGATGGGTGCTAAATGACCGATTCCAAAGAAGAATATGTTCCCACATGTGCTGACTGCAAATATGCTGATTACTACATAAATTGGTGGGAATACCCATATTCTGACCCACGATGCCAAATAACCAAAAATCAGATAAAACATACGGATTTAGGTTGTGAGCATTTTAAACTGATAGGGAGACATAGTAGATGACAAAAAAACTAATAGATACAATCCCATGGAAAAGAACAATTTGGACTTATGGGTTTGTCAAAACTACTTTGAGTGGAGCTTTAATCTCCACTGGAGTGGTTTTAATCTTCAACGGAATAACTAATCACCCATTATTTCAGGAATGGGATGAAATAGCAATTATTTGTGGAGTTTTTGCTATTTTTCTTGCAATTTTAGTTATAACGAGTATTGATAGATACAAGGAAAAGACCAAAAAAGAGGAGCTAGAAGCAATAGATAAACAAATCGATGATAAAGCAAGACAAATTGCTAGGAGATTAACAATGGTAGAAATTGAAAAAATCAAAATAACTGACATAGTACCAGCCGATTACAATCCAAGATTAATATCTGAAAGTGAAGCAACTAAATTAAAAAATTCATTATCTACATTTGGATTAGTTGATCCTATTGTAATAAACTTGAAGAACAATCACATCATTGGAGGTCATCAAAGATTCGATGTATTAATTGACCAACATCTTGAAGATGACAAAATCTTTGAGAAATTAAATCTAATTAGATTGGGCGACATTGGTTGGGTGTTTACTGAAGCTGATTTAAAAATTGAATCAGAAGACCATGAAAAAGCATTAAATCTAGCACTTAATAAGATTTCAGGTGATTGGGATTATGATAAATTAACTAATCTCTTCAGCGATTTGAAATTAAGTAATTTAGATGTAGAGCTAACAGGTTTCGATGATACTGAAATAGAAGTGTTACTCGATGATTTTGAATACAATGAAATCTTTGAGGATATTGATGCAGGGATTGAAGAACCTGATGAAGAGCTAGAAGAGATTCAAGACAACCAAAAGGACCATAATATTGTCTATATCTCATTTATAGATTGGGAAAAAGCTAATAAATTCCTAGAAATAATTGACCACAATACATTTTTCCGTGAAGACGGCTTTAAAAAGATTGTAGTTGATGGAGATGAATTAGTGGAGAGATTAACAAATGAAGAATCAGACTAAACAACTAGATAAAAATTATCAAGGCATAACTTTGAAAACTAAGTATGAATCTTGTTTTATGCCAATATTACTTGATGATTATACATTTTGCAGTTACAATTGTTTATACTGCGATGCTAATGCAAGAAAATCAATTAATCTACGTGCTAAAAAACAAGGGAACATAGTTAAACATGATTCCATGCCATTAAGAACTATTGACCCTGATTTAATTAAGAAAGTTTTCACGGCAATTTTAAATGGTGGAGAAATCCCTAAAACATATAAATTCCTTGAAAAATATGTGAAAAACAAAAAGATGATTCAATTCGGTACGGTTTCAGACCCATTCTGTAATAATGAAAAGAAATATGGAGTAACATATGAATTGCTAGAATTCTTTGATGAAATTGATTATCCATTGACTTTTTGCAGTAAAGGTTCTATGTATACTAAGCCAAAATATATGAATATTATCAAGAATCACCCACATAACTGGCATTTCCGTATTGCTATATCAACTTCCAACGATTTAATTGCTAGAAAAGTGGAAAGAGGTGTACCTTCACCTACTGAAAGATTTAACAATATCAAAAAGCTTTCTAAAAATGGTATTAAAGTAACCCATATTATTAGACCATTAATTCCAGGTTATTCTGATGTAAAAGGTTTAGTTACAAAAGCTAAAATGAGTGGAGCTTATGCTTGTAAAATCAGAGATTTATTGGTTAAGCCAGTATTACCTGAATTTTACAAAAAAAGAATGTTGAAATTATCAGAAATCACTGGAGTTGATTTATACGATTTGTATACCAAAAAAAGCCAAGAAGAAAGGGATAAAATATTGCAACCTTATTACGATGAATTCATTGAAACTTGTCGGAAATTGAAATTATACTATGCCTGCAATAAATCTAGACAAATCTACACTCCTAGTTACTGTTGTTGTGCTATACCTCCTGAAATGCACAAATATTTGTATTTCGGTAATTTTACCCATGCCGTTGAACAAGCCCAAAGAAGAAAAACAGATATTATTACTTTTAAAGATGTTGGTAAATATTCAAAGGAATGTTTCAAGGGTGTTGAATCAGAGGTTTCTGCTTGTATCGCTGATTCTAGATCAAAGGCTCAAACACTAAATATGGATTGTCATGACTTTACAAGATGGTGTTGGAATAAACCACGAAAAGTGGAATTAAGAACTAGACAACATGTTGAAGTTGTAGGTAAAGATGAAAATGGTGATAATCTGTATAGGGTGAAAGAACTTGAGGGTTGGTATGATTAAAACAAATAAGCAAAATAGACCTCAAAATGCCGTAATAGAACTGACATATGGGTGTAATAGAAGATGTAAGCTGTGTTTTAGGCAAGTTAGGCATCTCAAAAGAGGCGAATATTACTTTATGAACTTGGGAACTGCTAAAAAGATTGCCGATAGTTTAAAAGTATTTGACCCAATGAGATTGCAATTCGATTACAGGGGAGAACCATTATTAAATCCTTATTGGAAAAAAATTATAAGTTTATTTAGAAAAATCTTGCCAAACTCACAGATTCATCTGATAACAAATGGAGATTTATTAGATATTGAAACTGCCAAACAATTCTTCAAAATAGGTGGAAATATCCTATCAGTAGACTGTTACGATGGAAGTTTTGAAGAACGAATCAATTATTATAAATCAAATAATGTCTTTAATGTTCGTATTGATGGAGAAACAGATTTTAAACCTTATAAGAGAAATAATCCGAAAACTACTCATGAAATGGTTTTAATTCCTGATAACTTTGCAGAGAACAAAAAAGGATTGAGGCAGTGGAATAATCTTGCTGGAAATTTGGATTATAAATCAGCTTCAAAGTTAGGTTATGAACCTTTGAAAAAACCATTATTTAAACCATGTATACTCCCATTTAAAGATTTAGTGATTAGATATAATGGAGATATTAGATTATGTTGTTTGGATGGAGAAAATAATGTTAGTATCTTTGGTAATATTCATAATATCGATGTAGAAGAGTTTTGGTATAATAATTCTAAATTAAATCTCATAAGAACTTTGCTCTATAACAAATTAAGAATTCACCCACCATGTAATAAATGCGATTATGGTGTTGGTGGTGTATTTAGCTTTATTCCAAAGTATAAAACAATTCCTCAAGAAAAGGTTGAAAAATTGAAAGAGAAATATTACTAGACTTGCTTTTTCACTATATATTATATTATTTTTCTAAAAAGCAAGTCATAAAAGGGAGATAATGATTATGGCAAAGTTTAACGATGAAACTATTAAAATGATTTTAAAAGCTCGTGAATCTGGTCTTAATCAAAAGGAATGTGCTGAGGTTGCAGGAATAAATGAAGCTACATTATATAAATGGCTTAATAAAGGGAAAGAAGCAAAACGAGGAAAATATCGTGATTTCTACAATGATTTCCAAATGGCTAAAAATAAGAATAAATTATTTCATTTAAAGAAAATCCATGAAGCAGAGGCATGGACTGCATCAGCTTGGTATCTAGAAAGAGTTTATCCTGAAGAATTTGGTAGAAAAGACCGTATGGATTTAAATCATGAGGGAAAATTGGAAGTAGAAAGTAAAAAAACATTAGAAGAAAAAAGGATTGAAAATGAAAATTACTTTAAAGAGCTTGAAGCAGAATTGGACAAAGTATAGGGTGGATTTCAAATCAACAGTGATAGATAATCCATATATACCACATAAACCATTTCTAAATCAAGTTCACTTCCTCACTCACCCAAGCGAAGAATTACTTTATGGAGGACAAGCTGGAGGTGGTAAGTCTGATGCTTTACTCATGGCAGCTTTACAATATGTAACTGAGCCAAACTATTCAGCTTTAATTCTAAGAAAAACATATCAGGACCTCTCCCAACCTAATGCTATCATGGATAGGGCAAATAAATGGCTCTCCACTCACGAAGAGTTACATTGGAACAGTAATACAAAAACTTGGTCATTTCCAAGTGGAGCTACATTAAGCTTTGGATATCTAAATCATAATAACGATTTAGACCAGTACCAAGGTTCAGAGCTTCAATTCGTTGGATTCGATGAGCTTACACAATTTCCTGAAAATCAATATACCTATCTCCACAGTAGATTGAGGAAATTGGAAGATAGTGATGTTCCAATTAGAATGAGAGCAGGGACAAACCCAGGAGGTAGAGGTCATGATTGGGTGAAAGATAGATTCATTAAAGATGATGCACCAAATCCTTTTATTGCTTCCAGTTATTTAGACAATGTATATCTTGATAGAGAACAATATGGTCATCAGTTAGATAAACTTGATGAATTAACAAAGCTCCAACTTAAATTTGGAGATTGGGATGCAGTACTCAAAGAAGGTCTATTAATAACAAGAGACAAATTAAACAAAGCTTTAATATCATATAATAATGTTTATTGGAAGTGGCAACCAGTATTTAGTGCTATCGGTATTGACCCAGCAAGTACAGGTTCTGATAAATTTGCTATGTCATGTTTAGTTTATTTTAATAATGGGAAACTTGTGTTAGTGGATCTAGATGCTACTCCATCAGCTTTTCCAGAAGAAAGATTAAAGAACTTCATAATTAGAAATTCTAAATGGAATCCATATGTTGTTAATTTTGAACAAGAACCAGGAAGTGACTCTACATATGCTTTAAAACACTGGCAGAATATATTGAAAGATTTAGTTAGAAAGAATGGTATTATCGTGAAGAAAACACAATCAAGCAATTCTAAATACAATAGAGCTAGACCTACTGCAAATCTAATTAGGCAAAACAGATTATTCTTTGATAGAAACATTAATCCTGAACGGTTAAGAAGTTTATTCAATCAATATGTTTATATTCATCCTGATAAAGAGATTATGAATGAATATCCATCTCCTGATGAATTAGACAGTTTAGGTTATGCTTTTATGGAAATACAAAATATTATAAGATTATAATAATATATTATTAAATACACATTATATTATAATGAGGTGAATAATATGTCAGATACTGGTGATAATAACAATCGTACAATACTTATGTGTTGTGTCGGAATAATTATCGTTGCTTTAATTATAGCTGGTGCTTCAATGTTATTCAAGGATAATCCTGACCATTCGGCTAATCTCGTATTGGGAGGTAAACATTTCACAGTAAATAATTTAACTAACAAAGAAATAAGTAATATTGAAGGAAATAACACGAATACTATTAAAATAAACAGTGAAGACAATAGAATGCTGTATATGATTACTAAAGCAACTGAATCAACAAGTATTTTAAACGAATTGACATCTAAGGATAATGTTACGGAAGTCCAATCAAATGGAATCACATATAAAAATATAGTTTTTAGTGATGGTACACCATCAACAACAGTTTTTAAAACTAATGATGGTAGTATTTATGAGATTACATACTATAATGGTAATGATTTCTTATTTAATTATAAAGATTTTGGAAATCAAATGAATAAATGAATATGTTATAGAAAATGTTTATTTTAATGTATAAACATATTTCTATTATTTTTTCTTTTTTAAATTAATTATCAATTTTATATTAATTTAACTACTTTTTATCAGTCCTAATTTTTATCTAGACTATATGAAGAATAAAGTCCATTTTTATGAACTTTATCTCCATTAAGCTCGTAAAAGCTTGCTTCTTCATTATTATATAAGTTAATATTTGGAATATTAACTACTCAACTATTTATTTTTACAAATATATAATATTATTTTGTTCATCTGGAAAATATGGTTTAAATTCATTTTTTAGGTAATCAATTGTCAAAGCACTTTGTACATCACTAAATTCAGATACTGCATCATTTCCCAAATAATTTTCAATATTTTCATTTAGTTTATAAGGTAATTTATATTTTAAATAAAAATATCGAAATTTGTTTATTCTGTATATAACCATGTCTGAACTAGTCCCTACTCGACCCACAATCATAAGGGTGAGTATTTCTTGAAGTATTGTATATCCTTCATCAAAAACCAAAAAAAACTTCAAAAAATCATCTTCATTTATTTTATAGATAGAACAAAATTCTTTCATAAGAATATTTTGTGAGTAAAAATGAAGCTCGTCAGATAAATAAATTAATTCCAATTCATCCTTTGAGGAAAATTTATCTATCTCCTGAATTTCATATAAATCTTGTTTTAAACAAATTATTTTTAATTTTTCGATGGCATTTTTAAGTAATGATGTATCATATGGATATTCATCTAAAATTAGGTCTAATTCAATTATGGCATTTTTAATTTCTAAAAATTTTTTAACTATGTCAATTAATTCTGTGGCAACCATGAATAATCACTTTATTCCTAAATAATATATATAAATAATTAATTATATTTTATTTTTTCTAATAACTTTCATTATAATAAACATCACTATTCTTATTAGAGTATATATTGAAGGTGCATTGATTAAAACAATCATAATTTTCAAATAATGTTACCTAAATTCGATAGTGCGAATTATCAAATTTTACAATTTGTCTTACCATTAGAGTTTCTGCGGAAAAATGTACCTTCATCCTCCTATTGATTTTTTTGAGCTGATATATATGAAAATTAATTATACTTCATTGAATAGTAGTCTAGAAATTAATAAAAGACAGATTCAAATGAGTATAGCACCAAAGACTAGTAAAGAAGATGCTAAATACAAATATAGAATTGACCCAATAGTTTCTGTTAGTATAGCACAAAATCTAATCTTACAGAACAATAGACTTGACAAAGCAATTCGTATTTTAGCTCAAGATGTTATTTTAAATGAAATGACTTATCTCAGTGATAAAGAATCAGAAATAGAGGAAATCGTTGTTAATTTTTGGAAAAATAATATTAACGAACTATATAAACAACTTCAAGAATTCTATTCTTATGGATTCGGTGCTTCTGAAATCATATTCGATGAAAAAACAGGACTTCCAATAGAACTATACCAAATCCCTGCTGAAACATTATTCATCAATCAAGAATCACATAAAGATAGCGAAACTGGAGAAATAACATACAGTTATTATGCTATTCAAAAAATTGATGGAAAACCTGATGTTAAGATGAAACTCAGCAGATACGAATACGATGAGGAAGACGCTGATCTACCAACATGTTTTTGGTTGGGAGGTGGAAAGACTTCTGAATTCTATGAAATCCCTTATTGGTTACCAGCATTTAACAGTATATCTGCTAAGGTAGCATTAGATGAATTAAATGCTAAAAAAATTAACGAGGGAAATTTAATGAGTGGAATACTTGTTATTCGCAGACCTCCTGCTTTCGAAGGTCAAAAAGAAGAAACCAAAAAAGATTTGGAAGACCAAATGACAGATGCAGGTACTGGCATACTCGTTATGGATTTAGAAAGTTTTAATGCTGAAATTCCACTAGAAGTCCAATATGTTCCGATTAGTGAACAAAACTACTCATACTTATCAGAATTGGCAGATAGGTGTGATGAGGACATTCTTGCTTGTTTTAGCATACCGAAAGTCAGACTCATGATTGATGATGTAACAGAGTCAATGAACTCCCAAAAGTCCAATACTATTTACGAGATTTATACTAAAAGCTTGGAGAATGAACAGCTACCATTTGAAATTGAAATAAATAAATTCAATAGAAAATTCTTTGAATATGAAGGTGTTGTAGATATTGAAACACCCATATTCAGTGATAAAAAAGATGTAGAAGTATCTTCAATCCTAAATCTATTCAATAACGGTATTTTAACACTTGGAGAGACAATTAAAGCTGTTAGTGTTTATTATCCTAAATTACAATTAGAATATAATGATGCTAATCCACTATTTAATGAAAGGTTCTATGGTGGTAGATTATTGGGATTGACTAACTATTCTAACTCAGATATAAATGAAGCCAATGAGGTTATATCATGGCTCCAATCTTAAACAATAAGAAATACTGGGAAAGAAAATCTCTCATTGAAAAAAGACAGAATAGATTGTCTGCATATTATATTCAAGTCTACAACAATAATATCATCGATAAATACATCGAAGATTATTTAAATGATGAAAATGTTGCTAGACCAACACAAGCAATGATATACGGCGATTTATATGTATTAAATAAACCACAAGTTTATGAACAATATAATCGAATTGTTAATTCAAAATATACTTCTGATTTAGCAATAAACGAAATGCTTATTAGAAATAAAGCAGAAGCTAGATTAAATACTGTTGTAGAATCAGAATTAGAAAGAATATCTAAAAATTTAGATTATACTGAAAGAGTATTGAGTACTTATGAATTAAATCTCAAAGAATACCAAAAAGTTGTAAAAAGAGAAAATAAAACTGCCAATCGTAAAAATATAATGGAGAGAAGTGTTAATGACTTGGACTTCATGCGAAACCAATTCGGTGTAAATATTCCGAGTAATGTCTTCTCATACAGAGATTTGGATATTACTGCTGAAGCATTGAATAGACAAACCCAAATGAATGCTACATGGGAAGAGTACGATGCTATCAATCAAGAAGCACAAATTCAAGGATTACCTGAAGTCTATACACAGAAAGAGTGGATATGGACTAACGAGGGACAAACTACAAGACATTCAAGTAATGATGGACAGGTAGTTGATTTCTATGATTACTTCCAATGTATGCATGATGTTACTGGCGAAGTTGAACCTTTAATGTATCCCTCAGACCCAAACGGCAGTTTTGAGAATACATGGATATGCTATTGCCAATTCAGAGCATTTTAATATATATTAGAATATTTATTTTTACTACAAAATTAACCTACATTAATTATTTGAATGAGTTGATTATTCTTAAATGACTTGTTTTAATCGATTACATTATTTTAATCAATTCATTGTTTAAAACATAGCTGTATATTTTCTAGTTTGAACCTAGAAGCTATGAACTAACTGAAAGAGAGGCATTTAATTGAACGAAGCGACTTATATCACTGGTGTTGTAATTGCTAATGGTGTTCCTGATTCAGATGGGGACTGTCTAGATAAAAAGGACATTAAAACTATTTTTACCAAGTATTTAGACAGAGCTACTGATGTAATGCACACTAGAATCAAAAATGAGGGTGTTGAAGTTTTAGCTAACTGGATTACTGAATCAGACACTGAACTCAATGGCAAAGTTGTTCCTTCAGGTTCTTGGATGGCTACTTTCGCAGTAACAAATGAGGAACTATTATCTTCAATTAAAGATGGTAGTATCTCAGGTTTAAGTCTTGGAAGTGTATCAGAAGATGCCATGACTAAGAAATACTGGTTCATTAACAAGTCTATTCATTATCAAGACTTAGATGATTTGGAAGAAGTAATTCCATTGTTTATAAGCTTTGTAGACAAAGGAGCTAACCAATATGGATTGGAAGTAATGGATTACAATTTTTATATCAATAAAAACGATAAGACTGGTGAAAAAATGACTAATGGAGAAAAAAATGAAGAACCAATGATTCCTTTATCAGCGATTGATAAACTTCGTGATATTTTCAGTATTAACAAAAGCGATACTGAAGACGATGACGAAACCAAAATTGATAAAGAAGAAACTGGTGGAGAAACACCTGAAGTTGAAGATATTTCTAATAAAGACTTATTAGAGCAATTACCAGATGCAATTGTTAAAGCTTTCGTGGAAGCCACTAAGGAGGTTGAACCAACACCTCAGAATGATGAAGTTATCAATAAAGCTGATAAAGATGAAGAGAAAAAAGAAGAAGAAAACGATAATGATTCTGAGGAAGAAGAACCTGAAAAAGAAGAGGAAGAATCAGAAGAAGATGAAAAGAAAAAAGAGGAAGTTGAAATTAACAAAAGACAAACTTCTATGACTGATGTTGTTATTGATAACAATCCTCCAACTGATTTCTATGAAAGAACTGGTAGGGATCATTTAGGTAGAAAAATTAGAAGATAAAAATCAAATTAACCAATTTTACAATCTAAAATAAATAAAGAGCTGATAAATATGACTGTAGAAGTTGTTACAAGAGAAACTATTGAAAATAACTTGCCATTTATATTAAAATGGTCTAAAAATCCAAGAGGTAATGGTGGAGCTATCAATCCAGGTTGGAAACAACAAACCGAAATTGATAGGTTCTTAGAATTGGTGGAAAACACTCCAAGTATTCTTAACGATGCTAGGTTCATTCAAATGGAATCTATTGAACACGATATCAGTTATCTTCGTGTTAAAGCAAGATTACAATCTATGAAAAAATTAAGTGGGGATAATAAAGGAGCTCCATTACAAAAGGATTATACTACTGCTTTAGAGGAAACTGTTCCTGAATTTAGCAGGTCTAAACTTGAAGCTGAACCATTCTCAATATTTACATACACTTCAAAATTATTCTTAAAAACTAACATCGAAAAAGAAACCTTTTTACCACATATTGAAGCTATACTTGCTGAAAGAGCAGGATACAGTGCTGAAAATATTGGTATGTACGGTATCAAAGACGAAAACACTGCTAGCACTGATGGAGTACATCAAATCAATGGAGTATTCAAACAATTAGAAATCATTGCAGACTCATACGAAACCAATGTTGCAATTGACCGCAAAGCTCCAATGGGTTATTTCAAAGATATAGATGCTTCCAAACCATTAGTACCTCAAGTCAAAAAAATGATTACCCAATTCACTAAACAAAGGGGTAAAAGGTCTAATGCGAAGATTTATGTATCTACTGAGTTTGAAGGTCTTTTAATTGAAGAGGCTGATGAAAGACCAACAGAAAGGGGAGATAACCTTTATTTCGACAATAACGGACAACTAAAATTATGGGGTGTACCTATATCCCAAGCTGATTTCCTTGATGAACCAGATAACGGCTTTGAGGAACAAATTTTAATGGCTGATCCTGATTCTATTGTATTTGGATTCCTTAATGAAATAGAGTCTGAGAACGATTATGAATTATCCGCAAAAGCATACTTATCAACTGTCGATGTATACTTCGATGTTTTAATCTTATACAATAAAGATGTACTCGCAGCTAAAATCATTAATATCCCATCAGGCTCAGATGATGAAGAAGAGGGTGATGATACTCCCTGATGATGAGGGAAATCCTGAAACTCGCAACATTAATTTCATAATTAATGATGGAACATCACCTATCCGAAGTGCAACAGTAACTATTGGTGAAAAAACAGGTACTACTGGAAGCCAAGGTGGTTGTACATTACAAAATGTAACCGATGGTGAAAATACTGTTATAATAACAGCTGATGGTTACAAAACAAAAACTGAAACTATAACTGTTGATGAAACACATACAAGTTTCACTATCAGTTTAGAAGCAGATATTCCTACCAAAACTGTTTCTATCATTGTACAAGACAATGACTCTGCTCAATATATAAATGGGGCGACAGTAACTGTTGATAATAAATATACTGGTGTTACAGGTACTGGTGATTCCCAAGGTAGTGATACAGATGGTTTATTAGTATTAGATTTACCTATAAAAGAAGAATATTTGTTTAATATAACTGCAACAGGTTATAGGGAGTATAATAATACTGAACGTATTGTAGACGATTTTTGTGCAATTTATCTTGATAGGGAATAATCTATTTTATATTTTAGATATTTAGAATCAGAATAATTTTTCATTGATTATTTTTTCCTTAGAATTAACCTATTGAATAATGTAATCTTTGATTAATTATTTTAATACTTTTTTAAAAGGTCGTGCTAATTATGGATGATGAAGCAATAATTAAAGAAGTATTATTGAAACTAGATAATTGGGTTGTAACTAATATAGATAACGATGAGGATTTAAATGAAAGTAATTCATTAGAATTAGATGAAATGGATTACAACAAAAAAGTGTCCTCTGAAGAAATCCTACATTTTTATAGTGTAGCAGAGAATTATGCCTTATCTTACACCCAATTAACTGATTTTACAAATGTTCCTATAAGCCATACTGCAATTATCTTTTGGACTGCTGGTCTATTATGGAAAAAATACGATATAAGACCAAATGACCAAATAGATGAAACATATCCCATCGGATATGGTGATTCACTGATTATACAAGCCAAAGAGATGCTGAAACCTTATAAAAAATACAATTTTAATATTTTTTAGGTAGGTGATTTTATGGGTACTTGGGATGAATTAGACACTCAGGTCAATGTATCATTGGATACCTCAGAATTAGATGAGTTGATCCAATTCTTAGATGGCGACCCTGTTTTTACACCAGCGATTGAACTTGCTGAAAAGTATAAAAAAGGAATTGAAAATGGTGCAAAAGAAGGGGCAGAAACTATTGCTAAAAGGAACAAATCTCTTCAAGAATTAGCAATAGCAACCAATGGTACAATAGCATCAATGGACCTTATAAAATCCATTGAAATAGAGGAATTATCTGATACCTCATATCTCGTTGGAACTAGTATTACTCATTTTTATCCTTTATGTATAGAAAAGGGCAGAGGAGAAGTTAGACCAGTAAATGCAAAAGTTCTTCACTGGTTTACATTATCCGGCAATGAAGTGTTTAGTATGTACAGTTCTCCTGCTCCTCCAAGACCTTTCGTTAAACCTGCTTACGAGCAAACCCAATCAGAAGCTCAGGATATTGTTCAAAAAAGTATTTTTAATCAAACTATTCAATAAAATAGGAGAATAATTATGTTATCTAGTGATGAAACAATTTATTCTATTTTAATAGATGAAAAAAACAATGGAAATGAAGTTTTAAAACATTTCCAAATAATGTATCCATCAAAAAAAGTTGCTTCAGAGTCAAATTCTATCTTTATAGGTGTTGTTTCTAGTGAAATAAACACAGAAATGACCGAAGCTTCTGAATATAAGGATTTAATTGAGATTTTAATTACTACTAAAATTAAGGATTATAAACGTGCTATTTTCACTATAAAAGTTGTATCAAAGGAAATAATCAAAATACTCAAAGAAAATAGTGATTTATTCCCTTTAAAACCTATTATAAGAAACATTGCTCCTGAGTATAATCCAAATTTCGTGCTAAATCGTGGTCATATAATGGTAGAATGCTTATCAGGAATTGAAAAAGATGAAAATGATGCAGAATCAATCAAAAATGTTTGTAAAATCTTAACAGATGACACTGAATTTGTTATAGGAGAAGAAAATGACTAATAAAGAATATGATTATTTGGACGATTTAAACACATTAGAAATCCCTAATATGTTAAAAGTTGGATTTGTACATTATATTCAATCCAATAACATAAAAATCAAATCCAAATCAGAATTAATGAAAAATCTTGATAAATTCAAGAAAAATAATGCAGGAGTATAAGAAAATGGCGAAAGAAACAGAAATTAATGTTTATGAAATTGCTACGACAGTAGTTAATTCAATACCTGGAATGGCTTCAAGTATTGCTGTAATAGGTGCTTTCAATAGTGAAATCACTGATGTTACTAATGTATCAGGTGCAAGAATAGCACATTCCCTTTTCGGAACATCTTCTACATTCGGTACATTTAAAGGAACAGATACAATAGATTATCTTTTCTTAGGAGCATCTAACTTATTGATAGCAAACATTACTACATGGACTAGTGGTGAAACACCTGTTGCTGAAACTACTTTAACAAATGAGAAATTAACTCAAGCTTTAGCAAAATTAAGAGGTGAAACATTTGATATTCTATTAATTGCTGAAGAATTGTCTGATTCAGCCCAATCAATTGTTACCACATGGTTAAATGAAGAATACAAAGGTAAAAATCCTCACGGACAAATTGCAAGTTTAAAACGTGCTAATGCTTCAGCTTATGCCGATAGTGTTCAAACTTTCAATAAAAATGTTTACTATATCAATACCCAAACTTTTACAGTAAATGGCGAAACATTGGATTTAAACAGAAGTACTGCTTATATGTGTGGTATAATTGCAGGAATGAGTGTATCTAGGAGTTTAACATCTAAAATAATTCCAAATATAACTGGTGTATCACCTGAATATACCACAGAAAGTGGCGATTTGGGTGCCGTTTTATTGAATTTAAACATTCCATTTATTAAGTGTAAAAACAGGGATAACAATGAATACATTTGTGTAAACAGTATGTTACCTAATGGGCTTGATATATACATTAATCGTGTAAGGGATTATGTTTTAAAAACTATTGCTATTGAAACCTATTTAGGTGAACAGTCTAGTGAAGCTACTGTTGAAGGTATTGATAATATTGTCGAAACTGTTAGAAAAGTTTGTGTTGAAGAATTACACCTATTAAAAGATATTATTTATACTGTTGAAAAGGTATCTAGCGATTGTATTGAAATTTACATTGATTCTATGAAATTCGATGGCATAATTACAAAAATTAATGTTTACTACACTATTGAGGTGGAATAATGGCTGATAAAGAAGTTTACATCGGAAATTTAAAAGTGATGTGGGGTACGAATGTTAAAGTTTCACCGGAAACCAATATCACAAGTACTGCAACATTTGATGGTGTATTAACTGATGGAACAGATAAGATTCCATATTCTATCAGTGTAGACCGTTTAAGATATGGTACTCAAAACGAATACATGACTTTACACGAGAAATTAGATGCAATGCTTACAACCCCTGAAACAATTAAAATTGTAGAAACTGTTCGTACATCAACCGAAGCATTTAAAGTCATTGATTATGTCTACAATTGTTTGGTAGATAATGACGAGTATGAAATCAAAGCTGATGAAAGAACCGTTGAAGGATTATCATTTAAAGGTTCATCTAAAAAGAGAAAATATCAGACTTTGAAAAAATAAACCTATTTTTATTTTATCCCCAAAATTAAAGGAGTATTACCAGTTTATTATTGGTAATACTCCTATTTTTTTTAAACAATTATTATTATGGAGTTTTCACTATGGCTGAAGAAAAAAACAAAGAATTGGAAATAAACACTGATGAAAAAGTTTTTAAATTAGAGGAATTATTGGTTGAAGGAGCAAAAGTAGAAGTGCCGATAACATTCGATTATCCTACTGAAGATGGAGTAATACCAGTTTCTGCTATGATTAGACCAATTACAAGTTTAGAATGGAATAACACTTTAAAGAAATATTCTAATGATTTAACCAACTTTGGAAATGCAATTTTAAATCTTGGTTTATTATCAAGTAAAGGCGAACCTATTGGTATAAATTTAATCGAAACAATGCCTGCAGGTGTTGTAGATGAGATTTTAATGAGAATTCAAGATTTATCAGGTATCAAACAAAATAAGGAAGAGCAATATGCATTAACAAAAGAGTTGATGGGGTTTTAGATATTGAAAAAGGTGAACTAAAACACATTACTTTGGCTCATTTGAATGGATATAAAATAAATAACGGAAATTTATCTGAATTAACAGTTTTACAAAAAACGGCAATCAATATTATAAATAAAATCATTTTAAAATGGAAATTAAAAAATAAAGCTTTTGCAACAATATAATCGAAAATAAATGAGGTAGATTCAATATGGCTGAAAATAACATAGATATTAACATTAGAACAAAAGCTGACACTACCGAAGTAAAAGATTTAAAAACTGCCTTAGAAGAGTTAAAAGATTCAGAAATCGAAATTAAAACAAATATAGATGATACTGATGTTGTAAAAGTTGAAAATGACATTTCTAATTTAGACGATGAAACTATCGATTTGGATATTGATGCTGATGACTCTGATTTAAAAACTATTGATACTGAGATTGGCGATATCGATGGTGCATCTCTTTCTATTGACTTTGACATAGATTCTGAGGGAAACATTGAATCCACGAAAGCAGAATTAGAAACGATAGACGGAGAAACACTTTCTATTGATTTAGACATTGATGATTCACTGATTGATGATGCTACTGATAAAATTCAATCTTTAAATGATGCTCTTGATGATGCCACATCTACTGCAGATAATCTTGCTTCAACTTTGAATAATATTGATCCATCAGTTTTAGATAATTTGAGTGAGTCTGCAAAACAAGTTAGTGATAATTTCAAAGATGCAACAGATAGCTCAATAACCATGGTTGATGCTTTGGCTGCTGGACAAATATCTGGTGGACTGGCTGATACTATGATGAGTAGTGTCAATGCGGCAGGAAATTATTCTGATACGATGGTCAGATTAGGCTATGCAATGACAGGTACTTCAATGTCGGCTGAACAAGCACAATCTTCCTTTGGAAATCTCATTTCTACAATGACTAATGAAACTGGTCGAGGAGCAGGAAGTGTCAGAGCTCACCTTATTAACATGGGAAATGTTGGAATTACAAGTAGTCAAATATTACAAGACAGTTTCAATGGTATCAGTAAAGCTTCATTCCAAATGGGAACTGATTTTGATACGGCTGATAGGAAATTTCAACAAATGGTTTTAAGTGGTAGAGCAGGTGCTTTGCAATTAAGGGCTTTCGGATTAAATACTGGAGACCTTGCTAGAGCAATGGGAGTGTCTGTTGATGAAGTTTCATCAAAATTTAAAGAATTAGATGCTAATAGTCGTGCGGCTGTATTATCTAGTGCTTTAAATATGAAATATGGTGCTGATGTAACAGAAAATTACAAAAACAGTTACGAACACCTTACTGAAACAGTCAGTAGAGCTAAGGACTTCCTTATCAGAAGTATTGGTGAAGCAATATTGCCTTCTGTTATTCCTGTAATGGAAACAACTGCTAATGCTATTAATGGTATTACACAAGCTTTTCGAAGTTTACCTGCTCCTGTTCAAGGAGTTATAGGTTCATTTGGAGCATTGGTTATAGGTATTTCTTCTGTTAGTTTGGGTCTTAGTGCATTAATAAAGATTGTTACTTTCACTTTAAGCCCATTTGCAAAATTATATAATTATTTCTTCAAAATACCTGACGGACAACAATTAACTAAGTTCAGACAACATCTAAAAAGTGTTGGAGATATGGCTAGTACAGTTAAAACTAAAATTCTTACCTTAGGGACAGAAATAAGAGCATTAGGTGCTAAAGCTTTGGCTAGTGCTAGAAATCTTGCTACTTCTTTATTGACTTCATTGAAAAATGTAGGTTCGGCTGCTAAAACTACTGCACTAAGTTTATTAGAAGCAGGGAAAAATGCTTTAATAGCAGGGGCTAATGCTTTAAGGTCTGCTGCTATGTGGGCAGCTGAACAAGCAGCTAAGATAGCATCTTCTGTTGCATCAGGAATTGCAACGGCAGCTCAATGGGCTTTAAATATTGCAATGTCTGCTAACCCAATAATGCTTGTTGTAATAGCAATCGTAGCATTAATAGCAGTTTTAGGTTATCTTTATTTCCATAACGAAACCGTAAAAAATGCTATCGATGGATTAGGTCAGGCACTGGTAGGAGTTTGGAATTGGATTGTTTCTGGTGTTAGTTGGGCTGTACAATCAATTATAAGCTTTGCTCAAGGTTTATATGATAGTTTAATGGGAATATGGACTTGGATTACTGAAGGTGTAAGTAACACATCTAATTCAATTACTTCCATCATTACAGGTGCTTTTACTTGGATACAAGACTCTTTTAATGCCGTTATTACTTTTTTCCAAACTTATGGTCAATTATTTGTAGAAATCTTTTTTGTAATGGCTACTGGTGGAATAGGTGCCATCTTTCTATTAATTGGTCAGATGAATGGAATGCCATCAACTATTGGTGGTATATTACAATCCGCATTAAATTATGTTATTAATTTTGCTTCTAATTTTATTAATAAACTTGCTAGTGCAGGTCTAGTGCTTTAAGTTCAGAATTAAATGAAATGATCAGTGAAGCTACAAATTTCATAGGAAGAATTGGTCAAATACTTTGGAATGCTGGAGTAAATGCCGTACAAAACTTCCTTAATGGGTTAGGTAGACATTCACCAGGTATTATTCAAACCGAGATGTTGGCAGAGCTTAAAGAAACTGCAACTAGAATTCCCGAATCTGCATCTTTAATGAAGAGAAATATAGTTAATCTTGCTAAAACAGCTGTTGAAGGTTGGGGAAATCCACAATTTGAATATGGATTTGGTAATAAAGAATTAAAACTAAATAATGATGCTATTATCAATAATTCTGATTTAACTACATTATTGAATATTATAATAGACTTATTAAAAAATTCGAATGGCGGAAACTTTGTTTTCAATCATTACGGTGATTTAGACAATGAAGAAAAGATGGAAAGGATTTTAGAATTCATTAGAAGAGAATTAAGTTGGAATAATAAAACAGCAGGAAGGAGTGTCTAATTTATGGGATTTTTTGAAATAAACAAAGTACCATTAAAAGTCATCATGAACGATGGATTTGATGTAAATTCAGGCAGTAATATCAGTGAAACTACACTCTTATATGATGACCAAGAATTAAATGCTCCTACTTTTTATTTTAACAAAGGATTCAATGGAATTGATTTTGAAATCAGTGTTATAATGAAAGAAGAGTATTTTTACAATGGTAGAGCATATATGGATTATTTAAATCAATGGGATAAATGGAATACTGTTGTAACAGTTGTAACAGATGCTATGGATATTCCTAATGGAAAATATGTTGTTAGAATTAAAAATAAAAAGCAAACACTTGAGAAATCAAGTATTTGGAAATTAAAATTCAAGCAATATTACGAGAACAGTTTATCATTTGAATCAATGTATACTTACAAGACATCTAGTTTATCTGCCATTGACCAAACTTTGTTGAAATATCATGAAATAGATTATTATTCAACCAAAGAGGCAATTTTAGCATTGCAGAAGAAACTACA
>NZ_CACXTS010000028.1 GCF_902770715.1 uncultured Methanobrevibacter sp. | reverse complement strand
TTTTCAATAATGCTTATTTTCTTCTTCTATTTAGATCATATAATTCATATACTAATTGGTCGATTTTTATCTTCTTTTTCTTGTATTTCATTTTTTTTTTTTTTAATGGAGTTAATGTTGCTAAACTTTCATTAAATTCTTTTTTCTAATAACTCTTGTGTTTTTCTGTTTCGTAAAAACTATTGTTTAATGAGCTAAATTAAACGTAATAAGGAGTTAAAATCCTTTAAAGGTTTAGTAAAGGGTTGTTATGTGTAAAGAGATAATACCTCCAATTATAAAAATAGTCTCTCCATTTTTCAGTATTTGCAAATTTGCAGTTAAAAGGGCATTCTGCATTTCTGCAAGTTAATACTATTTT
Source organism: uncultured Methanobrevibacter sp. (assembly GCF_902770715.1). Classification (GTDB taxonomy): domain Archaea; phylum Methanobacteriota; class Methanobacteria; order Methanobacteriales; family Methanobacteriaceae; genus Methanocatella. The sequence continues at coordinate 21,886 of NZ_CACXTS010000028.1, read as the reverse complement.
TATAAACCATTTTATATAAAAATATCTCTTTTTGAAATTAAACCAATGACCCATTATTTAAACACTTTGGGAAGTCATACTCTTTTTAATCAATGATTTATTCTTTTTTGCTTACTTGTTAGGAGTAAAGAATGATAAATAATAAAGAGAATATAGAGAAAGTTTCGTAAAAACTATTGTATAACGAAGAAAATTTTTTGTTAATAATTTTTACATTTTTGACATATATATAAAAAAGGAGGAATAATATATGAAAACTATTAATTTTGAAGCAAAATACGGAACAGCAAGTATCAAAAAAAAGGATATGTGATAGCAGCTGAACTTGACACTGATGATATCATGGAATACACTACTACGACAACAATGGTATGGAAACAAGCCAAGTACCTTATTCCCAAGATGACGGTGATCAAGCAAAACTATATGCAGCAGTAACTACTGATCCCTTATTTGTGCAATTCATTGTGTAATATATCCGAAATGTCCGAAATGGTGATTATACTCTGCATATTAATTAGCAGGGACTTCCTTTTATAATATATCCGAAATGTCTTCACCTTTTTATGTATGTGAAAAATGTGACTTCCTTTTTTAATATGCCCAAAAACTCCAAAATGGTGATTTTTAAGTTTTTTTAATATATATATAAAAAGGATCCCACCATCATCTTTGATTTCCCTTTTATTTTAATTGAAGGAACGATTAATTAAAATAGGTAGTAACATGTTGTTGTATTATAATGCTTACATCTTGCATTAAAATGAGTAGTCAAAAATAGTATTTACAAACATATTGAAGATAAGAAAATTGAGTAAAAATCAAGTTCTCGTTCTATTTCAAGTGTAAAAATAAACGATTATAATAGCTTGAAAACACTAATAAAACACAGGTAATACAGTATTAGTAAAAAGAAGTGAAAAGAAGAGGCGAATACGGAAATAGATGAGGTTAAGGTAGTAAATACTAAAAATAGGGGTGAAATATATTTCAATCTCATGGATGATATGATTTAGATCTATTCCCAAAGTATTTACTACCCAGAAAATTTAGAATTTGCTTTTTTCATAGAGTAAATACAAAAACATATATGTTTTTTTGTATGTTCTCTATATTATTGTGTATGTTTGTACTATATATATCTTTTGCATTTTTTACTCAAATAGCATAAAATATTATAACGAGGCAAAGATAAACCATTTTAGCACAGACAATTAATATAATGCAAGAAGTGATTAATTAAATTAACACTTCATAACATAAGTATCATAATTATTAATCATTCCTTCAAGGAAAAACAGGGGATTCTAAGAGCTTCAAAAGGTACTAATAAAATAGTAGCTCTTTTTTTAAACTTGAAAAACTTGAAAAAAGGGTATAAAAATATACTTGTATATGCATGAAGAAGATCCTTTTTTTATAGACTAAAAAAACTAAAAAAATGTTAGTCATAATGTAGAATATTAACCCCTTTTTTTAAATGTAAAAAATGTTAGTAATTTTCATATAATTTTCACCACCAAAGATTGATGATAAAAGGATCATAGATGATAACATTGCCAAATTAAGCAAGATAATCAATGATGATATATTACTGGAATAAAAGCCACCAAAGAAACCATCAAGCAATCAAATGCAAGTTAAGTACCGAGTAATTTTTTGTTTGGCTTGGTGGTATTGGTGTAAATAGTTTGGTGTATTTTTCAATTTTATTTGTCTTCTTTGAGATAATATGATGATTTAACAATTTTTTGTAAGTTTAAATTTACTGTAATATATCAAGTCATAAATCTTGCTTTCTATATTCCTATCAATATCAATTTAATATCTATATTATTGCTATCAGTTACTTATCTGATATTTATCATATTGCTATCATTTATCTATAACATAGCTATCATATAACTATCATTACCTACAAAGCTAATTAAAATTAACAACATTTGCTGATAATAATTAATTATTATCCTTATTCTGACCCAATATAACAAAAATTTTAAAAATTTTTGCAATTGTCAAAATAATATAATCGTTAATTTTAATATATGCGAACTAATATTTAAAAAATGCAAAAGTGGTGCAAAACCATGAAAGCATGTACATGTATCCATAAATAAACTGGATTTTGTTGAAAAAAAAACAGTTGATTTTCTACAAGAATTGAAGCCTATTTTTACCTTTTCGGTAAGCCTGTACAGTTTAGGAACATGATAGTCTGGATTTATGATATAGACAAGTTAATGCTCCCTAAGGTCCTTCAGTTTCTTGCTTACATTGTTTGGGTGAAGACCTGTTTTCCGTGAAATTTCAATTGGCCTTAGAAAGTCCTCGCATTCAAATGACTTTAGCACCATTTCTCTGGCTGGTGCATTTTTTCATATATGTAATTAGGATTAAAGTTTCATCGTCCATAGAAATAGTTTGTTGTTTTGCAAAATAAAGTTAATATCCTAATAGGAATTGAATAGCTATAGGACAGATATAAATTTAAACTTTAAAAACAAGTAAAATTAGAAGATATTAAAATCTTCTAATTTTCATAAATAAATCTATCTTTAAAATCATTATACTCCACTACATAATCATAGTCCACATCTGGAACTAAATCAAAGTGTTTATAAGCACAACAGATTCTATCCTTCTCCTTACCTCTTAAATCTTTCAGCTTGGTTGAACCTTTAGTTTCAATAACATAATATGTTTCCTTTTTGCCATCAACATTTACAGTAATTGCCCAATCAGGATTGTATTCTCCAAGAGGAGTCTTGATAGTGAACTTTCTTGGCAATTTAACAAATAATTCAATGCCATCCAAGTCTTCCAAATCCTGAGCAAAGCCAATCTCTTTATTGGAATCACATTTAACATATTTATAAATGGACTTGGTGGAGAATACTAAGTTACTTTTGATAAAATCGCCATCTTCAACCCAATCATCAAAGGATTCCTTGAATATTGTCTTGTCAAAATCTTTGCTTTCATCTAACTTATGATATTCAATAGTCTCAACAATCAAATGACTTAAATTCTCTTGAATAACTTCAAGAGTTCTGATAAAGTATTCTGTAGGATTGATTAGTAATTTTTCTAGAGTATTGTTCCTTTCATTGCTCCTAAGCAAGATTTCTATTATTGTTTCTCTGGTTAAATGAGTGTGTTCTTGCAAGTTTTTAACGATGTTAGGTATTTCATTATTGTTTATGTCAATGAAATGCTTACGATTATATCTCGCAATACCACTAATAGAATTTTTCATGGTCATATCAACCTTAACATGGTCAACACTGGCTTTTTGAATATATTTCAATGAACGGTTCATGCCCTTAACACACGCTTCAATCAATTCTTCAGTATCAAAATGGACAGAATATCTTGATTTGTATTTTATCTTATCCCACAAATTATCAAAACTGACAGAATTAATTTTATCATCATATAACTTAATAGTAACTCTATCCTTTTTGTTCTTAATTATGCTACTAGTACGTTTTCCAGAAACAATTCCGATAATTTTAGCCCTGCCTTCCTCAAATTCTTCCGGAATCTCAACAGTGCCTTCAATTACTGCTTTGTCCCATTTCTTGCTGATTACTCCTTTGGAACTAATTAAACCTTGTTGGCGCAATGACCTCCAAATTTTCTCAGAGTCAAAACCATTTAACTTCTTGAATTCACCATCAGAAGTAACATAAGTGAGGCCTTTAAAATCTTTTACTTTAAGAACATTAAATTCAATGCCTGCCTGCTTCATTTCATCTTGAAGACCTTTTGCAAAGTTTTCAAAACTTTCATTCGCAAATACAGTCAATTTATTGATGTTCTTAAACTCTTCACCATCACCATAAGCTTCATCGACTCTATTACCTTCACCATCAACACACAACCTCAATCCTCGACCAATTTTCTGCCGTTTAGGTATGTCTCCTTTATTCTCAATGAAAGTACAAATCTGGAACACATTAGGGTTATCCCAACCCTCCTTTAATGCGGAATGAGAGAAGATAAATCTCAAATTATCCTTAGGATCCAATAATCTTTCCTTATCCTTCATTATTCTTTCATAAGTGCTTACGTCTTTTGCAGTTTCACCGCTAGTGTTGATTAATTTTTTACCATCTTTAGAGAAATAACCATCATGAACCTCTTCTGGAGATAAACTTAAAATATGCTTAGGCAATTTTTTATACTTGTCTTCAGCAATTATGTCTTTATAAGCTTTTTCAAACCAAAGTGCATAATTCCCTTTATGAACATCATCATCATATTTTCTATAGTTTGCAACCTCATCTATAAAGAATAGGCTTAAGACTTTAATGTTTTTCTTAGAAAGTTTTAACTCCTTATCCAGATGTTCATGGATTGTTTCTTCAATCTGTGCTTTTCTAACTCCTTCCTGATTTATGTCATTAATGGATTGGCCTTTCTTGACTCTTTGACCGTTAGTGAATATAATTTCTTCATTGTCTTCTCTAACAACAATATCCTCTACCTGAAAACCATCATATATGTCATTATTAGAGATTTTACTTACACCTAAAATATCTCCAATCTTAACATTTTTTTACTATTGTGTTTAAACCTGTAGACGATTTTTTTACGAGAGTTATGTCAGCAGTACGCTTACCTTTATTATTCATTTTAGTCTTGTTTAACTTTATAAATGGCTTTCCTTGGTAATCTGCTTCAATAAATGCATTAACTTCAATTTTCTTGACTAAATTTTTGTTGTAAGCGTCAACAGCATTCAATTGATACACTATATTTTCTGCGTCTTTAGGAGTTGCAGAATATTGCAATGTAAATAAAGGATTTAAAGTCTTTACTGCTTCTTTTCCTTTTCCACTTTTTCCACCTAAAACAGATTGAGGTTCATCGATAATTACAATAGGTCTAGTTCTAGTAATATAATTCATAGGTATTATACCTTTTTCTGTAATCTGATTAATCTTATTCTTTTCTTTATTGAATGCATGTATGGTAATAATCATTATTTGAATATTATCATCTTCCATAAATGTCTCCAAATCTTTCATATTGCTAGAGTCAAATATAAAGTCATTATAATTTATGTTATTATATAGTTTTGCAAAGTGCTCTCTAGTGATGTCTATAGTTTTCTTTACGCCTTCTTTAATCGCTAGACTAGGAACAACAATTACAAACTTAGAAAAACCATAATGTATATTTAATTCTAGTATAGTTCTCAAATAAACATAAGTTTTTCCAGTACCTGTTTCCATCTCCACTGTAAAATCATAAGATTCCAATTTTTCATTGAGAGGTAAACCGTTTTCTGCTTGAACTTTTAATAAATTCTCTTCAATATCTTGAGGACTTAAATTAAATATGTTTCCTTTTCCTTCAATTGGAGTAATCAATATCTGATCATCAATCACATCTTCACTCATAATAGAAACGTTCGATGATAATATAGATTGGCCTTCAAATAAATTTACTACAGAATTGATTGCGTCAGCCTGATACTGTAATTTATCCTTAAACTTTATTTCCATATTATGCCTCCTTATATTGTGTAAAACTCCATGTCATTATTATTCAATGTTTCATAAATGTTGATAGAGGTAGTGTCGTCTAATGATTCATCTTTCAATATCACTTGACACACTTCTGTCATCAAATCTTCTTTAAGTTTAACTAACTCATCAGCTATTGAAATATCAATATTATTTTCGAGGCATATTAGAGCATAACCATTGTCTATAATATATATCTTATTATTATTAACTGTTGTTTCTTCAATTATGCAATTTAAATCCATTTTTAAGTGTTTGAGCAATAATTCATAAACTAAATCAAGTTCAGACCTTCCGTCAACAAGATTATTGCCTGTTGATAAAATAGCTTGTTCAATATTTTCTACAGTTAAATTAGAATTCCAAGGAATGAAATTGGATTCATCGATTCTAAACACTTTAAAACCAATATCCAAGTCTGAATTACCTGATTCCTCTACAATCTTATCTCCTGCTCTCCTAATCCTTTCTTTACCTATTTCACAGATATTTTTTTAAGTCTAAAATATCTTTATCTGAAAGAATCAATTCAGGGATTTGAATTAAAATAAAATTGCGATTTGAATTTTCATCTTCATTAACCTTGAACATAGCTTGTGCAGTAGTTGCAGAACCTGAAAAGAAATCCATAATCAAATCATTTTTATTTGAAAAAACCGAAATAAATAATTTAATCAAATCTGTAGGTTTAGGATTTGTGAATACTTTTTCATCAAATAATTTTTGAATATCTTTAATGCCTTTCCTGCCATCAATATCTGAAATTACAGAACGTAACAATTTTCCTCTGTTAATTTTATTTCCATCATAATCCACATTTAGATACTGTTTGGTGTAAATTTTCCATTCATTGCCTTTTTTTACAAATTCCACATATCCTTCTTCAATTCTCTTTTTTAGAACAGGTTCGCTCCATCTCCAGATTGCACCTCCTTCATCAGGATATAAAATAGTTCCATCTGGTGCTTCTATAGGATATGTAAGGCTTTTTGAGAAGGATAAACCTTTTTGCATTAATAACATTGGACGGTATGGATCTCTAGTTTCAAAATATTCATCTTTTGAATTATATAATCTTAACAATTCATCAGTATATGGTAAACTATTTACTTCAAATTTATCAATTCTTTTAGCATATACTAAAATGTATTCATGATCTATTGCAACAAATTTACTATCATTTGCACCTCCTGTTTTGCTTTTCCAAATTAATTGAGAAACAAAATTTTCTTCGCCAAATATTTCATCACAAATTTTCTTTAAATCTACATTTTCATTATCATCAATACTTATTAAAATACATCCATTTTCAGAAAGCAGATTTCTAGCTAATCTTAAACGAGGATAAATCATATTCAACCAATTAGAATGATATTTTCCATTTGTTTTAGTATTTTCAAATAAAAATCCTTCTTCAGATAGCTGTTCTGTACTTTCAAGGTGTTCTTGTATTGTTTGAGTAAGATTATCTTTATAAACAAAGTCTTTTCCTGTGTTATAAGGAGGATCTATGTAAATCATTTTTATTTTATTCGTATATGATTTTAAAAGTATTTTTAAAGCATCTAAATTGTCTCCTTCAATGTAAATATTTTGAGTTGTGTCCCAATTCTTACTGTCTTTCTTAACTGGTCTCAAAGTCTTAGTAGTGGTTTCTTTTGCTTTTCTTTTAGATTTCTTTTTTCCCCACCAATTAAACTGATAGTGTTCTTCTGAATCATCAACAGTTCCATCACCATTCTTTTTAAAAATATCAATTAACGCTGCTATATCCACTTCGTTATCACCAGTTACAATTTCTGGAAACAGCTCTTTTAGCTTGGAAATATTGTATTCAACAATATCAAAACTTTCTCCATTTAACTTATTTTCCATCAACATACCACCTGCTCTAATTCTTCTTTTAAGTCTCTTATTTCAATTCTCCTATTTCTTATTTCATTGTTAATCTTTGACCGTAATGAGTGCTGTGTTTCATTTTTCAATTCTCTTTGCAACATTTTTATTTCTTTTTTTCAGCTCCTTGATTCTGTCAGTAATCCATTTTATTCTTTTAACAGACAGTTTGGAACCTATTTTAATGCTCTCTTGTAGTTCCGTATATACAAAATTAGTTTTATTATCTAAATCCTTTGGAAGTTTAACCTCTGACAATTTACCCACCATCATTATAATAACAATATAAATTATATTTCAATAACGTTATTATTTTTATAAAAAAGTAATATTAAATCTTTATAAAAAAATGATGATTATGAAAAAAATTTGATAGAAATATTAGAAGTAGGACTAATCCTCATTCCAAAAAAAACATATGTAAAAGGGGGTGATATGTAATTGAGTAAGGTTTAGTAAAGGATTAGCCCTGTAATAAATAATTTAGTTTCAAATTATAAAAACTTTTTGTGGAGTAGAGAGTGGGTAGAGATTATCCTTGTCATCCCAAAAAACAGAAGAGTTCTGCAAAACCAACTTCCTAAGGATAATCTCTTCAGAGGCACAAAAGGAAAAATAGTACACCCAGAAGTAAAAAAAAAGCAAGAAGTTGAACATAGGAAAGCAATCCAATACTTAGCAATCACACACGATAAGGAAATCGAACACTATCAAACAAGAATAAAGGAACTTGAAGATAAGCTTGATGAACTCAAAGAAGATAAGAATATTGATAGAATCAGATTCAATAACACTTTAACCAAGCTTAATAGCTTAGGAATAGATGTGATTAGGAATAAACATAAAAGAATTATCGATGATTCAAGATTATTAGTAGATAGTCAAGCTAAAGATGTTGAAGTCATTGAAACTAAAGAATAATACACCATTCATTCAATTTAAACAATACATGATCACTATGTATCTAAAGTATCTAAACTTAACATACTAAAAAAAGTATAGCATAGCTATTGATGGGAGTTTATGGGAGTATTTTCCCATTTTAACTATATGACAGTTAATGACAGTTGATGACTGTAAATCACTATTTTTACTAGAACTTAATGGAACTTTAGGTAACCATTTCATCAATTTAACCATAGGTTAAGTTCCTAGATTCTTTTTTTTCAGATTCAAGGTATGGCTATAAATAGTTTGGAGCATTTTTCAATTTTATATGTCTTCCTCTTATAATTATTGATGATGGAATAGCATATGACAAAGCAAATCAGCAATAAGCTTCTCTCAGATACATAGAAAATCCTTCAAACATTGATAATATATACACATTTTGCATACTAAAAAAAGCATTATCCAAATCTGAAAGATGACTAAAGATGACTATTTTTAATGAAAACTTGATATGAAAAAAATAAGATGTGATAAAAAGTGATAAAATTTAATCGAAACTTGATATGAAAAGTGATGTAATGTGATGATTTTTCTGAAAAATCCATATACAATATTACTATTTCATTGATTTTATCAAGGCACAATGAATCCAAGAGCAAAAGAGAGGAGGCTTGAGAATGTGATTTTCAGAGCTTTTTTTAGTATGTTGAGTTTGGATAGTTTGGAGAGGTAGATGTTGAGGTATCCTTTTTCTCCAATGCTTGAATGAAATACTCTCATCTATGGAGTAACTCTTCAGCTAAATCAATCAGTTATCGTATTTGATGGAGCATATTATTTTCTTTTCCTTTTTCAATTTATCGAATCTACATAATGATTCTTATCTTTAGTGATTTTCCTCAAGTTGTCTTATCTTTGAAGGTATAAGACCTCATTCATACCATAAATTATATTTTGGTTTTCAGTGGTTTTCAGTGATGATTTCCAGTATAGACATCAATTATATCATAGATTATATAACGATTGTTATCGCTGCAAATGAGGAATAAAGAAAGGATTGTGCTTATTTAACTTGATAAAGGCAGTACATATCCTTATTTTAATAAAATTATATAATCTTTAGATATTTGCATTGATTGAACTACATTATTGAAGTTTTTTTATTGAAAGAATTATCATTGAAGAGAATATTGGATTAGAGCCTCTTCTAAATGGATAGTGTTACTGATAACTTCTATTATTTCAATGCCTTTCTCATAGTATTCGATAATGAAAATCAGCTGAATAAATGATGATATGATTTTGCTAAAGTTAATGCGTTTTTTAATGCGTTTTTTGAAAAAAATTATAATACATCGATTGCAATATCTGACTTAGTGAAATGATTCCAGAACTTTCCAGAACTTTTCAAAATTGGAAAATTGCAAAATGAGAATCTCTGAGAAAAAAAAAATAGCATACTGGCATTAGTAGAGAAGGATTTTTTCGTACTGTCTGTAAAGAGAGTATTCGTTCAATGTTTGCAAAGGTTTATTAAAAACAGCACATTTCTCCTCCACTAATGCCTATAAGGGAAAGTATGTGCCTCCTCCTTTATATCATTTCCTTCAGATAGCAAACATACCTATTTATATATAAGGTATTACATAACTATCTATGTAGTTATATAGTTATTAATTATGGAGGTTATAACTATGGTATCTGTCGATACTACTCAGACAAGTTTCAAAATAAAATTAGATTTGTACGATAAACTAAGACTACAAGCTGTAAAAGAAAGGAGAACTCAAGCTGAAATTATGAATCAAGCAATAGAAGAGTATCTTGAAAGGAATGACAATCAAACAAAATTAGTAGAATGAAATTATGATTAAAAAATTATTGAAAAAATAGATAGAAAGTAGTGAGGGATACTGGACATATCCCATCACAATAAGTATACTTAATATTATTTTTGTAATATGGTATTATTTATATGTTACTATAAATTGGAGTATACTTCAAACAAACTATTTTTAAGTCAATAATTTCCTATTTGTCATACAAAAAATGTATGAAAAATTCATACAAAAAATGTATGACATAGTTTAATCATTTTGAAACATTCTTAAAGAGAGGATTTAAAATGGTAGATGAGGATAATTATCGATTTTCCACAAGGATTTCCGATATACACAAAATTAAGAAGAGTAAACTAAAAATTAAGAATCGTAGATTGGTAGAAACAGCAATTGATGAGGCTTATGCTGATATTGAAAAATATGAGAAAATCATTGAATATCATTACTACAAAAATAGATTACTCCAAGTGGATTATGAACTTAACAAACTATTTTCAGAAAAAGATATGATAAAAAGTCATCTTGAAGAGTTAAAATATGAACTTGAGGGAGATTCTGATAAGGTTAATGAAATCAAAAATCCTGAACTTAGAGAAGCTATAAATATTGTACAGAATGCTATTTTCAATAAAAGAGGCTTATATATCTCTGATAGAGTATCAAATGAGAAAATAGTGGATAATTTTGTAAAAGACCATCAAGAGTTTATCAATGCTACTTTTAATGCTCCTCATATTCCTAAATTATCAGATGAGGAAAGAAAAGAGTATTTATCTAAGTATATTGACTTTGAGAAATTGAGGAAATAATTTTTCATACAAAAAATGTATGACAACAAAAAGTATAGGATAAATTTTTGTCATACTGTCATCGTATGAATGTATGACAAATTCAAATACTATATTCGTACTCGTCATACAAATAATGTATGAAAATTTATTATTATTATTATTATATTCATTTATTATTATTATTATTATTATTATTATTATTATTATTATTATTATGTTATTGCTTTATTTAATGAATTGACTTTTTTTAATGGTTTAAAATGGGATTTGAATGACATTTTTTGTCTTAAATCGATATATCTCTCCTCTGATGAAAGTTAATTTTGATGACATGATTTTGTATACGATATTCCTCAGACAATGGGAAAGCATTAGAAAATGTGCAAAAATGTGCAAAAAACATATGGATTTTCATATACACTAAAGATTTTATTAAATTACTAACATATTGAATTATAACTAATAGAAAATGAGAGAGATGAGAAAGTATGTTTAACCTTAGTAAATTTGAGGATAAGAAAAGAGCTGAAATTGAGCTTGAACTGGCAAATATAAATTATGAGATTAAGAAGCTTGACTTGGAGATAGCTGAGCTTGAGAAAAAGGAGGCAAATGCTGAATATAAACTTGTCGATAGTGGATTGACTGGAGAGGAATTTGAGGAATTGGCAAACACTATTTTAGATAAGAAACTTTCTGATGAGGATCTTGAAGAGATTATCGAAAGGATTGAATCATTGCCTAAAGATGAGGAGGGCAAAGTATCAATCGAAGTAGATGAGGATTTCGTTGTTTATATGGTTTTCCTTCTCGGATTATATGGATTGTTAAAGAATGATTTGATAAAAAAGAAACTAAAATTATTAGAAACCGAAATCGAAAGCAGAGAGGATATGCTTGAATCCATAGAAGGAGAAAACTAAAATGAACGAAAAGGATAGAAATCATTACTACAAGGAGAGAAAAGTAAAGCCATTGCTCCGAAGTGGATTATCATTCGGTTTATCTAAAGAGGTTAAAGCTGATTTTGATGATTACCTTGAAAGAACCTATCCGAATATCTCCTTCAATCAAGCAATGAATCATATAATCTTGGATTTGCTCAATACTCAATGTTTGGAGAGAAAATACTTCAATATCGATGTAATAGGTGTATTTCCTATATATCAAGACTACGATAAACTTGAAGATTTCATTGACTGTAAGCATTTTGCCAGTAGAGATGTTTATTCTATCAATAGGAATGACTTGAGTACAAATGCTGATAGGTTTATGGAATTAAAAGAGTACCAATATCTCAATGAATCTGTAGTCATTTCCATAGAAGATTTGTACAAGGCTTATCGTATGGATTACTTTACTCATAAGAAGCTCAAGGCTTCGATAATTGCTTTAGATGAGTTTGAGTTTTTCTTTGAGGAATCATTGGAGATAAGTAATGCTCATTACACTATCGTTCAATTTAAAGTGAATAATTTCCTTGATGATTTCATTGATGGAATATACAAATCTCCTTCAAATAGAAAATGCCATATGGGAATCGGTTACTATTCTTATGATGATGATTACAGATACTTTGTTTATGAATGGTATTTTGATAATGATATGGATTTTAAGATTCAGCATATAAGCCTCATATCTGAAGATGACTTCAAGGCAACAATTGACAAATCCACAAATGAAGAGCTGAAAGAGGAGTTTGAGAACTTGAATGCTCCAATTGATGAGGAGCAATCCTTAGAGGAAAGAGTTAAAGAGCTTGAACATCTCAACGATAAATTAAATGTGGATATTATGAAGATAACTGAAATCCTCCTTCTCCTTCAGCACGAAAACGAAACCTTGAAAACACAAAATCAGATATTGGATAGGATGATAAATGAGAATGAGCCTAAAGTTGAGAAATTCGATAGACTGGTAGAATTAGTGAATAAAATTGAGTTTTCTGAAATCATCGATGATGAGGATAGTCAATCACAGAGGTAATGTGGAATCTCATCTACTACCTATAGGTAGATGACTTCTCTCCAAGCATAGTGTAATAGGCATTTTGCACACAGAAATTGTATGGAAAATCTTTCTCTCTTAATCTCTCTTTTTTTCTTCTCTTTTTTTAAATTTTTCTTTATTTTTATTCAAACTTATTTTATATTGCTTTATATCTGAAAATACTAATTCTTTGTATGCTCTGTAAATTAAGAGCATTTTTAAAAGGTTACTAAAAAGAAAAGTTTTATATAACAATAAAAATAGAAAGTATTACTAAGAATAAGTGATGATAATAGATTCGTTACTTGGAGGTAATGATTAATTCAGAAAAATAAGTTTAATAAAAATCATCGGATAAACAATGTGTTTGGTTTCAAGCATAGGAGTAAAGTTTGTGATTTTCTTAAAAAGCTTCCACACAAATTAAGAAAAATACAAACTACTCAAACATAGCTTACCATAATATCACATTTTTTCTATCCATTAATTCACCATTTTTTCATAAGAATAAAAAAAGAAATAGTAAGTTACAATACATTATATGTAAATAGTCAATATATAAATGTTGCTATTTATTAGGCTTACTTCTTTTTTTAATGATTCTTATAGGCTTATACTAGATATTGCTTGATAATAATTGCCAAATCAAAAAATACTCAATATAAGACAAGTTAATTTATGATTTTTACGCTCTGTTATTTTTCTTTTGGAGGCTTCTCATAACAGCAATCAAACTATTTTTCTCCTATGCTTTCACTTATTCTTTAGAAAATAGAATATAAGTGATTTTTATGAAGAAACTTGATAAAGACAATGTTAAAAAGAATATGATTACTTTTAAAGTAAGTAATAAAGAATTGAATGCGATAACATCTTATTTAATTGAAAATGAGATTGGAAATCGTTCAGATTTTATACGAACTTTAGTATTGAATACAATAGGAGAATAAAAAACAGTAAGGGATAATTTGTTTGCCATAGTTTATTGAAAAAAGAGAGATGTAAGAGCCGATTATGGAATTATCAGCTCTTGAAAGTAAGAATTAACTTATAATTAATCTTATTTTTGTCTTTCCTATTATATAAAGTATGGTATGACTTGATAAAGATTGTTATGATAAGCAATAGAAAAGAAACTTCATTATTGAATGAAGTAAGGGAAAAGGTAGTGAAAGAAACTACTGAAGAGATAACTCAGAAAGAGGAAAGGATAAAAGAATTGAAGGATTCCTCCATCTACAAAGTACCTGAAACCTATAAGAATAATGGCTACAGATACGATGATTCAGCCTTGTACTGTCCTCTTCATACCAATTTTGGAAAGTTTTATTTGAGAATATCAAGAGGTTTCAATGCCTATGAGTATTGTATAGGCTCTTTTGAGGATAATAAGGATTTTTTAATCTACTCCTCAACATTTGAAGATAAGAAACCGATAACCTCCTCCAATAAGAGTAGAAATCAAATCTTAGGAAAAGGAGCAAACAAAATCAATTCTCAATTCAAAAGGAATGAAGAGGGAGAAAGTATTGTACCATTCGATAAGGATTATCTTGTCGATTCTTTAGAGAATATTGCGATTGATTTAAAGAATATAAAGGACTTTCCTCAAATAAACGATAATTTCAAGGCATATGAGGAGAAAGAAGATGAGGAAATAGCTGAAGATACCTCTGAAGATTTAGGCTTAACCTTCTCAGATTATCCGAAGGAGATACAATCAGAGGCAATGAAATTAGTAGAGCAAAATCTCATCTACGATAATATCAAGAGGACTGTAAGTTTAACTCACGAAGGAGATGAGGATTATGTATCTTCATTGACTCTTGTCGGAGTATCAATCTACATCGGAGAACCTATCCACAGCTTTATCGGTGGAGAAACTGGAAAAGGGAAAACCGATTTGATTAAAACAGTATTTAAGAACTTTCCTCAACATCATATCTTTGAGATAGAGGAGTTTTCTCCTAAATGGATTTTCTATAATCATAAAAACTTCAATGATGACTTCAATATCCTTCTCATTGATGATATTGACTTGACAAATTCAAGCATAGTAGAAATCTTGAAACGATTGACAGACAATTCTAAGAAGGTTAAGAAGCTCAATACAGTATATGAGCAAAAGGCTTTAAATATTGAGCTGAAGGCTAAATTCCTTGTAATCTTGACTAATGCAAAGGGAAATTCTGATTCAGAGTTAAGCAATAGGCTCTATGACATCAATATCCTTCAAGATGAGGAGAAGGAGAAATCTGTCAAGGAGAAAATCAAAAAGAATGTATTGCTCAAATCTCAAGATGATAAGTATATTGGATTATTGAATCAGTATAATCAATGTGCAATCCAATACCTCAACGAAAAAGAAGTGAAAGTGTTTAATCCTTACAGCATATTCTTTAATGTGCAATTCTTAAACAATAGACATATATCCTCCTTCTACAATCTTGTAGATTCATTTACTTATTTGAATTTCTCTCAAAGAGAAATCGTTTCGATGTATGGGATAGATTATGTGATAGGCAATGAGGAGGACATTTCAGAGGTTTATAGTAGATGGGATATTGAACTTCAATCTACCGATTTGAATGCTCGACAGCAATCCATTCTCGCATTGGATATTCCTATTTTAACAATTGAAGAGGCTTATGACAAGCAAGAGAAGGATTATAAGGAATTTATGAGCAATGATTCTCAAGCTTGGAAAGAGGATTTCAAGAGCAAACTATGGAATAGAGATAGGATTGCAAGAGAATTAGATTGTAGTAAAAACACTTTGAAGTTTGATTTGGATACTCCTCAGAAAGACCGAAATACAAAGAACTTGTATGAGATGGGAATGATTGCTCGATATAGGTTTGAACCTTCAAAAGATGGAGAGGATAATCCTCGTAGTATGTGGATTTATTACATACCTAAAGGCAAAAACGAAGGAAAATCCTCTAATCTTAAAAATAGTTATTGGTACATTGGTACATTTGAGATGTACCAAGCAAAAAAGCCTTTAGAGAGTAAAATGAGTATTCTTATATCTTTTCTTTCATTGGTACAAATATTAATAAATAATACTAAGGAAAATTTTGTTCACTCCTTTAGTAGTTATGCTGATGACATCAAATCATATGATGATATGTGCAAATTCATTAATGATTTTGCTACTCAATTCTCTAATGATTTCTCTATAGATGATGATAAGGATATTGTCATTGAAGATGTGCTTTCACATACGAAAAAAGTAGAGTTTTTTTCTTTCTTAGATAATAAGGATTTTGTACCAACCTCCGAAAATGAAGGAAAATCCTCCAATGCTCAAACAGAGAAAGATTTCTTGGTACATTCCGAAAGTACCATCTGTACCAATACTCAAAACGCAAATGAAGGAGAATCCTCCTATATTGATATGTCAATGTATGATGTCATTCCTATTTATTTGGAATTAGGCAACGATTTAACAATGTATGAGTTAAAGCAACAGATTGCAAATGTTTTTAATCTTGACATCAATTCGGAGGAGTTTGAAGTTAAGAACCTTCAGATAGAAGCTACAGTATCCAAGATGATTAATGAAGGCAAAATCATTAAAAAATCAGATGGATTCTCATATAAACTACACTTAGTGGAGGATTGATTCTTATGACTATTAAGAATCCTCCTTCTCTGAAGGAGTATTATATAATCTATTATGATTCTAACTACTGGAGAGATGTCAGATGTATCTATGGAGATAGAGCTTTCTCTACTGGTAAAAAGGCAAAGTACAATGCTGATGTTTTAACTTATCCAAATATTCCTTATGTTGAGAATCATTGGAATTATTTCTTTAGATTTTTGCTCAAACATCAGAAAAAAGGACAAGGCACTCTCGCAAGTAGTTTAACTCATTTCAAGACTTATCAAGATTATCGTACTGGAGATGATTCCTTACGATATTCCGATAGATTGTTTTTTGATTTTGATGTTGAGGATACAAGGGCAAAAGCATTAAAAGAGGAGATTAAGAATGCAAAATTGCATAAATTCGGAAAAGAACGAATCTCAGCAATAAGGCAATCTCAAAAGGAATTTAGAAAACTGATTCTCTATGATAATTTATTGGAGAAGCCTTTCAATGAACTTCAAGTGATGATGTACTATATGGAGAATCAAGGTTTGAAGCCTTATCCTATCTTTAGTGGGAGCAAAGGCTTTCACCTTCTCTTCTTTTTTGAGCCTCTCCAATTGGAGAATATTTCTGAGATAAGTTTGAATCTGACTTCTCATCTGAAAAATAAATTGGAATTGGATACTCTGGATTTGAATGTTACTGATTCATTGAAGAGAGTTAAGAGAATCCCATACAGCAAACACGAAAGAACTATGCTTTACACTACTCCTTTTGATAGAGATTTGTCTTATGATGAGCTTCTCAAGATGATTAAGAGGAATACTGGAGAGCCTATGCTCTTTGAGAAGGAGGAGTATATTGCTCCTAAGAGTTTTAGTGATTCTCTTATTTTACTGAATCAAGACATCAAAAGGCTTGAACTGGAGAAAAAGGAGAAGATTGAAGAGCTTAACAAATTGGAGAATGCAAATAGGAATCATCAATATTACACTAATAATTCAGTAAAAAGAGATTCCATCTTCTCAGATATGAGAGATTTATGCAAACTTCTCTTAGGAGAGCCTTCTCACGAATATAAAAAGTACAATTCCTATAAATGTCCTTTCCATAATGACAACAATCCTTCAGCATTGGTATATGAGAAAGTATTTGTCTGTAAGGCTTGTAACTTGAAGTTAGGATATTTTGATTTCATTAGGAAATTATTTAACTTGAAATCAGATGATGAGGTTAAACAGAAAATGAGAGAAATCGTTCAAAATGTACAATGATATAATGAGGATACCCCCCCATATTTTTAAAATATTGAAAAGGTTCGTTCAGATTACTTCAATGATTGATTAAATGGATAGTAACACTTATATCTATATTGTAAGAATGGCTTGAGAAGTGATTAAATGAATCGATTTTCGGAGGCAAATTATGAGTAAAAAAAAATAAGACAGATTTGCAAATTGAAGTAGTATCCAAGATGAGTAGAGAAGAGGTACTAAACATTCTTTCGGATAATATTCTCAAAATGAATAAGAAAATTCAAAGAGGGCAAATCAGAGATAATGAGAAAGAGAAAATAAGGATTCAGCAATTCAAGGCAATCGTATATGGCTGTAATACATTCAATAATATACTAAAAGATGAGCAAATGGATATGGTCTTGGAGGAATTGGAATCCATCAAGAGAAGTATAAACAAATCCACAGCTGAGGAAATAGCTGAGGATATGAAAGTAGTAGAAGATACTATCAGGAAATTAAATGACAATGAAGGAGGTAACTGAAGTGATAACTCCTAAGCCATCGATAAGGGAAATCAAGGAATCTGAGATTGAAATATTGAGTAAACTAAATCATAAGCAAATCATTTTATTCATTGATAAGGAATATGGAGAAATACTGGATATGGAAATCAAAAGAGATTTCTCCTATGATGAGTTTGAGAAAAAAAATGAGAAATTTATTCAATATTGGAAATTTTTCACTTCTCAAGATGTGTACAAATCTCAAGCATTCTACAAGGGATTAGGAATGGCTTATGTCAGAAAATTCTTTGAAATGGATAGATACAATACTATCGAATACATCACATCTCTTATCCTCAAGCTCAATCATTTCATATTGGATTTTGCTCATACTTCTAAAATGTTAATTGAAGTATTAGGAATAGTGTTTGAGAATGTGGATTCCAATACTGATTTTAACGATAATCCTTTGCTTGATGGATACAATAAAATCATAGAGGATTTGTATATCTCAGCTTACTTATGTAAAATGGATATTGATAACCTTTTGCCTATACTGGAGAGATATGATTTTGAAAGTTATGTACTCTCTCCAAATATGATAAAAGAGTTTCAGATGGAGGGATATGAGGAAATATTGGATAGGTTCGATTTTGCCTTCAAACATTATAAGAAGATAAAAGAGAACTATACTGATATTGCTATTCCTATCTTTGAGAACCTTTCTGAAGATGGATTTGCTGATTTCAAAGAGCAATTAAAACCGAATAATCCTAAGCAAAAATTAGTATATGATATGAAAGAATTTAGAGTAAAATTGGAGAATTAAATAATGAATTATAATATTAGTAGAATAGAAAAAGAGAAGGAGAATACCTTGAGAAGCTTGAAGGATAGTCAAGTACAAATGTTTATGGAGAAAAATCACAGAGATTTTCTTGAGGAGCATATTCAAATAAATCCTCCTATGATTAACAATGATAAATGTTTGGAATACTTTGAAAAAGAAAAAGAGTACAGAGAAATATTCTTTAATCAAAGTAGTTTAAGAGGATATTATGCTGATAATGGAATCATAATGGCATTGCTTGAAAAATTAGGAGATATTGCTCTTCAATCCTATTCAATAAATTAAAATTTGAATATATGTCTATGCTTAATAATCTTAGAAGTTTGATTGAGAATTGCTCTCATCTCCTCTTTCTGTTTAATGAGATGTACCTCCAAATCATTAAGAATATCGATTATCAGCTCATCATCGCAAATCATAATCAGCATATGAAGGAAAATGAGGAGCTTGATTTTGATGATTTGGATTGGGAGGATGATTTAATCGAATATGTTAAGAATGATTTAAAGTACAATAAAAATAAGTATGAGCTTTTCTCCGATTATCTTAAGAATGAGAGAATCAATCCTCAAATCTTAGTGAAATATCTCTTCAATAATTGCATTTCATTAATAAAGGAATTAGAGGATCAATTTGATTTCTTAGATGAGATGTATTTTGAGGAAAACATTAAGAATACGAAAGACCATTCTCCGAATGCTCATAAGGATATTGTAAGTTTCAAGGAATATTATGATAAAACCTATGACAATGTAAAAGAGGATTTCTATAAGTATAGAGAGTATGTGGATAGATTTTCTGAAGATGGCTTCTCCATTGCTAAAGAGGTTCTCCTCTCTGATGATATTGAATGGAATGGAGAATACTATCTGAAGATAAGGTACAATATGAAAACTTTTGAAATTGAAGGAATGGAGTTTTTAGATGACATCTGAAGAGGATATTGAAAGCATTTCCTATTCTTTAGGCTTCTTATATGAGCAAAAGAAAAAGGAAAACGAATTGAGAGAGCAACAGATAGAGAAACTTCAATCAATAGATGAGAAATTGGAATTGATAGTGAAAGCAATTGATTTTCTTAGATTAGGCTGTTAATAATAGTTTTTTCACTTCAAGAGGTACAATTCAGAGTC
This sequence comes from uncultured Methanobrevibacter sp., assembly GCF_902770715.1. GTDB lineage: Archaea > Methanobacteriota > Methanobacteria > Methanobacteriales > Methanobacteriaceae > Methanocatella. The sequence continues at coordinate 1,619 of NZ_CACXTS010000028.1, read as the reverse complement.
TATACTTTCCTTATTTGATGTTTTAATCTTGTATAAATCAATGGCTTAATGTAGATGGATTGTACTCTCTTATTCTTTTTTCTCCATTGGTAGAGCATAAGTATCTTTTGTTTGAAGAGATTTGCTGTTTAAGTAATCTTCATATTGTTTTATGTCATCGTTCTTTCTGTAGAATAATCGTACCAATGTTTTATCGCTGAGGTTTCGATAATCTCTAAGGAGCATTCCGAAGGTAGTTTCAAGATTGCCTCTTTCCTTCTCTACCTTTTCCATCTTTTCTCTGATGATTGACATTTCATTCTCCTTCTCATTTCTCAAGGTTTCAATCTCATCATCTTTTTCTTTTCGTAGAGAGTTAAGATCATTTTCCTTTTGTTGTCTTAATGAATCGATGGTATCCATATTATCTTGAACTTCTTTCTCTTTTTTTGCAATAGCTTCTTTTAAATCAGACACTCTCTTATCGTTTGTAGATTTTATCTCCTCAAGCATACTACTACTTTGAGCATATTCCAATTTGGAGGATAAGTCATCGATTTCCTTTTGCTGAGATTTCACTTTCTCCTCCAATATGGATTTCTCCTCTTCAAGCTGAGTTATCTGATTATGTAATGGAATCAATTCCTCTTTATTGATTAAATCTCCATTCTCATTTTTATACTTATCACATTCCTCCTTATATTTGGAGAAATCTTCTTTATGAATTACTACTACTTCTCCATCTTCAAAGTTTTCCTTCTTTCCGAAAAATATGTATCTTTTGCCTTCTTTCCCATAGGTTTTTAGTAATTTTTCTATCATTGCCATAGTATCTCATCTCTCTTTTTATGGTATCCGATAGTATCCAATCGATATGTAATACCAATTATTAATATTTATTATCTGTACTTATATTTATAATTAAAGGATTCTCAATGGCTAAAAAATAGGATACTAAATGGATACTCTTAATGGTATCCAATCGGTTAAAATGGATACTAATTGGATACTAAATCGGATACTCCTTTATTTTTTTTACACTTGAAATCAATCCTAAGGCAAAAATTATCTCTTCAGATTGAGCTTTTTTCCCCAGTAAAAACGAATTTTCTATGCCAAATTTTGAAGATAGATGTCATAAAAGTAATACCTATAATATGTAACCTATCAAATTATGAATCGATTCTTTCATTTAATTAATCGGTAATACGAAATCATTTTATCTTTGTCATTTGATACGGTATTATCAGGAGGCATGAAAGTTTTTTTTTCTCACTACTTCTTGCTTTTTTTATACTTCTGAGTGTACTATTTTTCCTTTTCATTTTTTTTGAGATTTTATAAAATTTAAACTTCTATTTTCAATAATTAAAGATGGATATAAGAGTGGTGATGATTTTTTGATATGTGTGTGTTTTTTTAATTGTGGAATGAACTTTTAAGATTTTAAGTTAAAGTATAAAAAAAGAAGAAAAATTAAGGGAGGGGGATTTTTTTTTTGTTCAACCCTCCCATCCCTAATAATAAAATTATATGTAAATTTTTTTTGTTTTTTATTCAAGTTTTCTTTTTTTATTTGATTGTTAGTTTTGCTGTTTTGTTTACTGCATTGTAGGTTGAGTCTCCAGTCCATTTGGCAA
>NZ_CACXTS010000027.1 GCF_902770715.1 uncultured Methanobrevibacter sp. | reverse complement strand
TCTTAACTTAGCATTTATTGGACACGTTGACCACGGAAAATCCACTTTAGTTGGACACTTATTATTAAAAGCTGGTGCAATCGCTGAACAACAATTAGACGACGGAGAAAACAAATTCAGATTTGTTATGGACAAATTAGGAGAAGAAAGAGAAAGAGGAGTAACTATCGACTTAGCTCACCAAAAATTCTCCACCAAAAAATACGACTACACTGTAGTAGACTGTCCTGGACACAGAGACTTCGTTAAAAACATGATCACCGGTGCTTCCCAAGCAGACGCTGGTGTTTTAGTAGTTGCAGCAGACGACGGTGTAATGCCTCAAACTAAAGAACACGTGTTCTTATCCAGAACTTTAGGTATCGGTCAATTAATCGTTGCAATTAACAAAATCGATTTAGTAGACTACTCTGAAGACAAATACAATGAATTAAAAGAAGAAGTAGCTAACTTAATTAAAACTGTTGGTTTCAACCCAGCAAACGTACCTTTCATCCCATTATCTGCATTTGAAGGGGACAACATTAAAGAAGCTAGTGAAAACACTCCATGGTACAAAGGCGACTCCTTAATGGACGCTTTAGATAAATTAACTCCACCTGAAAAACCAATCGACTTACCTTTAAGAATCCCTATCCAAGATGTTTACTCCATCACTGGTGTAGGAACCGTACCTGTAGGAAGAGTTGAAACCGGTATCATGAAAAAAGGTGAAAACGTTATCTTTGAACCTGCTGGAGCTTCCGGAGAAGTTAAATCTATCGAAATGCACCACGAACAATTCGACGTCGCTGAACCTGGTGACAACATCGGATTCAACGTAAGAGGTGTAGGTAAAAACGATATCAGAAGAGGAGACGTAGCAGGACACACTGACAGTGCTCCTACCGTAGCTAAAGAATTCGACGCACAAGTTGTTGTATTACAACACCCTGGTGTAATTACCGTTGGATACACTCCTGTATTCCACTGTCACACTTCTCAAGTAGCATGTACTTTCTTAGAATTATCTAAAAAATTAAACCCAGCTACTGGTGAAGTTGCTGAAGAAAACCCTGACTTCTTAAAAACCGGTAATGCAGCTATTGTTAAAATTAAACCTACTAAACCAATGTGTCTCGAAAACGCAAAAGAAATCCCACAAATGGGTAGATTTGCTATCAGAGATATGGGTCAAACTGTTGCTGCTGGTTTATGTCTTAACGTTACCCCAGCAAAATAAGTTTGTAAACAATAACTAGAAAGTAACTTTTTACTTTCTTTTATTCTTTTTATTTTTTTGGATGATCAACTTAAAAAAATTGCTGAAAGAACTGGTGTTGACTTATCTGGTCCTATTCCATTACCAACTAAAAAATTAGTTGTACCTACAAGAAAATCTCCGGATGGAGAAGGTAAAGCTTCTTGGGAAAAATGGGAACTCAGGATTCACAAACGTTTAATCGGTATTGGAGCTGATGAACGTGCTATGAGACAAGTTATGAAAGTCAACGTTCCTGATAATGTAAGTATTGAAATTGAACTTAAAGGATAAATATTTAGATTCCTTTTCTAAATATTCCTTTTCATATGCCGAGATAGTCTAGTCTGGTAAGGCGCAGGACTTGAAATCCTGTGAGGTCATCCTCGCCTGGGTTCAAATCCCAGTCTCGGCGTTTTATCTTAATCTATTTTTTAAAAAAAGTTTTTTAACTTAACATCTAATTCGTCAAGATTAGATACCATATCTTTTTTATTCACTTCTTTTATTTGCGGTCTTTGAATCATGATTACTGCAATATTCTTTTCGTTAGCAGCTTCTATTTTGTCGATTACTCCGCCTATTTCGCCGCTCTCTTTTGTAATCATTACGCAGGCATCGTACTTTTCAATCAATTCCACATTTTCTTCGCAGCTTGCAGCACCTGTCATTGGAATAATATGATTAGGATTAATGCCCAGAGCATCACATTTTTCAAGGGAACTTTCCACCTTTAAAATTCTTGGATAGAATCTGTCTGCTGAAACGTTTTTCAGCACATCTTCCATTGTGTTGGCTCCTGCAAAATGCAGCACATTTCCCTGTTTGAATTCATCTGCTATCAGTTTTCCGGCATCGACAAATGAATTTACATAATGGATACACTCTGTATCTATGTTTTCAAAGTTGGTGGTAGGTCTTTCGAAGCGAATATAGGGCATTTTCAATTCTTTTGCAATTGTTGCGCTGGTCTGTGTGATGTGTTCCGCAAAGGGATGTGTCGCATCAATCAGAATATCATAGCCGTCGGCAGTTATTATTTCAGCTATTTCGTCCTTTAGAAGCGGACGGGCTATTGTATCATCAGAACCGCTTTTCCTGGCTAACTTTGCACCGTATTCAGTTGTGGTTGTTGTCAAAATGTAGGCTTCATAGTTCTCTTTAATAAATTCTATGATGTTTGTCGAATCCTTTGTACCGCCTAATAAGAAGATCTTCATTTTATCACTTTGTTCATTATCTTTTGAGCAAACAATATGGATGATGCTACAATTATTATCACTATCCATTCGACTATTCCGATTGCTGTGGTTCTGAATAGGATTTGCAATTGCGGAATGTATAATATGAATAACTGAAGTATGAAAGACAGGATTATTCCTGCATACAGGTATCTGCTTGACTGGTCGGAGTTTGATTTTCCGTTGTATGCGTTAAATAGCTGATAAACTACAAATAATGTAAATGCAACGCTCATGGCCTTTTTGGTTGTTGCTCCGCTATATATCTGCCAGCCGAATACAATGACTGTCCCGATTGCCATCACAAGTCCCAAAAGGAATATCTGAAGCAAGGTGTTTTTAGTAAGGATGTCTCCTGTTTCAGGCGGACGGGTCATGGTGTCTTTCTCTGCACCTTCCATACCCAATGTCTGTGCCGGCGGACCGTCCATCACGATGTTAAGCCATAATAATTGTGCCGGATTAAACGGAAGCGGCAAATTGAGCAGTGTTGTTCCTATTATTGTTAATATTGCTCCTACATTTGTTGATACCTGGAATTTCACGAATCTTTTAATGTTGTCGTAGATTTTACGCCCTTCCTTTATTGCCTTGACGATTGTTGAAAAGTCATTGTCCTGCAAAATCATGTCCGCTGATTCTTTGGCAACATCGGTTCCGTCACCCATTGCAACTCCTATTGAAGCTTTTTTAAGAGCAGGAGCATCATTTACTCCGTCACCGGTCATTGCAACTATGTTTCCCAAGTTTTTCAATGTTTCGACGATCCTCATTTTTTGAGCGGGCTTTACTCTTGCATAAACCTGAATGTCATCTGCTATTGCCAGGTATTCATCATCGGTCAGCCTTTCCAATTCCGCACCTGTTATTACTTGACCGGTTGTAAGTATTCCGAGATGTTTTGCTATTGCACGTGCTGTTTTCTCATGGTCTCCTGTAATCATCTTAACGGCAATTCCCGCATTGATACAATCAGTGACTGCTTGTTTGGCATTTTCCTTTGGCGGATCAATCAATCCAAGCAATCCTGTAAATATGAGATTCTCTTCAGGCGCACCTTCATCATTGATCTTGTATGCAAATCCGATTACCCTCAAAGATTTTTCACTCATTTCGTTAATTTTTTTCAATATCTTTTCCTTACTTTCAGCTTCAATAATTTCTATGCTTCCATTGTCATCTATGTATTTGCATTTATCTAGAATTATTTCAGGCGCACCTTTTGATAAGACAATATTATTTTCATCGTCTAGTCTATGTATCGTAGTCATCATTTTACGATTGCTGTCAAGTGGGATTTCATCAAGCCTTTCAAGCGAGGTATCATAATCCTTTGCAAATTTCAATATTGCTCCGTCAGTTTGATTTCCAATGGTTTTATCATTTTTTATGGTCGCATTATTACATAATTTTGATATTAAAAGAGTTCTGTCTTCATTTGTTAAATAACTGTCCACTACGCTCATCCTGTTTTCAGTCAATGTCCCGGTTTTGTCACTGCAGATGATTGTGCATGAGCCCAATGTTTCAACGGACAGGAGCCTTTTGACAATTGCGTTTGATGATGCCATTTCAGACATTCCGAGGGCAAGTGTCAATGTCAGGACGGCAGGAAGCCCCTCTGGAATAGCGGCAACAGCAAGTGAAACGGCGGTCATGAACGTTTCGACAAGGCCAACCCCCTGAAGCAGCTCTAAGATAAAAATTATTATACAAACGACGATTGCGATTGCGGATAATGTCTTTCCAAGCCTTCCGACTCTCACTTCAAGTGGGGTCTCTTCATCTTCTTCCTGAACAATCTTGGCAATCTTTCCTATTTCGGTTTTCATCCCAATGTTTTCAACTACTCCAAGCCCATGGCCTGAAATGATATTGGAATCCATGAATACGTTATCGTTAACTTGCTTCAGGACAGCTTCGGACTCTCCAGTAAGATTTGACTCATCACAGTTCAAGTTTTTACATTCAATTAGCGCCAAATCAGCAGGGCACTTGTTTCCTTCCTCAAGAACTACAATGTCTCCAATTGTTAATTTTTCGGCTTCGACTTCAATTATTTCATTTTCCCTTTTGACGACTGCCTTTTTCACCATCAGACTTTCAAGGCTGTCAACGGCCTTTCTTGATCTGTACTCCTGAATGAATCCGAGGATGGTGTTGAGCAAAACGGCAAGTATGATTACTCCGGCATCTATATAGTCTCCGATTGCGATGGATGCGATGGCGGCAATCAACAGCAGGGCGATTAGAATATCAATGAATTGTGATAAAAACAGTATAATCAATGGTGTTTGCTTTTTTTCATCAAGCTTGTTTAAACCATATTCCTTTTGTCTTTTAAGGGCTTCGCCTTCGCTTAAGCCCTGGATTGATGTGTTGTATTTGGATAGTATGTCTTCCATCAAATTACCTCAAAATGTAGAAACTTGCTTTCTTGTAGTTTTTTAATTTCATTTTAACCCTTCCGGTATTTAAATCTTCATTGGTCAAGGGTTTTATAATTAACTGTGAGCCTATCTTTTCAGCAAGATTGACCAGATGGGGCTGAAGTTCGCTTGGAGGTCTGATTGAATAGATTATGTCCACGTCTTCGTATAGGCTTAAATTGGGATTTTTAATGTCATCCCTGATTATGTCGTCATTGTCCGGATTGATGTCGGTTTTGATGAGCGTGATGTTATCATTTTTTGATAGTGCTTCGGCAACCTTGCCGAACTTGCCGACTCCTACTTCAGCCATTTTCACCGGATTTGATTCAGCTTCTTTTAACAAATATTCTGTGAAATCTTGCCACATGTTTATCCTCTGATTAAATATTACTAATCCAAACTATTAAATACATTGCTTTTAATATTTAATGTTGTTATGATTATTCGAAAGTTTGTTCCAACAGATGTAAAAAGGGTTTTTGAAATAGAAAACATGTCATTTGACCAATCTTATGGAATAAACATGTTTCAACAGCTATATGAGATGGGAATCGGATTTTTAGTGGCCGAAGAGGATGGCTATGTTATCGGCTATGTGATGTTTTGGGTAAAGTATGAGTTTCAGGGCCACATCATTTCAATCGCTGTTGACAAAAATTACAGGCGTTTGGGCGCCGGAACCCAACTTCTTGTAAAGGCCATTGCCATTCTGTCCCTGCTTAGACTGGACACAATCTATCTGGAAGTTAATGAAAACAATACGGGTGCTGTCGAATTTTACAAAAACTTCAACTTCAAGGTCGACAGGATTGTTCCGGGATATTACGAAAACGGCGATGGGGCTATTGTAATGTATCTTCCATTAAGGGAGAGTGGTGTTTCCCAGGATTAATTGCTGATAGTTTGTAAGGGCATCTGCTGGAAGGTTTCCTGTTGCAAATAATGCTGCAAGTATAACAATATAAAATCCAAAGATGGCTAATTGTATGATTCCATGTTTCCTGACTTTCGGATCTTTTCTTGTAACAAGATAGATTGCAATTATTAATCCTAAAAGGCCCCCTAAAATTGAAAATAAGTAACCGAATATGATTAGCCATTTGATAAATCCGCTTGTTCCGGATTCAGGTTTTCCAACGACTTCCTTTTTGATGACTATAGGGCCTATGCTGTTGTTTGGCGGGGTATTCACAAACATTAACGGGGTTCCGCATTTAACACAAAAATCTGCTTCCTCAGGGTTGTCGTATCCGCAGAGTGGGCAAAGTTTCTTAGTCGGGTCAATTTTTGGAAATTCCCATCCGCATTTAATACAAAATCCGTATTGATCGTCACCTGTTGCGCCGCATTGGGGGCATCTTCTATAAACCATACTATCACTTAATTTAATAATTAATCTTAATTTGTTTATAAACTTTTGTTTTGATTTGGATATGATTAGAAATTTTAATATAAAATATTATATATAATCTTATTAAGCTGATATTTATGATTGAAAAAATTGAAATCACACAGAGATTTAATTTCAAGCGCCTCAATAGGCATTACGAATGTTTCACAATAGACTTTTTAAGCAACAGTGCCTATTATAAGATTTCCGAGAGGGGAAGCGGCGACAAATTTTTAACTGAAAGCAGTCTCTGTGATGATTCCTGGATTGATATTCTGGTTGACCTTCGTCGGAAGATGACAAGTGAAATTCATAAATTCGATTTCAAGGCTTCGGATGAATTTCTGCATAAATTCAATCAGCTGAACCTCTTTGAAGGGTTCGAATCTGAAGATTTTTCTTATTTTGAAAAGATAGAGCTGATTTATTCCTGCAGTGTCATAATCTACTCAACGGATAAGTTTGAAGAGTACAGCTTCAAAACCAATTTCCCGGAAAAATGGGAGGAATTCGGGAAAATTCTATATGAATTGGTAGGCTTCGATGTCCTTCACCTGAATTATCAAAAGCAGATTGTAACTCCTCTCTTCTTTGACGTTAAAAGGGACGGAGTTTATCTTGAAGGAGACAAATTGAATCTCAGGACAATCGAATTCGGACACTATCAGACATATCCCTATGACATTCCAAAGCCAAGGCTGATGGTCAATTTTGAAAGGTCAAGGGTGGACGGCTATATTGACAGGGACCTCTCAAGCAGCGATAAGGACCTTATTCTGGATTTACTGGAAAGGTATCATGTTTACATGTGGATTTTCAGCGAATATCACAACAAATCCCATACAAGGGACCCTGATGATCTGGAAGGCTATGACTGGTATCTTGAGATGGTATTTGATGGCGATATTATCTGGCATCTGTTCGGATATAATGACTATCCAGACACCTACGTTCATCTGGCCCATGAAATTAGGGACATAACCAAGTTGGACCTGCTTGAGGTAAACACTATTTCCGATGGTGATCTGGTGCTGTTTGAAAAATTCGGCGATTCAATATTGGATTGACTCTAAAAATTCATCCAACAGTTTGAATATTTCTTCTTTTGAGTTTTTCTGGAACAGTTCGGGCTTTATGTCAACGCTTCTGTACATGCCTTTAAGATAGTAGGCTGTGTGTGTTCTCATTCTTGACACGGCTAATTTTTCAGGCTTTGTTCTCTCAAGGATATCTGCATGCTTTTTTGCCATGGCTATTTTCTCCTCGTTGCTTATCTTTTCCGGTTCGATTCCATAATCCAGATAGTCAACACATTGCTTTATGAGCCATGGATTTCCAAGGGTGGCACGTCCAATCATTATCGCATCACAGCCGGTTTCATCAATCATCCTTTTGGCATCGTAGCATGTCCTTATGTCTCCGTTTCCAATCACAGGAATTGAAACGCTATCCTTGACGTCCCTGATTATTGACCAATCTGCGGGAACGTCATACCTTTGATGTCTTGTGCGGGGATGGACGGTAACTGCAGATGCACCGGCATCTTCGGCTATCTTAGCTATTTCAACGGCATTGATGTGGTCCACATCCCATCCGCTTCTGATTTTGACGGTGACTGGTATTGGAACGCTATCTACAACTGTTTCAACAATTTTTCCAGCTTTTTCAGGGTCTTTTAAAAGTGCACTGCCGGCTTTTGACTTTATGGCAACCTTCTTTACGGGACATCCCATATTGATGTCGATTATGTCGGGATTCATGTTTTCGTGAATGTATTGTGACGCTATCCTGAATGATTCTGTTCCGCATCCAAAGATTTGCTGTGAAATGGGCCTTTCTTCATCTTGCATATACAGCATTTCCTGTGTCTTGAAATTTTCATACATTATTGCTTTGTCAGAAACCATTTCTGTTTCAATAAGCCCACATCCCATGGATTTGATTATGCTTCTAAATGCATAGTCGCATATTCCAGCCATTGGTGCCAAGACTACCTGATTTTCAATTTCAACATTGCCGATTTTCCATTTCATTAAACATCTATTTCTTTTATTTGTTTATTATGTTTTTTGTTGAAATCTGTAAAATTATTCTGTTTTTTCATTAATTATTTATATTTAAAAAAAGATAGTTATTACTATTATATTGATTTAATTATTATAGGGATAACATGGCTGAAGTATCATCAAAAGAATTATATGATTTTAAAAAGACATTAAAGGAATTAGCAAATAAAAGAGGCAGAGGTACAGAGCTTGTTTCCGTTTACATTCCACCTACTAAACAGTTGAGTGATGTTGGTAAGCACATGAGAGATGAAATGGGTCAAAGTGCTAACATCAAGAGTAAACAGACAAGAAAAAATGTACAATCTGCTATTGCAGTGATTTTAGAAAGTATCAAATTGTACAAGCAACCTCCGGAAACCGGTCTGGTATTGTTTGTGGGAATGATTCCTAAAGGCGGTCCCGGTACTGAAAAGATGGAAAAATATATTATTGAACCGCCTGAACCTGTTACAACCTACTGGTATAAGTGTAATAACGAATTTTATGTAGAGCCTTTGGAGCACATGATTGAAGAGCGTGACGTTTACGGTGTTGCAGTAATTGACAGGAACGAAGCGACTTACGCTACTTTAAAAGGTAAGAAGGAAACAATTCTCGGACATTTGACCAGTGGAGTTCCGGGCAAGCATAAGGCTGGGGGTCAATCACAAAGAAGGTTTGACCGTGTAATTGAAGATCTTGCTCATCAGTTCTTGAAACGTATTGGAGACCATATGAATGAGGCTTTCCTTCCTTTGAAGGATGATTTGAAGGGTATCATCATTGGAGGTCCCGGATTCACCAAGAAAGATTTCTACGATGGCGATTATCTCCAGTATGAACTTAAGGATAAGGTAATAACTATTGTCGATACTTCTTATACTGGTGAAGAGGGCATTCGTGAGGTCATTGCCAAATCAGCAGACGATTTGGAAAATCTTGATGTAATGCATGAGAAGAAAATCATCCAGAAATTCATCAAGGAGCTAATTAAAGAGAAAGGCCTTGCATCCTATGGTGAAGATGAAGTTAGAAACAACTTGATTATCGGTGCTGTGGATACTTTAATCCTGTCTGAAGATTTGACCAGCATGCGCAAGAAGTTTACCTGTTCCGGCTGCGGCTATGAAAAGGAAATTACAGTAAAGACTCAGGCTCAAGCTGATAATCTTGAAGAAAGATGTCCTAACTGCAATGAAATGTTAAAAGAAGACTCATCTGAAGATTTGGTTGACGAGCTTGTTGAAAAAGCTGAAGAAATGAATGCTACTGTCGAGTTTGTTTCTACTGAAACCGAAGAGGGTACTCAAATCTATAGGGCATTCGGTGGAATTGCAGCTATTTTAAGGTATCATGTTGGATAAGAATTAGTTATAGTGATTTGGAGACTTGTCCAAATTTTCTATAATATTATTTCTCTTTTTTTCTTTTTTTGTATAATATTCGTTTAATCCCTCTTCCTGACGGATTCTATTGATTAAGCTAAAAAAGCTTTTTTTATTTATGTTTGCCTTTTCGTAAAATTCGATATATAATGAATGCATTGATCTGTTTTTTGCAAGATAGCTATTTTTCAAATCATCGTATTGGCTTTTGGTAATTGGGGTAATCATTAATTTCAACCTTAATTTTGTGTCTTTGTCTACTGATTTTTAATTTTCAATAGACATTGTAAGTTACTTTGTAAATAATGGTATATAAAGAGATATGCTTTTTTTATTTGCATATAATTTTGTTTAATTTTTATTGGAATATTGGGCATTATGTTCTAAATTTTGCTGTGTGAGCCTTTTAAATCTGGACATTTTGATTTGCACTTCTTCGGCATTTTATGGTGGCAATGATTTTCCGACTTTGTACATCAATTAATTATTTTGATTAGACATTTTAAATCAATATCTTAAAAGAAATATTAAATTTAACATAATTTTTTGAATAAATTATAATTTGTATAAGATAAATCTTAACTTCGTTGAAAAATATTCGATTATTTTATTAAATATTGAAAAATATTTAAATATAATAAAGTCCATATAATTAAGTATATTGTTAAATGTTACTGCAAGCCAGTAAAAAATTTTGAAAATTTAATGATATCATAAATCTAAATATTTATTTGGAGGAATATTTTTGTCATACGTAGATGAAGTAATTGAAACCATTATTGAACAAAACCCTTCAGAACCTGAATTCCACCAAGCTGTACGCGAAGTATTGGAATCCTTGAGGGTTGTAATTGAAGAAAACGAAGAAGAATACAGAAAAAATGCACTTCTTGAAAGATTAACCAATCCGGAAAGACAATTAAAATTCCGTGTTCCATGGATAGATGACAATGGACAAGTACAAGTTAACACCGGATACCGTGTACAATTCAACAGTGCAATTGGACCTTACAAAGGCGGATTACGTTTCCACCCATCCGTAAATGTAGGTATTATCAAATTCTTAGGTTTCGAACAAATTTTCAAAAACTCCTTAACTGGTCTTCCAATTGGCGGAGGAAAAGGTGGATCTGACTTTGATCCTAAAGGAAAATCCGACAGGGAAATCATGGCATTCTGTCAAAGTTTCATGACTGAATTATGCAAATACATCGGAGCTGATACTGATGTACCTGCAGGTGATATCGGTGTAGGTGGTCGCGAAATCGGTTACTTATTCGGTCAATACAAAAGAATTAGAGGATTATACGAAGGAGTATTAACTGGTAAAGGATTATCTTTCGGAGGATCCCTTGCAAGAACTGAAGCTACTGGATATGGATTATTATACTTCACTAATGCAATGTTAAAAGCAAATGACATTGACATTGCAGGTAAAACCATTGTAGTGTCCGGTGCAGGTAATGTAGCAACTTACGCAATTCAAAAAGCTCAACAATTAGGCGGAAATCCTGTAACCTGTTCCGATTCAACCGGTTGGATTTACGACCCTGAAGGAATCGACGTTGAGTTATTAAAAGAAGTTAAAGAAGTAAGACGTGAAAGATTAACTGCATATGCTGAAGCAAGAGAAAGCGCTGAATACCACGAAGGAAAAGGCGTATGGACAGTTAAATGTGATATCGCTTTACCATGCGCTACCCAAAACGAATTGCAATTAGAAGACGCTAAAATCTTAGTTGAAAATGGCGTTCTTGCTGTTGCTGAAGGAGCTAACATGCCAACCACTATCGAAGCAACCGAATACTTACAAGAAAACGGCATTTTATTCGCACCAGGTAAAGCTTCAAATGCTGGTGGAGTAGCTACTTCCGCTTTAGAAATGTCACAAAACTCAGAAAGATTATCTTGGACATTTGAAGAAGTTGATTCAAGACTTCAAACCATTATGGAAACTATCTTCGCAAATGTTGCAGATGCTGCAGCTGAATATGACATGGACAAAAACTATGTTGCTGGAGCAAACATTGCAGGATTCAAGAAAGTAGTTGATGCAATGAACGCACAAGGAATCGTATAGATTTCCTTGTTTCTTTTTTTCTTTTTTTTTACTTGATTACTTTATATTCACTCTTATGATTTTGCACATTGTAGCACTTCCAAAATTTTCATTATTTTTCAAAATTAATTATTAGTTAGAATTTCTTTTAGATGGGATGTAAGATGTCATAGTGTATGTGAAATATATTAATTTACAATAAATATAAATAATATATCTAATATAATTAATGTATCTAATTAACTTTAATATACTGGAGGATTCACTATGTCTATGAAAACTATTCGAGTAACAGAGGAAGTTCACACAAAACTAGCTCATTTGGGTTTAAAGTCCGAAACATATAATGATATTATAGCTAGATTAATTGAGGTGTATGAAAGAATGTATTTCGAAGAATTAAGTGATGAAGATGCAGATTACTATAATGAAAGAATCAGACATTTTGAAAACGGAGACTATAGGGGCACCAGAAAAGTTGATTTAGATGCCCTCAAATAGTTATAAAGTCCGCTATGAACTTTTTGAAGATAAAAGAGCAATAAAATTCATGGATAAAAATGCTGATGATGAAACATTGATAAATAGAATACATGGCAAATATTATCAATTAGCAATTGATCCCTATAAAGAAGCAGAAAGTTCATTTAAAAGTAGGAAATGTCCTAAATGTAAAAAAACAAGGGTGGGAAACTATAGAATTATATATTTCATCAATGAATCAACAAAGGAAGTTGAAATAATTGACATTGGTCCTAGAAGAACCATCTATAAAAAATGGGATTGATTTTTTAAAATTAGGCGGGTTTCACTATTTTCTCGCACAGGGAATTGTGTGATTTCAGAGCTTTATTTTTCAGTTTAAGAGTTTTTTTAACTCTTCTTTTTTTATTTATTTTATTCAGATAATTTAAATGATTATTCTATCCTTTTTTTACAATCATGAGCAGTTTCTATCTATGCTTACATATAAATAATGTCTTTGATAAAACTTTACACATATCAAATATTTTTTACAAACCAATGGTTTTTAACAATTTATTTGAGGTGTAGAAAAATTCCTATGGGAATATGGAGATAAGTTATGAAAAATAAGATAATAATTTTTACATTAATTCTCTTGGCGTTATTCAGCATAGCCGGCGTATGCGCTGGTGATGTGAATGATACTTTAACTGCGAGTGAAAATGATTCACAACTTGAATTGAATGATGCAGGGGATAATTTAAAAAGTATTGATGAAAATCAGGTAACTGGAGATAAATTTGTAGAGGATAACGGATCATTTGTCGCATTGCAAGAAAGGATTGACAAGGCAGGGGATAATTCCACAGTAGCATTGCCAAACGATTATCTTCTTGAAAATGGATTTAAAGAAACTGGTATTTTAATTAACAAAAGCTTGACAATTGACGGAAACGGCTTTACCATTAACGCTAACGGTAATGCAAGAATATTCAATATTGCCGGTGAGGCTGTTACATTACAGAACATTAAGTTCATTAACGGTCAAATAGATGGTATGGGTGCGGCAGTATATTGTAAAGATAGCAATTTGGCAATTATTAACTGTACTTTCTCAAATAATCATGCAATCGGAAATAATTCCCAAGGGGGAGCTGTCTATTTCAATGGCGATAAATTTACAATTTTCAATTCAGAATTCATTGCCAACTCTGCAGATTATGATGGAGGGGCAGTATATTTCAAAGGAGATGACGGACTTATTAATGCTTCCAAGTTCACCAACAATAAGGCTTATTATAATGGTGCGGTTTATTTAAACAGTGTGAATGGAACTGTAGATAATTGTATATTCGCTAATAATGTGGCCACTAACAGTTCTGGAGCTCTCGGTTGGGTTAAACAACAAAATGGTACAATTATCAATTCTCAATTCATTAATAACACTGCACCATTTGGCGGAGCCATTTACGTTAATGAAGGAAACAATTTTTCAGTAAGCTCTTCTAAATTTATCAAAAACAATGCAAGCATAGGTGGAGCCATTTACTGGACTGGTGGAGATGGAATAATTTTCAATAATACATTTGATAGGAATTCTGCTTCCAAAGATGGAGGAGCAGTATATCTCGAAGGTAGTGAAGGAATTATTGACCGTTCCAATTTCACTAACAATAAGGCTAAGCGTTATGGTGCTTTATATATGGACAGCATAGCGGGAATTATGGATAAATGCATATTCGCCAACAATGTGGCAACAGACAGTGCAGGTGCAATTGGCTGGGTTAAAAAGGAAAACGGTACCATTAGAGGTTCCAGATTTATTAATAACAGTGCACCACTTGCTGGAGCAATATATGTAAACAACGGAACTGAGTTTTACATTTCAATTTCACACTTTATAAATAATACTGCAAGCGTTGACGGTGGAGCAATTTACTGGGAAAGCGGAAATGAGGGAATCATCACATTAACATCATTCATAAACAACAATGCAGCCGGAAATGGTGGAGCGGTATACTTCAATGGAACTAATGCAAATATCGGATATTCAAGGTTCACCAACAACACTGCCGCTTCAGGTGGAGCAATATACAACACTGGTTCAATGTTCGCTATTGGAAATAGTTTTAACAACAACACTGCTGCTGATGGAAAAAATGACATTGCAGGCAATGGATCAACAAAATTGGGTGTGAGCTTTGAAATTGGAGCAGAAGATACTGTTTATGGAAAAACCGCTAAAATCATTGTCAATGTAACCAGTAACTACAAACCTATAAATGGAGGTATTGTATCAACAGTTGTTAACAATGTTACCTACAATGCCAGTGTAGTTAATGGTGTTGCAACACTTCAAATTCCAAATTTGGATGTGGGAAGCTATGAAATGAATATAACATATGCTGCTAATGATTCAAACTACAGGGATGATGACGATTTTTATATTTTGGATATTGAAAAGCAAAACGTAACCCTTAAAATTGATGTTGAGGATAATGTTTATGGAAAAACCGCTAAAATCAATGTTGCAGTTGATGGTGATGGCCAACCTGTTAATCGGGGTAAAGTATCAACTGTTGTTAACAATGTTACCTACAATGCCAGTGTGGTTAATGGTGTTGCAACACTTCAAATTCCAAACTTGAAAGTGGGAAGCTATAAAATGGTTATATCATATAATGATTCAAATTACAACAATTGCACAGAATCATATACTTTGGTCATTAACAAGCAAAATGTTAAAATAACCGTTAAAGTTGCAAGTTTCATCATCAATTATGGTGGCAAATACTCAATAACCCTTAAAGATTCAAAAGGTAATGCTGTCGCTGGTGAAAAAGTAACTTTCACATTAGGCGGGAAAGCTGTCGGATCAGCTGTCACAAATGCCAGGGGTCTCGCAACCGTTTCCTTGACTGCAAAAGTATTAAAATCAGTAAAAGCAGGTAAAAAGAACATGGTCGTAAAATTAACAAGCAAAAACTACAATGCAGCGGCCAAAACCGTAAAAATAACAATCAAGAAGGAAAAAACAAAAATAACTGCCAAAAACAAGAAATTCAAAAAGTCCATAAAGACCAAAAAATACATAATAACCTTGAAAAACAGCAAAGGCAAAGCAGTTAAAAAAGTGAAAGTTACCCTTAAAGTTAAAGGAAAAACCTACACTGCCAAAACAAATTCCAAAGGTAAAACAACCTTCAAAATCAAAAAATTAACCAAAAAAGGCAAACACACAGCAACCATTAAATTTAAGGGCAATGCTTACTACCTTAAAATCTCTAAAAAAGTTAAAATTACTGTTAGGTAGATGAATTTTCTAATCTACACCATTTTTTCTTTTTTTTCTTTTTTTTTGATAGAATTTAGGCAAAAACTCATATGCATTGAATTCTAAACATATGATTAGAAATGTAATGGGTGTTTTATGTTTAATTATCCAAGAGTTTTAATGCGAAAGGAGCTAAAAAAAATTTCTAAGTATCCGTGTGATGAGGAAATCAAGCAGGCTTATCTTAAATATCTGACTAATTATTCCTTTAAGGAGTTTGTTGAATTCTGCCAGGATAATGGTGGTGACCTGGAGGCCCTGATTTTTAAGTTCACTGATTTGCAGTTGGATAAATTCGAGCCGAATTCTCTGATTTGGGTTTCACATGTAATGGTTAATTTCATGATCTATTTCAATGTCAATCTTGATTATGGGGAATATTATGATGCTTATGCTTCCGCTCTGCAGTTGACAGTACTGTCATGCGCCATGAAGATGGCAATAGATAAGGTTTCTTTTGATGAAGTTCCATTCCCCGAACATTCCAAGATTTGCTTTGATAAATTTTTTGATGAATGTCCTGATTTCAGATTTAATTTGGAGCGTGATTGTGGGCTGGCCTATAAGTCTTTCAATAATGATTTTGATTTTACAAGCGAAGACTTCTATCTTAAAGTCAAAAAACACTTTGATGATGAGGGATATTAGTTCGCAGCTGTTGCTGCAATTGGAAAATTGCCTTTTGAAAGTTTTAAGTAAGGCTATTTATTTTTTTTAAACTAACAATCGTTAGTTATATATAGTGGATGTCACAATAGTTTAACTAACAACTGTTAGTTAATGATAATATGAGCATTAAGTCAAACAACAAGGAAAAGATTTTTGATGTTTCAATAGATTTGTTCTCTCAACATGGCTATGATGGAGTGTCCATTCGACAAATTGCAAAGGAAGTTGGAATAAAGGAAAGCTCAATCTATAATCATTACAGGAGTAAGGAATCGATTATGGATGCGATACTTGATTATTATATTGGCCGGATGATGTCCAATGATATTCCGGTAAGCCAGGCCAGTGAAAATCTGGACATAAGCTTTGATTATTTCTACAGATCCGGATTGGATGCATTTGCCTCACAGCTAAAGGATGAAAAGATGTCTAAGATTACAAGGATAATTCTCATTGAATCCTATCACAACGAAAAAATGAAGAATTTCATGAAGGACAGCATAATTTCACAGGCAATTGACGGTTGGATAGTGTTATTTGATTTGATGAAATCCAAAGGATTGATAGATAATGAATGTGATTCTGGGCAATTGGCGGAGTCCTTTTACAAGTTCGGACTCTTTTTGTTGTATGAGCATTATATCATCAATTATCCTGAAGATGATGAGAAATTCATTGAAGAACTGTCTAGAAAATCAGAAAATCACATTAAACTGATTTTCAATTCAGTAAAAATTTAAAAGGAGGTTTTAGTATTAAAATAAGATTGGAAACTGAAGATGATTATTTTGAAGTTGAAAACATGGTTAGAAACTCCTTTTGGAATGTATATCGTCCAGGTGCATTTGAACATTATATTGTGCATAATCTAAGGGATGATGAAAGCTTTCTTGAAAATCTGACATATGTTATGGAAAGCAATGATGGGATTATAGGATATATTGGCTATTCGGAGGGGTTCATAGATTATGGCGACGAAAGGATTGGTGCCGTTGTTTTGGGGCCGCTGGCGATTCATGAAGATTTTCAAAATCATGGTTTGGGATCAAAATTAATAGACCACACCCTTAATCTGGCTAGAGATGAGGATATTCCCTTTGTGTTCGTTGTTGGTGATGAAGATTACTACCGCAGATTCGGTTTTATCAGCGCATCAGAATATGATTTGTATCTTGAAGGAACAGATATGGGGGAGGAATGTCCCTTTTTCATGATAAGGTTGTTTGATGAATCCGAATTGAAAGATGGAATTGGAATATTCCACAATCCGGACGTATTTGATGTTAATCCGGAAGATGTTGATGAATTTGACAAGAAATTTGAATATAGACAAAAGAAAGTTTTGGAAGGGCAGCTTGAGGGGTTATAAAATGAATTATGTGGTAATCAATGGATCTCCAAGAAAAAAGAACACTTGGAAAATGGTAAAGCAGGCAGAATTAAATTTAAAAGGAAATTTTGAAGAAATTCAATTGATAAAAGAAAGGATTCCGCTATGCAACGGATGCTTTAAATGCATAATGGAAGGTGAAGACGAATGCCCTCACTTCGATAAAATCAAACCGATTATGGACAAAATCAGAGCGGCTGATGGCATTATAATCGCCAGTCCGGTATATGCAATGAATGTTACTGCACTTTTGAAAAACTTTTTTGACCATACTGCTTACTTATATCACAGGCCTGAATTCTTCACTAAAAAGGCATTGGTTGTCGTGTCCACTGCAGGTGCGGGGCAAAAGGACGTTGCAAAGTATATTGATGAAACATTAAGGCATTGGGGCATAAACAAAGTCTATAAAATCACTTATGCCTGCGGGGGAAAGGATTCGATTGATGAGGATAACATCAATAAGATATCAAAGAAATTTGCGAGTGATGTTGAATCTGGCAAATTGCATAGTCCTAAGTTCGGTGATGTCCTATTTTATAATGTTTGGAGAGCTATGGCATTATCAAAAGACCCTATTGAAGCGGACAGGAAATATTGGACTGAAACGGATTTGGTGAATCATGATTTTGCACCGGAAGTTAAGCTGAATATTGTTAAAAAGTCATTTTCGAAAATAATGTTTTTCATTTTCAAAAAAGTAATGAAATAATTCGATATCTGCTGCAAAAACATTATTAAATAATGAACAACAATTAATTAGTAGGTAGATAATATGGCTAATTTTAACTCATTAGAGGAAGCAAGAGAATTTTTTTACAAGGACAAGTTTGCGGTAGATACCGGAATAACACTTGATGAATTGACTGAAGATAAGGCTGTTTGTTCTTTGGTTTTGAATGATGATCATAAAAACGCTTATGGTGGCGTAATGGGTGGAGTAATATTCACTTTGGCTGACTTTGCTTTTGCCGTTTTGTCTAATCAGATTCATCAGTTAACCGTTGCTCAACAGGTGAGCATCAATTATTTGTCCGCTCCGAAAGGAGAAAAACTGATTGCAGAGGCAACATGCCGTAAAAGCGGCAGGACATCCTCAATAGTCATTGTAAATGTCAGTGATGATATCGGCCGTGATGTTGCTCAGTTTGTTGGAACCGGCTTTAAATTATAGCTATTTCAAATACTGGGATAATTTTAAAAGTGCATTTGTATTGTATGGGTTGATTTTTAATAGTTCACCTGCACATTCAATGCTTTTGTACTTCTTTTTCAATTTCGTTAGTGAATCAATTTTTAAAAGTAGCATATCTTCGCTTTTGGGGTATTTTTCACAGATTCCGATTATCTTTTCGTGATATTCCCTTGAAGTTTCATAATATCCCATTTTAAGATAAATTTCGCCGATTATTTTGAAAAGTATTATCTTTCTTTTATCATTATTTTTTTTATATTTCATATTTTTATCCAATTTTTGGTTTAATTATTTATTTTAATTTTTTAATAGTTAAATGTATCTATTTTTTAATTTAAAGCAATTTTATAAGTTTATTCTACTTTTTACTTTATATTATTAATTGTTTTATAAGATTTTTTCATTGCTTATTAAGTTAACCAATTAATTTATATTATAGAAAAGTAATAATTATTAAGTGACTGATTAACAAGTCGTGAAAAATGAGGATTCGAAGTTGCACTGCCGTAGCTTCGAATTTTTTTATACAATATTCAATTGTTGCGACCATCAACATTTCTATTATTCTGGTGATGAACCTTGAATGAATGGATGGAATAAGTTTCTGATGACCACTATCTTAACTTATAGAATTCTTAATTTCATGATTAATTAAATTGAAAGTAATCCAATTTTATATAATTTATTTTTTACTTATTTTTTAAAATATTAAATTTAATTTCAAAATATAGCTGGTTTGAGCGGTACCGATATATCAAAAGATAATTATTTGCTAATTAATCTGAAAACTTTCTCGCCAAGCTCCCAGTCAACGAAGATTAATATTTCTGTTTTTGCAATGTTGATCAATTCGGCATCAATGTGATTTATGGAAAGGATCCTGCTGATTTCAGATTCATCTCTCTCGGGGTCAATAATACTGATCATGGCAGTATCCTGGCCTTGTGAAATGGAACTTAAAAAATCATTTTCAATGACATACTCGTGGAACAGCTTATAGGTTTTATCCCCGTCCTCCTTATTGATAAAAGTAGTGATTGAATTGTGGTGGGGGTTTAATTTGTAAAGATGAATGCCGTTGTCATACAGCATGTTTGTCAAATCAGCTATTATTCCGCTTTTGTGAAGCAAATCTTTCCCGACAACAGTTATTGATGTAACTGGGGTTTCCAACAATTCCATTGGCTTATAATCATAAGGGCCGGTTATGTGTGTACCTCTTGTTGTAAGGTCTCCATATTTGAAATTGATGATTTTCGCATCAATGTCGGGGTGCTTGTAGTCAAGCGCATTAGGATGCAATACCTGTGCTCCATGGGTTGCGAGTGTTTTCATCTCACCGACGGTGATGTCCTCCAGAAGTTCCGCTTCGTTGATTTTTCTAGGGTCTGTTGACAGGACTCCGTCAACATCTGTCACGATAATCACTTCATCGGCATTTAAACATTCTCCGATTAAAAATGCGGTAATGTCACTTCCTCCACGGCCTAATGTGGTAACTTGGTCATTGCATTTTCCTAAAAATCCGCAAACGACAGGGACGATTCCTTGGTCTAGAAGGGTTTTCAATTCCTTGATTTTCCTATCGGTAGTTTTCACATCGATTTTGGCTTCCATGTAGTTGGAATCGGTAATGATTGGCCATGCTTCACAGTAGGGGTCAATGTATGTGGATTTGACGCCCAATGATTCCAATGTGGCTGAAAACAGTCTTACGCTTGTTCTTTCACCCATTCCTACAATTTCTGCATGCTGCTTGTAAGTGAGGTTGTTGGTAATAGCATCATTTGTAAGGCTGATTAAATCATCAGTGGTTTTGTTGACTGCTGAAACCACAACGATGATTTGGTTGCCTTTAAAATATTCATCTGCAACTGATTGGGCGGCTTTCTTAATTCTCTCACCGTTCCCTACAGATGTTCCTCCAAATTTCGCTACTATCAAACTCATTAAAATTCACCTTAATGATTAGATATATGTTGGATATTTTTATTAAAGTTTTAGGAAATATGGTATTTTTTTAAAAAGAGGGAATCGGCTAAGATGGATTAAATCATTGAAAAAAAAAATGAAATGAATATTATCAGTAGTAATATTCATCATCTTCATTGACCAAATTGGTAGTGTTGACTTTTGATATGGTCATGTCTCCTTTGAAAACAGGTTCGATTTCAACATTGACATCTGGATTTCCCCAGCTTACCAGATAAATGTTTTTATTGCTGTTGTTTGTGCTGAAGTTAGCTATTTCATTCTTGTCGATGTTCTTAAAGTTAAAAATTTCATGAATTCTATTCATGTTTTCTCCATAGATGTAATCTTGGTTAATGCAATACATGTCGCTTTGATCTGCAAAGTCCAAAAGATACATTGCAAGACCCGGATTTGTAATTATGATTGTTGAATTGTTGTCTTCTATGATTTGATCTAATGCCTCAGTATGTGCCAATCCATTTTGATATGCATCACCGTTTGCCACTACCATAGACCCAATTCCGCTGATAAGAAGCAGGACGACAAAGGACAGTGAAATAAGAAGCATTCTCTTATTTTGCATTTTGCCAATCATAATTGAAATTGCAAGCCAGAGGATTGCGGAAGCAACAACCAAACCTTTTGTAAACATAATCGGTTTGATAATGATTGAAATTAGAATTATCACTAAAACTGTTGCAAAGTAAGCTGCAATGCCGTATAAGACAAGTGTTCTATCCTCATCTTTCTCTTTGAGATATATCAAAAGAACTATTGCAAGAATTATGAGTGTAATCATGCTGAAAAGTGTGTCTCCGCTGTATGCAAAATGAGCAAAGGATTGGATAATTGAATCTGTTGTCAAATTGCCAAGAGGATTCATGGATTGTAGAAGCTTTATCAATGTAGGTATCCATGGGGCATAAAGCACAATGCCCGCAATCATAGATATTGCCAAATATTTGATTTTATCTTTATTATGAGTCAGTATGTGGAACAATAAAATTATATAAAGGACAACTGCTGTTATTAGCCCATAATAATGAGTGTATGATGCTAAAACTGAAAATAATGTAAACAATATGAATGAAGTTTTATTTGCAGTTGTTATGATGTCCATGAAGAATATGAATGACAATAGTGTGAATAGCATTGCCCAGCTGTAAGGCCTTAAAATGGAGTAGGTTATGAAAAATTCACTCATTACAGCTATTGCAAGGGCAAATAATCCCGCAGTAAGCCAACCATAATCTTTTCTGAGTTTAAAAGTAGATAAAATTAAAACAATTGCATATGGAATAATGGAAAACACTTTCAGAATTGCGAAGTCATTTGCTAGCTTGCTTAATCCTTTCACAAGCAGGAAATATAGTGGCGGGTTTGTTTCTCCACCAAGTATATGCAATATGTCACTTATTGGAAAATTGATAAGTGTCAATGTGAAAAATTCATTAATGTTTGTAATCACTTGGGTTAATGGATTTATGAGCATGTACATTAACATCAAGATGCTTATTGTAAAAAATAACTGTCCGATTGTGTTTTTATTTAATTCCATAATATAATTTAGTATTAACTTATATTAAAAGATGGGTGAAAATATTTCAATTATCTTCCCCAATTAATTAAATTGAATATTCTTAAGCTGCTCTTTTGTAGCTTTTTTGGAATCTTTTTCGTAATGATCACAGACTTCATTGACTTCTCCAATTTCACGTACTCTTCCTTGGTCAATCCATATTGCTTTATCACAGATGTCTCTGATTTGACCAATTGAGTGTGAAACGAGTAAAACGGTGGTTTTACCACCCATCAAGGATTTCATTTTGTCCCGGCTTTTTCTTTTGAAATTAATGTCACCGACACCTAATATTTCATCGATAATCAATATGTCTGGGTCAACGATAGTTGCAATGGAAAAACCGAGTTTTGCTTTCATACCTGATGAATAGTTCCTGATTGGGTAATTAATTGATTCACCTATGTCTGCAAATTCAACAATTTCATCATATTTTGATTCTATGAACTCTTTATCATATCCCAAAATAGCACCATTTAAATAAATGTTTTTAGCGCCGGAGAAATTATTGTCAAAACCAGCTCCCAAAGTGAGCAATGGTGAAATTTTACCATTGGCAATAACAGTACCTGAATCAGCCGTATAACTTCCCACAATCAACTTAAGTAATGTTGATTTACCGGCCGCATTATATCCGATAACGCCAACTTTTTCGCCTTGATAAATTTTAAAGGATATGTCTTTTAAAACATGAACTGTTTTAGCTTTGCTTTTATTTCTTTTTAAAGTTCTGATGACCTGCTCTTTGAGATTATCAATTTGATCTTCATAAACCTGAAAAGATAAATTAACATCTTTTAATTCAATTGAAACCTCTTGACTGTAATTTGGGACAATATCTCCCAGAATAGCATCAATATCTTGGCTGTTTTCTTCTATTTTACGAGGTTCTGGTTGTTTAATTTCCTCTTCTTTCTTTTTTCTATTAAATAACTTTGCAAATCTGGATTTTTTAGCCTTTTTTTGAGTGTCTTGATTTGTAAAATCTTTTAGGTATTCTTCTTCCGCACTGATTTTTTCTTGAGGGGTTGGTTTTTCTTGTTTTGGTGGTTGTTCTATTTTTTGTGGTTTTTCTTGTTTTGGTGGTTGTTCTATTTTTTGTGGTTTTTCTTGTTTTGGTGGTTGTTC
>NZ_CACXTS010000026.1 GCF_902770715.1 uncultured Methanobrevibacter sp. | reverse complement strand
TTTATTTCTATTTCTAATTTTATCTAAGTCTAATTTCACTTTTTGCCCATACATGGCATTTAATGGTTTATCGTTTGACATTAATATCACCAAAATAGCAATAATAATTTAAAATTCAACTACAATATACAACTAAAATTTTTGAATTTTTGAATATTTAAGTATTTTTAAATCCGGATGACAAGATTGAATCTGAAAATTACAAACATTATTAAATTATGAAAATCAATAGATTATATGTTAAATTAATTTTGTAACTTGTGGCGATACCATGGATTATTTTGATAGATTAGAAGCTGAAACCCATCACCTATACGAGATAGCTAATGAAGCAAGATCTAAAGGGTTAGATGTTGAAACAACAACCGAAGTTCCTCTTGCAAAGGATTTAGCTGAAAGAGTAGAAGGGCTTGTAGGTCCCGAAGGTGTGGCTCAACGTATTAAAGAATTAGAACAAGATATAACAAGAGAAGAGGTTGCTTTTGAAATTGCCGCCGAAATTGCATCAGGCAAGTTTGAGCTAACCGGTGAAAAGGCGGACTGGAACGAGGAGCAAAGATGCGACCAAGGTTTAAGGACAGCATTGGCCATTCTTACAGAAGGAGTGGTTGCAGCACCTCTCGAAGGAATCTCTCAAGTAAAAATTAAACAGAACTTTGATGGAACAAAGTATATTGGAGTTTACTTTGCAGGACCTATTAGGAGTGCAGGTGGTACTGCAGCAGCATTAGCTGTGCTTTTAGGAGATAAAATCAGACAGGCTATTGGTATTGATGAATTTAAACCTATTGACGATGAAATTGAAAGATATGTGGAAGAAGTTGAATTATACGAATCAGAAGTTACAAATTTACAATACTCACCAACACCAGAAGAAGTGAGATTCGCTGCAAATCATATTCCCGTGGAAGTTTCAGGAGAACAAACTGACCAAGTAGAAGTGTCACACAGAGATTTGGAACGTGTGGAAACCAACAACATTCGTGGTGGAGCACTTCTTGCGATGGTTGAGGGAGTAATTCAGAAATCAAAAAAGATTCATAAAATCTCTAAAAAATTAGGCCTTGATTGGGAATGGCTCAGCGAATATTCAAAACCTAAAAAAGACGATTCCTCAAAGGATGAGGGAGAGTCCGATATTGTAAGTGAACCAAAATATATTCAGGATATTATCGGAGGAAGACCAATTCTAGGATATCCTTCTGAAAAGGGAGGATTTAGATTAAGGTACGGCAGGTCTAGAAATACTGGGCTTGCTACCATGGGCGTTCATCCTGCAACAATGGCTCTGCTTGAATTTTTAGCAGTCGGAACCCAGCTTAAAATTGAATACCCAGGTAAAGGAAACTGTGTTGTTCCTGTTGATTCCATTGAAGGACCAACAGTCAAACTCAAAAACGGAGATGTCGTGATTATCGACTCCGTTCGCCAAGCACGTGAACTTAAAAAAGATGTTGTTGAAATATTATTCCTGGGAGACATGCTTGTTGCGTTTGGAGAATTCTTAAGAAACAACCAGCCTTTATATCCATCAGGATGGTGTGAAGAATGGTGGATTCAATTATTAATGAGAAGTGAAAACTTCGATAAGGACAACAATGACCTGGATTTACATAAGCTTGAATATGAGTATTTGACATCCATCGAGGCATTTACATTATCCAAAAAGTACAACATACCTCTTCATCCGAAATACACCTATTGCTATAATGACGTGACTATTCAGGACTTGAACAATTTAATTGACCTGATTGAGAAAGGAAAATCAACATATAAACAGGATGAAGGAATTAAACTTGATTTATCATTCCAGAAAAGAACACTGGAGGTTATCGGTGTTCCCCATACTGTCCGTGACGGAAAAATAGTCATCGACAAAGATCATGCTTATGCACTTTTAGTAACATTATCAAAAAAATTACCTCAAAAGGAGAGTACCATTGAAGCCATAAATGAAGTTTCACCGGTTGAAATTAAGAATAAAGCTCCGGCATATATCGGTACTCGTGTAGGTAGGCCTGAAAAATCAAAAGAAAGATTGATGAGACCTGCACCACACGGATTATTCCCAATCGGGAACAATGGAGGTACAAGAAGATTAGTTGCAACAGCTGCTAAAAAAGGAAATATCAAAATTGATATATCCAGAAGAAAATGTACAAATCCGGAATGCGGAATTAGCTCATTCGGTTCCCTTTGTCCTAAATGCGGAGCTCCAACTGAAATGGGAAAACCGTCTCAAAAAAGCATCCCTCTTGCATCCATGCTTAAAAAAGCATCAGACAATGTTAAAGTGAGAAGAGTGGATGAATTTAAAGGGGTTATGGGTATGATTTCAGAATCAAAAATACCTGAACCGCTTGAAAAAGGGATATTGAGAGCTAAAAATGAAGTATTCACATTTAAGGACGGTACAATTCGTCATGACTCAACTGATTTGCCGCTGACACATTTCATTCCAAAAGAAATTGGAGTTACAGTTGACAAATTGCTTGAGATGGGTTATGACAAGGACTGCTACGGAAATCCAATTGAAAATGAAGATCAAATCATTGAACTTAAAGTTCAGGATATTGTAATTTCCGACAATTGCGGCGAATACCTGCTCCATACCGCACAGTTCATTGACGATGAACTTACAAGATACTATGGAATGGATGCATTTTACAATGTCAAAGAAAAAAGTGATTTGATTGGACATTTGGTAGCAGGACTAGCACCTCACACATCTGCAGGAGTACTTGGAAGAATCGTTGGATTTACAAAGGCGCTTGGTTGTTATGCTCATCCGTATTTCCATTCTGCAAAACGTAGGAACTGTGATAGTGACGAAGATGCCGTAATGTTATTATTGGATGCATTAATAAACTTTTCAAAATCATATTTACCAAACACTAGAGGAGGAAGTATGGATGCTCCTTTAGTTTTATCTTCAAGAATTGACCCTGAAGAGATAGATGACGAATCACATAACCTGGACATATTCGAAAGATTCCCTGTAGAGTTTTATGAAGAAACATACACTCCTCATAAGCCTGCTGAAGTCTTGGAGTACATCGATAATGTTGAAAAACATTTAGGAACTCCGGAGCAATATGAAGGATTGATGTTCTCACACCACACCTCAAATATTCATGCGGGTCCAACAGTCTGTCTTTATAAAAGATTGCCATCCATGAGAGAAAAGGTAGAAGCTCAAATTTCCCTTGCGGAGACCATTAGGGCTGTTGATCAACGTGGAGTTGTGGAAAAAGTATTGTCATCCCATTTCTTACCGGATATTATGGGCAATTCCAGAGCATTTTCCAAACAAAAAGTAAGATGTACCAAGTGCGGTGCAAAATACAGAAGAATGCCACTTACCGGAAAATGCAGATGCGGAGGCAATCTGATTCTTTCCGTTTCCAAAGGATCAGTGACAAAGTACCTCGAAATTTCACAAGAGCTGGTTAATAGATATCCTGTTTCCCATTACCTAAAACAACGTTTAGAAATTCAGGAATATGGTATTAACTCATTATTTGAAAGTGATAAATCAAAACAAAGTTCTTTAGATGTGTTCTTCTAAAGAATTTTTACAATACTTTTCAAATGCTCTTGGACGCTTAATATAATATATAAAATATATAAAAAATTTCATGGCACGTAAATATTGTTCGATGTAAGACGAACAATTTATATACCACGTCGCATAAAGTATAATGTAGATGTTCGTACTAATACGAACAATTAATTATACAAGTGCTTACAAATAGTATAGCATATGGGAGAGTGCTCTCTCAAAGGATAATAAACTTTTTAATAAATAGGAAAAATGGTGTGAAAATGGAAAAAATATCAGAATTAGGAAATAATTTAAATGAATCCGTTAAAATCAATGTAGAAAAAAATAACGGAATTAAAGAAAGATTCAGTTATGAAAAGTTAGTAAAATCTTTAGTAATGGTTGAAACCCCATTCTTCGAATCAGACAAAATCGTTGCAACCGTAGTATCTCAATTATACGATGGAATTAAAACTAAAGAAATTAAAAAAATCGTTTATGAATGTTTAGAAGATATTGACCCTGAAATCGCTAACAAATACTTAGCAAGTACCCAATTAAAAGTACGTACTTCAAGAGATACTATTGAAGCATTCGACTTATCAAAAATTGCAAATACATTAATTGAAGAAACCGGAGCAAGCCAAGAAACCGCTTTTGAAATCGCAACTGAAACCTGGAAAGAACTCAAAAAATTAAACGTCGAATACTTAACCGCACCAATGATCAGGGAAATGGTTAACACCAAATTGATTGAATACGGTTTAGAAGATTTAAGAAGCCGTTACACTCGTTTAGGTATTCCTGTATACAACATTACTTCTTTAATTGAAAACGGTAACAGGGATAACGCAAACATGATCCACAACCCTGAAAGTATTCACAAACATGTGGCTGACGAAGCATTAAAACAATATGCACTCTTAAAAATGCTCCCTGCACACTTGGCAGATGCACACATGTCCGGTGACATTCACATTCACGATTTAGAATTCTTCGCAGGAAGACCTTTAAACTGTATGCAACATGACATCAGAACTTTCATCAAATATGGTCTTAAAGTAGACGGTACCGGTGACCACACCTCAATTGCAGGAGCACCAAACCACATGGAAACTTTAATGAACCACACTGGTGAAATCATGCTCGCAGCACAACAAAACATGTCCGGAGGACAAGGAATGTCCCTTTGGAACGTATTTGTTGCACCATTCGCAAGAGGAAGAACCTATGAAGAAATCAAACAATCAGTACAAATGCTTGTTTACAACTTAAACATGGCTTACGCTGCAAGAGGATCACAAGTTCCATTCACAAGTATGGCATTGGAATTCGGTGTCCCTGATTTCTTAAAAGATGAAACTGCATACGGACCTAAAGGTAAAGTAGTTGGAACCTACGCTGACTTTGAAGAAGAAACCAGATTAATTCAAAGAGCATTCACTGAAACCTTACTTGAAGGAGACAACGAAGGAAAACCTCATTTATTCCCAAATACTATCTACACACTCCGTAAAGAAACAATGACCAGCGAATACGAAGATGACATAAGATTAGTTCATGAATTATCTGCAAAATATGGTTCATCCTACTTTGTTAACATGTTCCCTAAATACAGAGGAAAAATGGCTAACTACATGGGATGCAGAACTTGTTTACAAGACACTTGGACTGGTGACTGGGATCAAGACTGTTTAAGAACTGGTAACCTCGCATACGTAACCTTAAACTTCCCAAGAATCGGATACCAATCCAAAGATGAATCCCAAGTATTCGAATACTTAGATGAATACATGGATTTAGCGGTTGAAACCTTAATGCTTAGAAGGGAACAAGGATTAAAATGTTTAAATGACTTCCACATTTTACCATTCTTAAAACAGCAAGTAGGTGAAGAATCATACTACAGAATCGAAAACTCAACTTTATCCTTTGGTTTTGTCGGACTCAACGAAATGTTATTATCCTTATTCGGCGAAGGTATTGAAAATCCTGATGCTAATAAATTCGGTGTAAAATGTCTCGAATATGTTAACGACAGGGCTAAAAAGTTACAAGAAGAAACCGGACTTAGATGGTCTGTTTTACAAACCCCTGCTGAATCAACTGCATACAGATTTGCAACTCTCGATAAAAAACAATATGGCGATCAAGCTATTGTACAAGGAGACGGCAACGCTAACTACTACACTAACTCATCACATGTGCCAGTAGATACCAGCGCTTCACTCATTGAAAAAATCAAAATCGAAGAGCAATATCATAGTTTAACTCCGGGTGGACACATCTTCCATGCATTCATGGGAGAATCCTACTCCGATCCAGATTCCTTAATGAGCTTAACTAACAAAATTGCTAAAAAATCCGATATCGGATTCTGGGCTTACAGCTCAGCTTTAAGTTTCTGTTTAAAATGTAAAACTTTAATGAAAGGGTTAAACAATACATGCCCTACCTGCGGTGAAACAGAAGATGTGGAATGGTATGACAGAATTACCGGTTACGTACAACAAGTTGGACGTGCAAAATCTGCATCTGGTGGTTGGAACCCAGGTAAACGTCAAGAATTAATTGACAGAAGAAGATTTGAAGATAACTAAATAGTTATCTTCTTCACACCATTTTTTTAACACCAAAAACCATCAAAAAACAAACCCTGAAAAATAGATCAATCACATTTTTGAAAAAAATTTGAAAATATCGAATTTTGCCCTAAAAACTAAAAGTATATTAATACCATTAAACTAAAATTATAATATTATCATATCACTGATGGTAATAGTTATTTTCACATTCTATGTTACTAGTATTTATGGGCATTTTTTAATACTAGGTCGCTGATAACATAGATTTATACCCAGACTGAACTGATTAAGAGGTTATATAATGCAAAGATCAAGAGGATTAAAAAGTAGATCAAGAAAAAAAATGACTAAAGTGCAAAGACCGGGTAGAACTAACCCTATTACAAACAGACTCCAAAGATTTGAAGAAGGAGACTTAGTTCACATTACTATTAACCCATCCATCCAAAAAGGACAACCTGCTCCTAGATTCCACGGAAAAACCGGAAAAGTTATCGGTCAAAAAGGTAAAGCATACATTGTCGCTTTAAAAGATGGAAACAAACCAAAAGAGTTAATTGTAAGACCTGACCACTTAAAATTACAAAAATGATTTCTATGATTGGAAAAGAGGTTATTGAAACAAAACCAATTTCTGGTGCAGAAGTTAAAGAAATTCTTGAAGATTTTTCCAATGATAATGAGTTAAATTACGAGCAAAATCTTACATTGAATCATCTTGCAAGATTCAAAAGATACTCAATTGAAGATTCAAAAGAAATTGTTGAAAAGCTCCAAGATGAATTCGGATTAAGAGACAAAGTCGCTGTCCATATTGTTGATTTGGCTCCTAAAGATTTAGCAGACTTAAGATTAATTTTTGCTAAAGAACCTAAAAAAATCGAAAAAGAAGAAATGGAAAAAATCCTTGAATTCTTGGAACAATATGATATTGAAGAATAGTATTTAACTATTCCCCCCCCCTTTTTTTATTATTTTTAAATATTTATTTTAATTTGCACTTTTTTTTAGATATCTTTATTAATACTTAAAAACTAAAATTTATAATATATTTATATAATAGCTAATTTAACTTATATAAAAACAATAGTGAGTGATAAAAGATGGTTGATAATAGAAAGAGAAATGAAAAAAAACCAACAGTAAAAAAAGAACAATATGCTGTTGTGCTCGATTATCTAAGTCGAGGCTATGTTAAATCTGATATGTCTAAATTCGGAGGTAAACCTATTGCTCAAGCTATTGGTACAGAACAATTCACTTTACTCGAATTAGCTCCTAAAAATGGTGTTGATTTAGAAATACAGGACACCGTATATATTGGAAAAGGAAAGAGAGATAAAATCTATAGAGTGCTTGGAAGATTAGATTTCGAAAATTTAACTGCTACAAGTAGAATTGAATTAGATTATGCTATTCGTGACATTGTTGAAGCTAACGAAGCAAAATATGTTGAATTCTTCAATACAACTGAATCCGTAAGTACAAGACTTCATTCACTTGAGTTAATTCCAGGAATAGGAAAAAAATATATGTGGGACATTATCAATGCTAGAGAGGAAAAACCTTTTGAAAGCTTTAAAGATATTACAGAAAGACTCCCAACATTAACCGATCCTGCGGGCATGATTGTAAATAGAGTAAAACAGGAACTCGACACAACCACTATCAGAAGAGGTAACAAAGGCAAATACTATATATTTACTCAGCCCCCAAAAAGACCTAGAAATTCAAGATAAGTGATAAATTGACTAGTGAAAATTCCCAATCTTTATCTAAAATAACAAAAGCTATTTTAAATCAACATGGGATAAAGTTAAATAAAAATCTTGGTCAAAATTATTTGATTGATAAAAATAAGAGAGACCAGATTATTAACTTTGGAAATATTGATGAAAACGATACAATTTTAGAGATAGGGACCGGAATTGGCACACTAACAATTGAACTTGCCAAAAAAGCTAAAAAAGTAATAGCAATTGAACAGGACAAAAAGATTTATGAAATTTTAGCCCAACGACTTAAAGAGGAAAAAATAGATAATGTAGAATTAATAAACGATGATGCGTTGAATGTTGAATTTCCAAAGTTCAATAAAATCATCTCCAATCTACCTTATCAAATTTCATCACCGATTACTTTTAAATTTCTTAATTATGATTTTGATTTGGCCATTTTAATGTATCAAAAAGAATTTGCTGAACGCATGAATGGCGAAGTTGGAACAAAAAACTATTCAAGACTTTCTGCAATGCTATATTTTAAATGCAATGTTGAAAAATTGGCGGATGTTAGTTCAGAAAGCTTTATACCTAAACCGCAAATCGATTCGGCTGTTGTTAGATTAACACCGAAGGAAAATAAAATTTCAGATGAAGACTTTAAGGTTTATTCTAATTTTACAAAGGCATTATTCCAGCATAGGAACAAAAAAATAAGAAATGCCCTGATTGATTCAAGACACATTATAACTGACCTTGACAAAAAAGAAATGAAGAAACGTTTGAATGAAATAAAATCTGAAAAAATAGAAGAATATTTCAAAAAGAGAGTTACTGTAGTCTCACCAGAAGAGATACTGTTTTTATCAAGAGAAATTAACCCGATTTTAAATGGATAGATAATATGGTATATTTTATAATTAATACCGATGACAATGTATATATTCCGGCTGAAGACAGCTATTTATTAGCCGATAATTTGGAAATCAAATCCGGACAAAGCGTTTTAGAGATTGGAA
The DNA here is from genome assembly GCF_902770715.1 of uncultured Methanobrevibacter sp. Taxonomy (GTDB): domain Archaea; phylum Methanobacteriota; class Methanobacteria; order Methanobacteriales; family Methanobacteriaceae; genus Methanocatella. The sequence continues at coordinate 32,069 of NZ_CACXTS010000026.1, read as the reverse complement.
CCGGATCTGGAATTGTTGCAATGTACGCCTCAAAGTTAACTGATGACATTACCGTTACGGACATCAACTTTGATGCCTGCCTTTTGGCCGAAAAAAATTTCAAAGACAATGGCATTGAAAACATTGAGATTCTATTTGGAAATTTATTTGAGCCCGTGAAAAATAGAAAGTTTGATGTAATTTTATTTAATACTCCATATCTGCCTACTGAAGATGATGAAGTTTTAGATGACACTATAAATTATGCATTCGATGGTGGATTAAACGGTAGGAAAGTTATTGACTTATTCTTAAATGAAGTGGGGAATCACTTAAATGATGGAGGAATTGTCCAGATGATACAGTCTTCACTTTCAGGTAATGAAGAAACCCTGGAAAAATTGGATCATTTAGGCTTCATTGCTGAAATAGCTGCTTCGGAACACTTTTTCTTTGAGGATATAACTTTAATTAATGCTTATAAAATATAATGACGTGATAATTATGGAAGAATGGAAAAAATCAGTTTTAATAGGTACAATACTTTTAATTCTTGCAGTGATATTTGCAATAATTAGAAATGAGTTCAATATCTGGATAATATTGATAATACTGCTTGCAGTAATTGATATCATTTTCGGGATTATCAGAAAAATAAAAAAAGTATAGAGAATTAGAATTCTCCATCGAAAACAAGCTCTGCAGGGCCTTCCATGAAAGCTCCAAGAGCATCTTCTTTTTTATAAACATTGAATTTTAAGTCGCCACCAGGCAAATGAAGCAATATGTTTTCATCGAATAAACCTAGTTTATAACCGGAAATAGCTGTGGAAGTTGCGCCTGTACCGCATGCAAGTGTTACACCAGCACCTCTTTCCCAAGTAATCATTTTACCTTCATTTTTAGAAACGACCTCTACAAAGTGAACGTTGATTTTTTCAGGGAACACTTCATGGGCTTCAATGGCCGGACCGTATTTGTTGATGTCTATTTCATCAACATTGTCGACGAAGATAATGGCGTGTGGATTTCCAACACTAATGGCAGTCAAGTTAAAAGTGGTGTCCAATACTTCTAACTGGCCGTCTAAAAATTCTTCCTTATCGCTGGTCATTGGGATTTCAGGAGTTTTGAATGTTGATAATCCCATATCCACTTTGAACAATACAGGTTCATCACTATCTAAAGTAATCTCGATTGTTTTTATTCCAGCTCTTGTTTCAACAGTCATTTTTTCTTGTTTTAAAATGCCTTTTCTGTAAACAAAATCACCGAAACATCTTATACCATTTCCACACATTTCAGCTTCGCTTCCATCAGGATTGAACATTCTGTATCCGATGTCTGCAACTTCAGACGGTTCGACGAATAGTACTCCATCCCCCCCTACTCCAAAGTTCCTGTGGCATAAAATCCTACAGGCTTCCGGTTTGTCAGCTTCTGGAATGACTTCCCCATCAAATTCATTGATTATAGGAAAGTCATTGCCTATTCCGTGCATTTTTGAAAATTTTAATCCTTTTAAATCTACCATATTATCAACTTATTTTAAGTGTGGTGGAATGCTTTGTTTTGCATATAAGTCTTCAAAAGTTTCTCTTTCACGTACTAAACTACATTTTCCATCAGTTACAAGAACTTCAGAAGCTAATGGTCTTGAATTGTAGTTTGAAGACATTGTAAATCCATATGCACCAGCATTTAGAATACCTAATACGTCACCTTCTTCCACATCAGGCATTGGTCTGTCACGTGCGAACAAGTCTCCGGATTCACAGACATTTCCTGCAATATCGACTTCCTGGGTATTTTCAACATCCATTTTAGTTGCATCGACAATGTGGTGGTATGAATCATACATTGCAGGCCTTAAGAGTGTATGGAAACCTGCGTCTACACCAATGAATTTTCTGTAGCTTTGTTTTACACTATTAACTGTTACTAAAAGAACACTTGCATCTCCAACCAAGTATCTTCCAGGTTCTAGATACATTGTAGGATTTCCCATGTCGTATTCTTCTAATTTTTCTTTGAATAAACCTACATTAACTTCTGCAAATTTGTCCAAATCCACAATGTTTTCTTCAGGGGTGTATGGAATACCTACACCTCCACCAAAATCAACAAATTCGAAGTCGATTCCCGCTTCTTGGTGAACTTTTCCTGCAATATCCATTGTAGATTCAATAGCTAATTTGAATGGTTCAGGGTCTAAAATACCTGATCCAATGTGTGAATGCATTCCAATCGGATTGAATCCTAATTCTTTAGCCATTTCATATACTTCTACAGCTTCATTATCCATAATACCAAATTTACTCATTACCCCACCGGTGATACAGTGGTCATGGTGTCCGGCACCTACCATTGGATTAACCCTAAAGGATATTTTTAATCCTTCCGGATTAACTACCTGTGAAAGTCTTTTGAGGGCTGAAACTGAGTCAATATTTAAAACTGCACCTTCATCATGGACAAATTTCAATTCATCGTTAGTGATATTGTTACCTGTGAATAATATCCTATCGCCTGAAAATCCAATCATTTTTGCTATGTGAACTTCTCCAGGTGAAACCGCATCAATACAACAACCTTCACTTTCTAAAATTTTCATGACAGCAAGGTTGGTATTTGCTTTACATGCATAAAATACTTTAAAATCAGAATAATATTTTGAAAAAGCAGAGTAAAACCTATTATAGTTATCTCTTATCCTATTTTCATCAATTACATAGGTTGGAGTTCCGAATTCTTCTGCGATGTCCAATGCATCTGCACCACCAATATCTAAATGGTTTTTATCGTTTACTTTTATATTTAAATCCATAATTAAAACTCCTAAAAAAGTTACATTATGTTTTTACATATCTTGTTTAATATATTTAAAATTTGTTAAGGAAAGGATTTTTCCGTTTAAAATATTAATCATGAAATTAAAAATAGTCAATATGGCATTTTATGGACTTACAATGAGAGGAGTAATCAAAAATACTGACAATGAAATCCTGATTTTGAAAAGACATCCCAAATCAAAAACAGACCCCGAGATGTGGGAACTTCCGGGAGGAAAAGTTGAAAAGGGAGAGCATTTTACAAATGCCCTTATCCGTGAAATCAAAGAAGAAACAAACTTGGATTGTGAAGTCGGCGATTTCTGCGAAGCCGTTCAAAATGATTATATGCACAAAAGAACCGTGCAGCTGATAATGTATCTTGAAAATATAAAAGGTGATGTCAAAATCAGCGAAGAGCACACCGAGTTCATGTGGGCTGACTTGGAAAAAATAAGGTCATTGGAAATATCTTCATCACTCAAAAAAATATTGGAAAAAAGGAATTGGGAAATTTAATCAACATTTCGGACTTCAACAGTTACAAAATGACCTTCCTTACATTTTGGACATAATGAAGAATCCTTTAATGAGTGAAGCTCGCCGCCACAATGCTGACAATTGCCCCTATAGTCAAATAATAGTACGGTTAATTCATTGGTGTGCTGTTTGAGAATGTATCTTATTGAATCTTCATCCACATTAGATAAATTCTGCATAACTACAAATTTATTAATCTGCTTTTTACAGTTATCGCAGTAATATCCATAGTAATAGCCCCAAAAGTCATAATTATCATTATCCTTAAAATCATGGATATATGAATCTTCAATGACAAAATCATCATCCTTGCCAACTGCAAACGCCTTTTCGGATCTGACGTCCAGACTTCTTGAGCAGTTCAAGCAGTTTTGGAACTTATCATCGAATTTGATAATTTTAAAGGTATGATCGTAATCCTCAATCAAATTGATTATATCCTCATTGCTCATTTTTGAAGGATTTTCGGATATAATAAACTCTTTGACAATACTATCACAATCATAGCAGTAATATTCATGATAATAACCGCTTACCAATGCCTTTGACATTTCGGTGGATGTTAAAAACAATAACATGCTCACGTTTATTTCACAATTTTCATCAATCCAGAAAACTTCTAAATCCTGAACATGTTCATGTCCACAAACATCACATTTATATTTAATGAATTGACCCATACGAATGACCTACAAAATTTCATTTAAAGCTTTTACAAACTCATCGACTTCTTCTTTGGTAATAATCAATGGTGGAACGAATCTTAAAACATTGCCTGCAGTACAGTTGATTAAGAATCCTGCTTCTCTTAGTTTGTCCACATATTCAGCTCCAGGTTTAGTTAGCTCCAAACCAACCATCAAACCTTTACCTCTTACATCAGCGATGATTTCCTTATCCAATTTCTTGAGTTCGCTGATAAAGTATTCGCCGACTTCATTGACATTATCCAAAATGTTTTCCTCTTCAAATGCATCCAAAACAGCATTTGCTGCTGCACAAACCAGAGGTCCTCCACCGAAAGTGGTTCCGTGGTCTCCAGGCACGAATGCACCGGCAACCTTTTCGGTTGCAAGAATGCCACCCATTGGAACTCCTCCGCCTATTCCTTTAGCCATTGTCATGATATCAGGTTTGACATCAAAGAGTTCATGAGCAAATAATGTTCCGCATCTTCCAAAACCTGTCTGTACTTCATCCACGATGAATACGATATCCTTTTCATGACAGATTTCTTCAATTTGCTTTAGATAATCCTTATCTGGAACATTCACTCCACCTTCACCTTGAATAGGTTCGACAATGATAGCTGCAGTATTTTCTGTAATGGCCTCTTTAATGGCATCAATATCATTGTATGGTACGTTGATGAATCCTTTTGGCAATATTTGCTTAAATGGCTCATGGTATTCCTCATGACCAGTTGCTGCAAGTGTCACCAATGTTCTTCCGTGGAATGAATCGACAGTTGAGATTACTTCACTTTTTCCAGTGTATTTTACAGCTAATTTAATAGCTCCTTCATTTGCTTCAGCACCGCTGTTTGCATAAAAAATTCTGTCGAAACTGGTTTTGTCAATCAATTTTTTAGCATAAATCAATGCTGGTTCGTTATAATAAATGCTTGAAATGTGAATGAGCTTTTCTGCTTGATCTTGTATTGCTTTTACAAGCTTTGGATGATTGTGACCTAAAGCATTAACTGCAATACCTGCAAACATGTCCAAATATTCATTTCCATCAATGTCTGTAACCTTAACACCCTCCCCATGATCTAAAACTAGTGGTTGTCTTGTGAAAGTGTTAATGAAATAATCATCTTCAATTTTAATTAATTCTTGAGTATTCATATTATCCTCCATAAACTATTTAATCAATAATATTTATATTAATAGTATTATTTAAAAATTAGGTGATAAAATGAAAGTCGCTATAATTGAAACTGACAAAGGAAATATCGAATTAGAATTATTCCCAAATGAAGCTCCAGGAACTGTAGCTAACTTTGAAAAATTAGCAAACGAAGGATTTTATGATGGATTAACCTTCCACAGAGTAATTCCAAACTTTGTAATTCAAGGCGGATGTCCTATCGGAAACGGTACCGGAGGACCAGGTTACACCATCAAATGTGAAACTGAAGGAAACCCACACAAACACGGTACTGGTGCATTATCCATGGCACACGCAGGAAAAGATACCGGTGGAAGCCAATTCTTTATTACACACAGCCCACAACCACACTTAGACGGTGTTCACACCGTATTCGGTCAAGTTATCAAAGGTCAAGATGTTGTTAATGCAATCCAACAAGGCGACAAAATGAATAAGGTGACCATTGAAGAAAGATAATTTTATCTTTCAACTTATTTTTTATTTTTAACTACAAAATTTCTTTTATTTCTTGAAATCTAATTTTTAGATTTAATTCCAACAAATGAAGCAAACACAGACGCTATGCATAACACCACACAGATAATGCATGTTATTTGACAGCTGCTTATTAAAAGAGGATAATACTCTTCTACAATCGGCACATTGCCCATCACAAACGCAAACACCAATGTCAATATCCCCAAACTCATTGCCTGACCGACTGTACGCATTGTCGCTACTGACGCTGACGCCACCGATGTATCCTTTGGAGGAACGGAACTCATTATGACATTTGTATTCGGTGGGGAAAACAGTCCAAATCCAACACCATAAATTATCATTGCCACTATCAAAAATTCAAGTGATGTGGCCTCGTTTAAAAATGAGAAAAAAACCAGTGAAACTGTTCCAAGCCCCATTCCAATAGCTGCAAGAATCTGCGGAACATACTTGTCAGATAACCTTCCTGCAATCGGAGCAAGCACAACTTGACATAGAGGTGCTGCAAGCAAGATTATTCCTGCAGTCTGTGAATCATATCCCTTAATGTACTGCAAGTGATAATTTAGAATTGTAGTGACTGCAAAAGTAGCCAAATAGGCGCATAATGATGCGAAATTGGATGATAGGAATTTACGATTTTTGAAAAATCTTATATCGAATACAGGATGATCTTCTCTCAATTCTATAAATCCGAATATAATCAAGAATACAATACCTAAAACTGTTAACATTACTCCAAATGGCTCATTCAGTATGGTAAATCCATATATGAATAATACCATTCCGATTCCATAGAAAATTGACCCTTTCACATCAAGAGGAACACCTTCAAATGTAACCCACTCCTCATCAACTTTAGTTAAAAGCAATGCCAGGATGACGAGTAAAAATGGAACTCCAAATAGGACCACAGATCTCCATCCCAATTGGTAATTTAAGACACCACCAAGAACCGGCGCTAGGGACAGCGCAATATAAACTCCTGTAATGGTTATTCCCAATGCCTTTCCGCGCTCTTCCGGTTTAAATGCTGAGACAACCATTGCCATGGATGTGACATTGAAAAATGAAAGGGCAATGCCCAGAACTAGACGGCAAAGTAAAAACTGCTCGGAAGATGTAACCAGCACATTGGCAATTGAAATTAAAATAAATAATATGACGCTTATGATTGTGACTTTTTTAAGACCATATTTTCCTGAAATCTGACCTGCAGGAACCGATAATACTGCCACAACTAATAAAAAGATGATTATAGCCCAATTTTGAACGATATTGCTCATATGAAACTCAGCGGCTATTGTTGGAATTACAACCATGACTGAATTAACCGCAAAAACAGCGAAAAATGACAATACCGTACAAATAAAAAGAATCAGATTTTTATTTTCCATCAAATAATATATTAATTTTATACAATATAAAATCTTATCTTGTCTGAATAAAACAATGTCCAATCCATTAGACACAAATTATCGGATTGATTAATGATGATATTTAATTATAATCTAATTGTCCCATTTGCTGATATACCATTTGTTATTGACCTTTTCCATTGTTTGCTGTGAATGCAAGGTCCAAGTTCCTTTAATACCGTATACTTTCGCATCAAGCGTTACATCAGCATTGAAAATAGCTTTTGTTTCTTCAATTATTTTAATTTGGGGGCAGTCAATAGTTGATTCGTAATAGTTCAATGTTCCGTCCATGATTTCATCGATGTATTCCTGTTTTGTTTGTGTTTTTCCGGACATGTGTGTTAATGTGTAATCATCATCTAAAATCTCATCGAGCGCATCGAAATTCTTTTCTATCATTGCCAATTGGAATTCTTTAAATCTCTCAAGAACTTCTTCTTCGCTTTTTGTCAATTCCTTTTTGTTTATAACAGATACTTTTGTCATGATATCACGAAAACTATAATAAACATGTTCATTTACGTTTCAATTTATCCATCAGTCCGGATTTTCTTGCATAATGGAACATGTACAACTGGACATATCCCGCCATGTCGCCAAATTCCTCCATTCCAAATTCACGCACCTTGGCTACACTCATATCCTTTCCATCAAAATACAAGTGAGAAACAATCCTTTTTATCCACACATCGGACGGGAAAGCCTCTCTAAAGTTAAATCCATAAAGCAATATGCAGTCTGCAACTTTCGGACCAACACCCGGCACCTCCAAAATTGTTTCAAACGCTTCATCATATGTCATTTTTGGAATTTCCGAAAGCTCCATTTCAAGTGTAAATAGCTCAGATGCCTTTCTCATGTATGGTGCTCTATATCCTACGCCACAACTTTTGAGGTTATTGTTGCAGTCACAAATATCTTGAATGTTCGATGAATTAAATTCATCTTCCTCATCCAAGTATATCTTTGCTAAGTCGCTGCTTTGAGGAAAAGTATAGTAATCTTCGTATTGATTTCCCCAGTTTTGTTTCATCTCAGAAATCGATTTTGTCCATCTTTTAATGGAATTGTTAGCGGAGCATATTGATGAAATAATGCATTCGAACGGGTCATGTGCCAAAAATAATCTCAGGCCATTGCAGAACTTTGACATTTCAGCCAACTCGGCATGATTGTTCAAATACCTATAAAAATTATCCAAATCAAAATCCAAATCATAGATGTATGTCAGCATAGAAATGGCCTCATCGGTTGAAATATCCCCTTTAAAATCAAAATCTAAAAACTCGTCGGACTGTTTTACACTGAAAATAACCGGATTATCATTGACATTTACAACTTCCCTATAACAATCACCAAATTTTCTCCAAGGGGGCTGTGATGTTTGGCCTGACAGTTGGGTCAATTCTAAGTCAATAGGGGATTTGATAATCATAAACGAACAGCTACATTATTTTCTTTTAAAAATTCTTTTACTGTGCCGATGGAATATTGGTTAAAATGGAATATGCTGGCAGCAAGAGCTGCAGAAACATCTGTTTTTTCAAACACTTCAAGAATATGTTTTGGTTCACCTACACCGCCACTGGCAATGACAGGAATATCAACAGCATCATTGATTGTCTTATTTAGCTCAATATCATATCCATTTTGAGTCCCATCACCATCCATACTGGTTAAAAGAATTTCACCTGCGCCGAGATCTTGGCATTTTTGTGCCCATGCGATTGCATCAATGCCTGTGAATTCACGTCCGCCATAAATGCTTGTATCAAACCAGCAATAGCCCTTGTCGGTTTCAATGACAATCTTATCCGGCGCGTCATCCGGATGTTCGACGTATCTTCTTTTTGCATCTATTCCAATTACAACCGCTTGAGAACCTACAACCTTTGAAGCTTCAGTTAAAAGTTCGGGATTTTTAATAGCCGCTGTGTTGGTTGAGCATTTATCCGCTCCAGCCTTAAGCATCTTAATATAATCGTCGACTTTTCTTATTCCCCCGCCTACGCAAATTGGCATGAATACATTCTCTGTTAGCCTATCAATAACATCAGCCATTGTAGCTCTTCTCTCGTGTGATGCTGTGATATCCAAAACTACCACCTCATCTGCGCCTTCTTCATAGTAGCGAGTTGCCAGGTCAACAGGATTGCCTGCATATTTAATCTGTTTAAATTCAACTCCCTTAACGACTCTGCCTTCAGGCACTTGTAAATCACAATCTAAGCAAGGAATAATTCTTTTAGTCAACATAATATCAAATTAATAAAAAAAGTAGTATTGTTTTTTAAAAAAAACAATATGTTTAAGCAGAATATCTTAAAACAAAGCACAAAATAGCTATAATAACAGTAGCTACGAGAACGTGCTCAGGAGAAAGTTTTGGTCCAAGACTTTCTTCATCAAAGTATCTTACTAAACCTGCACCTGTTTGAGGCATAGAAATCTTATTATCTTTTTTTGCCATAGTAAATCTCCATAAAATTAATTACTAAAAATAACTGTATATAATTATTATATTCCTAGTATATAAAGTTTAAATTTTCTCCTTTTTGATTACTTTAATGTCGCTGATTCTGGTATCAGGGTATTGTCCTTTCTCATCTTTTTCAACAGCCTTTACCATATCCCATACAGTAAGCAATGCAACGCTTACCCCAGTAATAGCTTCCATTTCAACTCCAGTTTTGCCGAGAGTGTTAACGGCACATGTGGCAGTGATTTCATCTTCCTTTACTTCAAAATCAAGCTCAATTCCGGTTAAAGCCAAAGGATGGCAAAGCGGAATTATTGAAGATGTGTTTTTAACGGCCTGAATACCTGCAATCTGAGCAGTTGTTAATACATTACCCTTTTTGATTTCTTCGTTTTGAATCAGATCAATTGTATTTTTATCTAAAAATATGCTGCCTTTTGCAATGGCTCTCCTTTTTTGATCAGGTTTTGCCCCAACTTCGACCATATGTACTCCGCTATCAGTTAAATGTGTAAATTCATCACCCATAATATCTACTTCTCACTTACTTCAATTACATCCAATTGTTCGCAAATTGCATTAACTCCCAATATTTCACCCACATTAGGATGGCTTCTGCCTTCATCGCCAGAAATTAATTCTTTGATGTATAATCCACCTTCTGTCTTAATGCGCATGCTAAATGTTTTCTCATCGATTACATCATAAGATAAGTCAAGCACATGTTTAATGCGCACCTTATCGGCCCTACGTCTTAAAACCCTTAAAGGAGTTTGCTGGTGGATTTCATTTAATTTTGTCAATTCTTCAAGCTTAACTTCGTCAAATGCCTCATCGCATTTAACCAAAGCTCTGTAAACTTTATAAGTATCCGGAGAGGATTGCTTTATCTCTGCTTTTCTTCTTCTTTCACAGACATGCAGATTATGATAGGAAGTTTTGCCTTCATTAATCTTGTTTATTTCCTCTTCCAATTTTTGCAAATCCAGTTTTCTGATTTTTGGTTCCTTTATCTCTAAAACGAATGGTCTTCCGGAACCTAGCATTAAAACATCAATGTCTTCACGTCCAGCACCATGGAATTTGGCTTCTCTTCCCTTGGTAAGCTTCAAAAAATGCTCAGAAATTAATTCTTCAACTGATTCGGGATATTGCTTGCCTGTGAAGTTACATTCCTCGCATCCCCTGCCTTTACATTTGGTGCAAGGCCATTTTGTTTGGGGAATGCCACGCTTTAATTTATTGTACTTTCCTTCTATGTATAACGGATTAATTTGAATTTTGACCTTGGGTTCGCCAACCAAATCAACATTGAAAACAATGTCCTGTGATTCGAATTCAGCTTCCTTATCATAAATTTCCCAAATTCCCAGACCTATAAGCCTGTTTACTTCCTTTTTAATTGTTTCAACGCTCAAATCAAACTTTTCAGAAAATTCCTCATCCCTTTTCTGAATGGATTTGTCTATTTTAGAACCTACAAGAAAAGTATCGAATTCTATTCCCAGCTGATTGATCTTATCATCTATTTTCTTATATAGCTCTTCATCCAACTTATCGAAGAGATTATTACATATTACGCAATCAGCATCATCCAAATTGATATCCAATTCAGAGCATACCTTATCTGCCCTATCAATGTTGTCGGTTCCTTCAATTGTTTTAGATAGCTTACGCCCAAGACAATTTTTACAGATTTTGCCATCCGTTTCTTCTAGAATCTGTTTTGCTAATTTCATATTATCTATTCATGAATTGTCCCATCATACGATTCATTGCACCGCCGCTTAAACGACTGCCACGTTTTCCTATTCCTTTCATTGTCTTTCTGGTGTTGTTATAATATTTTAAAAGTTCTTTGACTTCACTCTCATCAACACCGGAACCCCTGGCAATTCTTTGGACACGTGACTGCTTAATAATCTTAGGATTTAACATTTCTTCTTCAGTCATTGAAGACATCATGATTTTATAGGATTCTATTTTGTCTTCAGTCATCTTGGAAGCTTCTTTGGAAATCTTATTTCCCATACCCGGAATCATGTTCAAGACCTGCTGCATAGGACCCATATTGTTCATCATTTCAAACTGGTTCTTCATATCCATCAGTGTGAATTTACCGGACATCATATTTTTCATGGTCTGTTCGGCAATATCCTCATCAATGGTCTCTTCAGCCTTTTCGATGAGTGATTTGATATCCCCCATACCAAGCAATCTTGAAATGAATCTTTCCGGATCGAACAATTCAAAGTCATCGATTCTCTCACCGGTACCGATGAATTTGATTGGAGCGCCTGTTTCGGCTACAGCTGACATCGCACCCCCACCTTTTGCTGAACCATCCAATTTGGTAATGATGATTGATCCGATATCGGTAGCTTGTGAAAATGCCTTTGCCTGTTCACCGGCTTGCTGACCAATTGTTCCATCAATAACAAGGATTGCTTCATTTGGATTGATAATATCATCCAATTCATCCATTTCAGCGATTAAATCCTCTTCTTGTTTGTGTCTACCTGCAGTATCGAAAATAATGACTTTCCTATTCTTAAATTCCTGCAAACCTTTTCTGGCCAAGTCCAGAGCATCCTTATTTTCAGGATCCCCATACAAAGGAACATCCATTTCTTCAGTCAATTGCCTTAATTGCTCATAAGCAGCCGGTCTCCATGTATCTGTACAAACTACTGCCGGATTGAAACCTTTTTTCTGCAGGTATCTGCATAATTTACCTATGGTGGTTGTTTTACCACTACCCTGAAGACCCAAGAACAGAATCTTATAAGGCCTATCATTAATATCCAATCCTGCAGCTTCGCTGCCTAAAAGATTTACCATTTCTTCATAGATAATTGTTATAACATGCTCCCTTGGAGTAATACCTTTTGGAGGTTCCTCTTCAAGAGCCCTTGTCTCAATTTTTTTGGATAAATCTAAAACTAATTTAATATTAACGTCAGATTGAATTAAAGCACGTTGTATGTCTTTTACAACTTCCTTAATAGTTTTTTTATCAATAACGGACATTCCCACTAATTTTTTCATTGTATTAGTAAGATTTTCTCCTAAATTTCCAAGCATATTATCACTTTAATAACAGTTAATATAAGAAAATTTAATTATTATATTAAAATATATTTATATTTAATGAGTTTTTATAATTTTGGTGTGATACTATGTTAGAGGAAGTAAAAAAATCTTTAGAAGCATCTCCAATCGTGAAAAAAGGTGACTACAATTACTTTGTAAATCCAATAAGTGACGGCGTTCCGGCAATGGACCCTAAAATGTTACGTGAACTGTCTTTAGCTGTCCATAAACATGCAGACCTTGATGTTGATAAAATTGTGGCTGTTGAAGCTATGGGAATACACTTAGCTACCGCACTCTCCCTTGCAACAGATATACCATTCGTTGTAATCCGTAAAAGACAATACGGACTTGAAGGCGAACAGCAAGTTTATCAAAAAACAGGTTATGGCTCATCAAACCTCTTCATAAACGATTTGCATGCAGGTGAAAGAATCCTCATCATTGACGATGTGGTCAGTACCGGCGGAACATACATAGCCTTATTGAATACTCTAAAAGATATGGGCTTGGAAATTAAATCCGCAGTTGCAGTTATTGAAAAAGGCGACGGAAAAAAAATAGTTGAAGAGGAAACCGGTATCGATATCATATCCCTTGTAACATTAGATGTCATTGACGGCAAAGTAGTTATCCAAAAAACAATTGAAGATTAAAATGTCAATGTATGATATGGATTTGGATAAAGTAATCCGTAAAATCAACGCAAAAGATGCGAGAACAGTTGGCCTTCAATTTCCTGAAGGATTAAAGATGCAGGCCGTTAAGATAGCTAAGCAAATCGAAAATGAAACTGAAGCCACTGTAATCATATCAGGAGATCCCTGCTTTGGAGCTTGTGATGTAAGCGACTACAAAATGAAGGGATCCGTAGACCTGATTGTTCATTACGGACACACACCACTTCCTTTAAAATATGAAGTTCCGACAATCTTTATAGAAGCGTTCTCAAAAATAGACATTAAAAGAGACCTTGAAAAATCACTTGAATACCTGAAAGACTATTCAAGAATCGGACTTGTAACAACAACCCAACACCTGCATCTTCTAAATGAAACCAAGGACTTCCTGGAGGATAACGGCAAAGAAGTCATTCTTGGCTCATCACCTTCAACTAGAAAAGGCCAGGTATTGGGATGCAATTTTTCATCTATAAAGAACCTCGATGTAGACGTTATTCTATTTATTGGCAGCGGCAATTTCCACCCATTAGGCATAAAACTATTTTCCAATACACCGGTATTGGCTTTAGACCCCTACAACAGTGAAATCAGAAGCATGGACGAGTATGCCGACAGAATCTTAAGAATAAGATTTGCAAGAATCACTAAAGCGAAGTCCGCGAAAAAATGGGGAATTTTAGTATCTACAAAAGAGGGCCAATACAGAATGACACTGGCCAAGGAGATTAAGAAAATATTGGAAGACGCTGAAATGGAAGCATATATTATTTTTTGTTGTAAGTGCCTGTCCAAGAATTGCTATTGATGATTCTCAAATGTATAAAAAGCCATTGATAACACCACAAGAGCTGGAGATTGTGTTAAATAAACGTGAATGGGAAAATTACCAGCTTGATGAAATATTATTCCATGAACGCTACAAATGAACTACTGCCGCTTAAAAAATTGGGGATTATTACACATTAAGATACTTTTAAATATTAATATGGATAAAATTATTATATTAAAGAAATTTTTATAAAATCTTTATTCTGGTGTTTTTAATATGAGTATAGAAGAGAAAAACATTGTAATGCCTGGAGAAAAATTAGGTATCATAGAGCAATATCTTCCAGGAGAAGGTACTTATGATGACAATGGAGAAATTAAATCATCAGTACTTGGAAATGTTAAAATTAATCAAAAAAAGAAGGTTATTTCTGTTGTGTCAGATGCGAAACCTGCTCTTTTAAAAGTTGGGGACATTGTTTACGGTCAAATAACTGATATAAAACCACAAAGAGCAAACGTAAAAATTGAATGCATTAAAGATAATGCAAGACCTTTAGCATTGCCTTATATGGGTGCTATACACATCTCTCAAGCTAAAAAAGATTATTTAGAAAAATTATCTGATGCTTTTAGAATAGGTGACATTATTCAAGCAAAAGTTGTTAAAATTACTGGAGATAATGTCGATTTAGGTACTGTAGATGCAGATTGTGGAGTGCTTAAAGCTATGTGTACTCGTTGTAGGGATTTCATGCATACTACACAAAAAGAAAATGAACTTCAATGCAATACATGCAACAAAAAAGAAAGACGTAAAGTATCTAAAAACTATGTTAATGAGTAATTAAGGTTGATAAAATGGAAAATTTTGAAATAGTAGAAGAAAAAACTTTAGAATTAACTTTTATTGTAAAGGATGAAAGTCACGGAGTTTGCAATGCATTAAGACACATTTTAATGCAAAACCCTGATGTGGAATATGCTGTTTACAATATTGATCACCCTCTTACTGGAAAACCAGAAATGACTATCAAAACCAAAAGAGGAAAAAGACCAAGAAAAGCATTGAAAAAAGCAGCTGAAGAACTCCAAAAAGAAAGCGCTGAATTCAAAAAACTTATTGACGAAGCTTTATAGCTTCAACTATTATTTTTTTTAAAGTGGTTTGATGACCAAATATAAGATTCCTTCACTGACAACTGATATTTTTATTTTTGATGACGAATTTAATTTTATTTTAATTAAAAGAAAAAATGACCCTTACAAGGATTGCTGGGCATTACCTGGAGGATTTGTTGAATACGGAGAGTGCGTAGAAACTGCAGCTATCCGTGAAGCAAAGGAAGAAACCAGCATTGATGTTGAACTTAAAGATTTGGTCAATGTTTATTCAAATCCTGACAGAGATCCAAGAGGACATACAATAACCATAGCATTCACAGCTAAAGGGGACTTCACCAGCAGAAAAGCTGATAGTGATGCGAGTGATATCAACATCTTTTCACCTGAAGAATTAGGTGATATCAATCTTGCCTTCGACCATGAACAAATAATTAAAGACTGCTTAAATAAAGCTAAAAATGGATAAAAATGCTATATATTTAAATAATTTAAAAAAAAAAATTATTTATGATATAGATTAAATTTAATAGAGGGAGAGTTAAATGGAATTTTGTCCTGATTGTGGAGCAATGATGTTTCCAAAAGATGGAGTTTTGAAATGCAATAGTTGTGGGTACTCTAACGAAAATATTGATGAGGATAACTACAACTTAAAAAAAGAAATTAAAGCTGGAGAAACTGTTACTAACTTAGGCGAAGACGTTGAAGTTGGTCCGGTTACAAACGAAACCTGTCCTGAATGTGGAAATGACAAAGCTACATATAAATTATTACAAACTCGTAGTGCTGATGAAGCACCTACACGTATTTTCAAATGCACAAAATGTAAGCATACATGGAGAGCATATGACTGAGGGTTTTTTATGAAGGATTCGAAAGAAAAAGAGCATAGAATTTCTAACCTTAAAGACATGATAAATAATGTCAAAGACGAATCTGATAATTTAGACATCGAAGAGGATGCTGAATTAATAGATTATCTTAATGAGGACACTATTGACTTCGGAGATTTAGAAATTGACGATGAATTCATTTATCGCCCAGGCGACGATAAAGAAAATGCAATCAATTTAGAAGAAAAACCTATTGATGAAGACTTTATTATCAAAACCCCAAAAGAAAAAGACATTGAATATTCTACTGACAATTCTGAAATGGATGAATCAGAAGATTTTATTGGAGAAATGAGTGATAACTTTGATACTTTTGTAAATGCAAAAATCGGTAGGACACCTATTTTGGCAATTATAAGTTCAGTATTGGGAATATTGTTAATCTTAATTTCTATTTTCATTTTCCAATCACGTAGTGATCGTGTGATAGACAATGTTGTTTCTGGTGAAACAAACTTCTATTCCATCGTTGTTTTAGCAATAGGATTATTATTATTGATTTATGGTATATTTAAAATATTCAACATTAAGAATCCTATCGAAGGAATTACAAATTCTATTAATTCCATTGATTTGGGTAGTGAAAAAGATAATGTTCCTAAGGAAAAGCGTGATGAAAACATTATTCCTAAAAGCAACATCCCACTCGACAAAGAATCCTACAAAATAGGTGAATTTGATTTGGGAGACTTGAAAAAGAAACTCAGAAAACCAACTTCTTCTAAAAAACCAAAACCACTCACCGAAGATATCGACAATATCCCCCCAGCAAAAGAAAAAGAAGATTATAAAAAAGGATTGACTGCTGAGGAAATTGAAGATTTAGAATATGAACAAGCTAAACTCGATAATGAAAGTATTGATGATATTTTCGCTGAAGTAGAAGATATTGATGAAATGCCTATTATTTCTATTGACTCTGAAGACAAAAAAGAATAGAAATAATACTTTTTATTTTTTTGGGCCTGTAGTCTAGTCAGGAATGACACAGGACTTCGGATCCTGAGGTCGGGGGTTCAAATCCCTCCAGGTCCGTTAATTTTTTATTCTTACAACTGCTTCTTTGAAGAAATCAGGTATTAAAGACCTGTACATTGGACTCTTAAACAGCATGTTAATGTCACTGTCAATGATATAAGTGTAGCAGGAATCATCTTCTGCCCTCATTCCACGACCATAAGCTTGCATTAATGTCATTACTGTCTTGTAGGCATACCATTTTTTATCCCTTTTCATTCTCATGTTAACCTGCTTGTCTCCAAGATAAGGGAATGGAATTTTATAGATGATTTGGAATCTGCATTTATCATATGGCAAATCAACACCTTCACTCATAGAAGGAGACACCAACACCAATGGATTTTCATCCTTTTCAAAGAAATCCAAGATTTGCTCCCTATTTCTTGGGGTATGAGAAATTAATCTGGAATTATACAAATTATTGGTAATATACTGTTGGCATTTATAGCTATGAGTATGAATCAGACCTTTATCACCCTCATGCTTCTTTAAGATCTCTTGCAGAATCGGAATTGTTTTTGGGGCAGTATTCTTAATTCTGTTTGCTGACATTTTTCCGGCCAGATTAAGAATGATTGGTCGTTTTTCTTTTGTAAATGGACTGTCAACCTTAATATGGTAAACTTCATTTGGATTTAAGCCTAGCCATTTTGAAAACATTTTATGGGAAAGGATTGTTGCGCTCATGAATATGACCACGTCCCCATACTTCAACAAATTGTTTTTGGCGTAATGGTGAACCCTTAGAGGTTTAAACACCACTCCCGCTTCATCAGTGTCAATGACCCAATTTCTTGGCTCTTTGTCAAGATTAATATTAAGGGTTTTTAATCTTGAGATTGTTGATTTGATTCTATCCGCCTTATTTTTGCTGACGTCCTTTAAATCAATGTCCTCATAGGACTCTCTAATTGCATCGATTTCCATCTTCCAATCTTCAAGTTCGCCATCCTTTAACGTTTCGGGAGAAATCCTTTTGTTAATGTCCTTTTCAAGAGTTCTGTTATACAAGGTCACTTCCATGGTAGACATCAACTTGTTTTCGATATTATGAGCTTCGTCCAAAATCAAAAGTGAACGGGTCCCGAAGTGCTTTACATAATTTAACTCAACGATTGCATAATCATAATTCATCAATGTTATTGGAGAATTGATTGCATTTGCCTTTTGATTCCAATAATGGCAATGATTTCCTGATTGATAAAATACAGTTCCTCCAAATGAGTCCTCAAAAGCAAGTTCAGCATCGAGTGTCGGATTTTTTGCAACACCATAAGGACAGAAGAATTTGCTTGATGTCGGTGTTGTTTTGCATGCACCAATGTCACAGGTGGATTCTAATTGGTCATTCAGGCAGGCAAAATTGCCTCTGCCTTTAACTAATGGGAATTCGAATTCATTAGAATACTGTGCCTGGAGTTGTTTTGTCATGGTCAGTATGTAAGCGGACTCATACATTTTTGCAAGTGTTGTGGCAATCGCAGACTTGCCTGTACCTGTTCCCGCCTCTAAGATAATGTATTTATATCCCTTTTTAATTGCATCCTGAATATCCTGAATAATATCCAATTGACCGGTTCTAGGTTCATCGAATGGAAAATTTTCAATAATCTCATCATCGATATGTGGGTATATTTCTTTTAGATATGCTGCAGTACCTTCGTCTTGCTTGTGGTCATCCACTGAATAAACTTCAGGAATATCATCATCTAAAATTGATGAAGTTCTAGGCTTAGAAAAACTAAATAAATTTGTTGGGCCTTTTGATTCCTTATTAGGATACTTTCCACAGGTACAGTTACTTTTTAACATTCCGCAATTTGGACAAAACATAGAATTTGACATTAAAAATATATTAGATAAGTATACTATAAATAAATTATAGAAAGAGCATTTGCAAAATAATATTTAAAATAAAGAATTGTATTTAAAGTGATTATATGGCGGAAAAAGGAAAATTATATGGAATTGGTGTTGGACCTGGTGATACTGAATTACTTACTCTGAAAGCTGCAAGAATATTGGAAAGTGTTCCAGTAGTATTCTCACCAAAATCTTCAAAAGAAAAAGACAGTATCGCATTATCCATTGTAAAACCTATACTTGAAAAAAGAGATGATTATAAAAGATTGATGGTGGTTGCACCTATTTTTCCAATGATTGAAGACAAAAGCGAACTTGAAAAGATATGGGACAGTGCCGCTGAAATGATTGCACAATATTTAGACAGCGGAAGAGACGTTGCTTTTGTCACTCTCGGTGATACTTCAATATTCAGCACATATTCATATGTGCAAAAAAGGTTAATTGGCAAATATGAGATAGAAACCATTCCTGGAATAACCTCATTTACTGCATGCGCAGCTGCTAGAAACAAAGCTTTAGTTGAACAAAACCAAATTTTAACTGTTGTTCCAAAAATTGATGATAGATTAGAAGAAGTTTTAGAGTATAGCGATTCAATTGTGCTTATGAAAGCTTCAAGAAATACCAATGACCTTGAAAAAAGCATTGAGGAAAAAGAAAGGAAAAAAGAAATCTACTCTGTGCAAAATTGTACCCGTGAAAACGAAAAAATAATAGAAGGTTTTTCTCATGAAAAACCATATCTAACAACTACAATCATAAAATTTGAGGATGATTAGTTGTAGGATTTTGTGTTGAGAGGTTCTACCTCAAAAACACACTTCTCATCACCCATAGTATAGCATTGTGTTTCAATTACACTTACGGGCAAATTAAAGAATTCTGTGAATAAACCTTCAAAAATGCCTGTATCTAAAAAACAAGCTGGTTTTCCTGTTTTTGGAAGCAATCCACATTCAAAACAATCATAGGTGGTAATCTTAATTATTTGGCCTATTTTATAAGTAATCCTTCCCAGGCCTTTTCGTTGCCAAAATTCGGCAATATTTTCCATGAAGACATCCAAATCATCATCATATAACTTATCAAAAATAGATTTTCCGATGCTGTTTCCGGTTGATTGCAAAATAGGATCAATATTTATTCCTTCTTGAATAAGCATCGCTTTTAATGTGTGGAACAATAATGTTGAAAATTCAGCATCTTCATCAACAATATGCTTAATTAAATAATCCGATTGCGTTTCTTCAATTTCTTTTGGCTCGGTTATGTTAACAGAACCAATATATTTGGAATTTAGATAAAATATTTTTTTTCTATTATCAACAGGATGAACCCTATATGAAATTATTCCATTTTCTCTTAAACTTTTTAAATGAACTGAAACTGTTGATTTGGATTTTCCGGTGTTACTAACAATTTCATCAAATTCCATATCTCTGTCTCTGAGCATTTCTAGGATTGTAAGTTTTACTGGGCTTTTAACAACATTGACGCCGATGTTATCATTAAAATTTGAAAAAATCTGAATAGGTTTTTGTTCGCTCATTGCTATCCCCCTTATTATATAGGTATATTTATATTTAGTTAATAAATATAACTATTAATTAAAAATTGTTCAAAATAATAAATTTTATTAAAAAAAATTGAATATTGTATAACAAATAAAAAAGAAAATGATACGAACTGTTCGTTTTAAACAAATAAAATAGTTCGCATTACATCAGAGCATATGTCCAGTGAAAACTTAATAGTGGGAGCATTTTCCATTAATCATAAGATTCTTGGAAGCCGTTCCAAATCATGAAAAAAATTAAAACATATTTTAAAAATTTAATATTAGATTATATGAATAATATCATCACCATGCAAATATTTAACATTTTCTAAAAAAATATTCCTATTAATTAAAATATGATAAATGAAATAACTTATAAATAGAATTTAAAAAAAAAACTTGAAAGGGATTGAAAATGAATAAAAAGGTAATTTTTACTTTAACGGCTGTATTGGTCTTATTTTTTATGATAAGTTCAGTAAGTGCTGAGAATATGCTGGATTTTTTCAATAGTGATGAAGCAAACCAAACAAATACTGAAGACAATCTGATTATAGGTTTTAATGCACAATTTCCACCATTTGGATACAAAGATGCAAATGGAGAGTATACCGGTTTTGATATTGATTTAGCTAAAGAGGTTTGTAAAAGAAACAACTGGACATTAAAACTACAGCCAGTAATTGATTGGACCAGCAAAAAATTGGAATTAGACAGTGGCGAAATCGATTGTATCTGGAGTGAATTTACAATAGACGGAAGAGAAAATGATTATACCTGGTCAGAACCTTACTTTAAAAATACTCCGTACATTATTGTGAAATCTAATTCAAATATAAACACATTAGATGATTTGAAAGGCAAGACACTGGAAATTCAGGCTGGAACTTCCGTTTTGGACAACATCAAAAATAATGAAACATTAAATGGCACTTATAAAGAGATTGTTGAAGTTGGCGAATACAATACTGCACTGATGGATTTGGACTCAGGAGTTTGTGACGGAATAATTGTTGACAGCGGATTGGCAAATTATCTGGCAATTGAGAATAAAGACCTTAAACTCTTGAATAAAAGCATTGCAAATGAAAATTACGGTATTGGATTTAAAAAAGGAAACACAGAGTTACGAGATCAAGTTCAAAAAACTTTAGATGAAATGTTTAAAGATGGAACTGTCGATAAAATTGCTCAAAATTATAGCGAATACGGAATTCCTGAAGGTGTAATTCATCCATAGGGGGATAATTACTCTGATTCAATTATCAAAAAAAGAATCGCTTATTTAAAAAAAATGTTATAAGGTGGATGAGGCTTATACTGTAAATCTATCAATGAAAATACCCAAAATCATTTAAACTAAGAAATAGCTACTCTATTACTTAGTTTAATCCTTTTTTTAAATGTAAAATATTATATATAGTGCAAAATGAATAAAATATAATATATGAATATTTCAGGTTTATTTTCATATGAAAAAGTCAATACCGGCAGACAAGTCGAATTGGATATTGCTAAAGCCCTTTCGATTATATTCATGGTTTTTCTTCACACAATGTGGGTAATGATGAATTATAACTATGCTTTCAGCCCCATTTATGAATTTACTGTCGGCAATATTTTGGGCCGACCCTATGCCGCACCTATCTTCATGTTCTGTATGGGCATTGGTATAGTCTATTCTAGGAATAGCCAATGGGACAAAATGGTAAAAAGAGGAGCAATATTATACCTTTTAGGAATTTTGGTGAATATTTTTGAATTCTTTATACCTAATATTGTTTCCGGAATTCTTTTGGGAAATTGGGATGCTTTCCCGATATCCGGTGGGCTATTACTCTTTTGCGTTGATATTTTAGCATTCGCCGGTTTGGCATTTATTTCAATGGGAATATTAAAGAAACTTGAACTTTCAAACAAGACTTGGATTGCCATTGCAGTCATTATGTCACTAATTGGAACCTTATTAAGAGGCACTGATTTTGGCATTCCTCTCATGAATTTATTTTTTGCTGATTTTATTGGATCCGCAGGCGGATTCACCGCTTTTCCACTATTCAATTGGTTAATTTTTCCAATTGCAGGATAGGTTTGGGGGCAGTATTTTATAAGGGCTAAGGATAAGGGTGACTTCTTTAAGTTCTGGCCTATTTTCATTATACTCGCTTTAATATACTTTTTTGCATCTGCAAACCTGTGGGGCGGCATCCTCTCAACTGATGATATTCACCTGTATTACTTCATGACTACTTTAGATGCACTGTTTTGTATAATCAATGCTCATGGTGTAATCGGTTTATGTTATTGGATTTCCAAATATCTGCCGGATGCAATTATTAAGGCAGTTACAATTTTAAGCAGAAATATTAACACTATTTATATTGCACAATGGTTCTTCGTACCTTTAACAATCATATTCCTATCCTACTTCTTTAGGGACTTGATAATAAACGACCTGTTGAATTCAATAATTGCAATATGCATGATACTCCTGGCTACACTGGTTTCAATAGGATATAACAAATTGAAAAACTCTTAAATTAGGATACTGATTCTCAGTAACGCTAACTACTAATCAAATATCTTTAAAAAAATAGAAAGGATGTTGATGATTTAAAGGAGTAGAACTCCGCTATTAACACATCAAAAACATGGATATTATAACAATGATTATTTGTTGAGGATTAACCCGACTTATTTTTTTAAAAAAAATAAACAGCTTCAAGCATGGATTGCAGACCCAAAATGATAATGGCCACACCGCCAATGATTTCGATGTAGTCCGCATACTTAATAGCCATCTTAGTTCCATATGTTCCTATTAAAAACCATATTATAACTAAAATTAAACTTAAACCACCAAGGATGTATGGATTTACATGAGCCACCGCACCTTGTGATGCCAAAATCAGGTTTTCAATGTTTCCAAAAATAAGCAAACCAGAAAATTGAGCATAATCCCTTAAGTTAACCATGATTAATTGCCCCCTTTTGACCTGATATTTTTTACAGCTCCATAAACTGCCTGAATACCTAATATGAATATTGCAAGTCCTCCGATAAAGTTAATGACGTTTGCATATTGCATGGCCATATCAGTCAAAACTGTACCTAATATCAACCAGACTATTACAACTAGTACACTCAAACCACCCAACACTTTAGGGTCCACACCATTAACGACACCTTGTGAAGACAAAATAAGGTTCTCAATATTTCCAAAAATTATTAGTCCCATAAAGGGCATGAATTCTTCCAACATATTATTTTTCCACCATATAATTAGTATTATCACCATTCATTAGTGAACTATATCGAATTGTATAACAGACAAAGTATTTATTTTTTATCTTAAACGTGCAAGAATATCATGACATCTTTAAGTCCTGGATGAATTGCAAAGGTAGCATACATCAAAATGCTTTCTGTAAAAATACAAACAATTCTCTAAATAATATGAATAGTTATAAAAAGTATATTTTTAATATAAAAAATAAACCAACAGTTAACACTATTAAAAAAATAGGGCATTATATAAATAATATATGGAACATAAAAACGCATCACTATTAGGGGGATCTAATTACTGATTACCAACATTAATTTTATAATGTTAGAGGCTTCACTTGATCCAGTTCCAACTATAAAAAAAGTTACCTTATAATAATATATAGGACTAATTTTGTAATAGTATCAACTATTGTTTTTTAGCTAGTTACTATAACCATCAGAAATAACTGGGGGGAGCTATTTCTTACTTTCACTAATCTTAATTAACAACTCTTGATATAAGTTATCAGCTAACTCTTTTCTAATCACTAGCTAAAAACCATCATCTATTTTTCAAGAACGGCAATATAGTCCATTCTTTTTCTTAACAATGGAAGCCAAGTGACTATCCTATAATGCGGTTTGTAAACATTAACGCCATCAAATAGATTAACGTCCTTTATCCACTTGAAGTTAGGATTCAATTTTCTCAATTCATGGCCTTTTTCAACGCCCCATATGAATTTGGAATCAGTATCTTCAATCGATGCCTCTTTAGTGTTTTTAACTGAAATTGGAGGCATTATCTCCATAAAGACTGTACATTTATCGAAATTTGAATCTATTACATTAATGATATCTTTCACATCTTTTTGATTTAGATACATTGTCAGTCCTTCAACAATGAATAGAACGTCCTTTCTTATTTCGATTTCTTGAGCCCAGTCAGGATCCATTGCGGAATAGGCAAGTGTTTTTACCCTTTCGGTATCCTCAATATATTTTAACCTGTAATTAGCTGAATTTTCCAAATCAACATTATACCAATTGATTTTACCGTTATCCAGCCTGTTGAAGCGTGTATCCATTCCTGATGCAATGTTTACGATTGTACATTCTGGATGGACGTTGATGTAGTCGCTGACCATTTCATCCAATACAATTGTTCTTGCAATTGTTCCAAGCTGCATAAATTTATCCTTCTCAGCTATGCTGAAATCATAATCAACTTTTGAAATTACCTCTATTGCTTTTGAATCATAGAATTTATGATTTTTTTGTTGTGAATGCTTTGCTTTTGCAAATAATGTCAAAAGCATGGTTTTTTCTACGCCTTCTAAATTCATAAGTATACCTCCATAGGTTATTTTGATTTATATAATAGTAGTATGCAATACTATATAAATTTTTAGGCATACCTAAATTTTTTAAATTTTAGTAGTTTTCATCATCAAGATTTATAAAAAACATTGACTAGACCTATAGCTAGAAAAATATTAAAAACTAAAATTAGCGTAATTTCTTAATTTCCCTTAATAATTTTTTACGGGTAGTTAGCAAATGCAAAACTAAAAATACCAGACTTAAAATTGAAGAGGATTTATGAATATGTGATATTTCATGATTTCCAATCCTTAAACTTTTAAATGACTTTAGGCTGGAAAGAATACCTGAAATGATTGTTATTGACAAAGAAATCAGCAAGCCAATATGTATGATAAGGTCTATGGTTCTTTTAAGATTGTATTTTCCTTTGGGTATTGCTTTAAAATAGTTTTTATTTAATTTAATATGAAATATAATTAAAAATATCAGTCCTACCCCTATAATTTCATGAATTAAAATAGGAAGGCTAATGAATTCCAATATAATTGCCAAACCCATTAAAATGTCTACAGTAATTTTTTTCATCGAATCATCACTAATTTAATATTCATTTACCCCCTATTTAAATTTTTAGTCATACCTAAATTTTTAAGCCTATTAAAAAGTTACCATATAAAACTATAAAAAAATAATGATTTAATATAACGAAACCAAGAATAATACGAACAATTCGTATAAAACATGTGATATAGTTCGCATACTTATCTATTTGAACTACTAAACCCCTTAAAAGATTAATTTTTTGATAATTGAAGCTCTCGAATAGGTCCATTAGACTCTTCAAAAACTTTGCAAAAACCTTAATTTTGTTTGAATTGAATCTTTTTTTAAAATATACATTGCCAAATATGAAATTAAGCAAAATAAACTATTTAAAACCATATTTACTCTTAAAAGGTTAAAAAAACAAGGTGGTGGGACTCGAACCCACGAAGCAACTAATGCATAAGACCCTGAATCTTACTCCTTTGACCACTCGGATACACGTCTAAAAGAAATATCAGAAAAAGTAATCAATGTAATGAATTTTAACTATATTAATATAATACTTTTTTTAGTATAAATATGTAATCTTATTCGATCCCTTGATTGTTATACAAACCATCTTATATTCTCAATTTTCACCAGGTTTTTTAAGTAATGACACCTATGATAACAACTTGGCATTATATAAAGCAATATCATATATTGTTCTTATTGGTACCGATAATATCAAAATTAGGGATATAATATACAAAATGGAATAATATTTCTCATATCATGATTTTTTAACACTGAAAACGCTTTATTTTATATAAGAAACACTATAATACAACAATTCGTATAAAACTTATAAAGTTCTATACTTATCAAATTCCGGCGCTAAAAACTCTGAAAAAATTATCTTATAGTACTTATGAAATTTTTGAAGAGTTTATAATTTAACTTTAATTTAATGATGTATTACTTTAAAAACAGAAAAAAAGAAAGAATTGAAAGTTTTACTCTATTGTGATGCATTCGTTAGGGCAAATATCCACACAAGTTTCGCAGTAACTACATTCATCTGGGTCATTGATGGTTAATTTGCCATCCTCCAGAATTAAAACTTCCATAGGACAAACGTCTGTGCAGTCCCCGCAATTGTCACATTTATCAGTATTTATTGTAATGTCTGCCATTTTTTAACCTCAAATAATTTTAGCATACCCTATGTCCGCAGCATTTTTCAGGACCATGTGGAATGTTTAAATCATGGTGGTCTGGATATGGTTTTCCACATGTCAATGGCCCCCTTCCACGGGCAGAACCGCAACATCCTCCCATCCTTTTGTTGTGATTCAATATGGAATCGATATCTAAATCTTTAACTTCACCAACATATTCTATGGTTTCGCTGTGACATTTTGGACACATTTCATGTTCGCCATTCAATGTTATCCAATTGAAGCCGCATTCTTTACAGATATATTCTAAATTATCAGCCATTAAAATCATCTCCCATTTAAATATTACATAATCCTCTTCCTTGCAGTAGTGAACCACATTCAGGGCATGTTTTACTTCTGCATGGAACACCTCTAATTTTCTGTTCTGTATAACTGCAATTAGGACAACTGCATGTGTCATTTGACATTTGATTTCTTCTATTGTTTGTGTTTAATTTGCGGATGTTTGTTGATTTACAGTCTGGGCATTCACCATACTCTTTTTCTGGATTTGACCATTGAAAACCACAATCTTCACATAAATATTTATTAGGGTCTATCATTGTATCACCTTTGACAATTACTATTGGTCGGCCTTCAATCAAAGAGGTAGCCATTTTATGTCTTGCAGAATTCAGGATTCTGTGAAAAGTTGACTGTGAAATTCCCATGAATTCAGCAGCCTCGGTTTGCTTTATATCATGGTAATCTTTAAATCTGATAGCTTCAAACTCATCTACTGATAATTCAATCGGTTTTCGATTATTATTCAACTCATGTTTGTGACATGTGACTACTCTTCTCATTCTTTTAGGTCTTACCATAATATTCTCCCCAAATGTATCTTCAGGTATTATGAATATATATTCATAACTCATATATAAATGTTACAGTACTTTGAAACATTTAATGTTGATATTTTTTAAAAAGTCATTTTTTCATTATCTTTTTGAATTTGAACATTTCCTGACCCTGCATAGGATGATTTTCATCCCAATCTTCGTCCGGATTTTTCCCATTATAAAATTCAACTATATGAAATTCCAATCTATTAACATAAAAATGAATATTCCTTTTGTCAAAGTATGGTGTACATGTCTCCCATATTTCTGTATCGGGATATAAAGTTTCTATTTCACTCCAAATCCTTTGTCCAATGCCTTTATTTTGACAGTGAACATTGACAAACAAGAAATCCAATAGATTGTGTTGCGTTTTTTCATTTATTTCAAGAACCACACCGCCAAGTATCTCATTATTATCCTTCATTACATAAGCATGGCTGTTTTCTTTTTTCAGGCACTCATCAATGTCTTTTTCAGGCAATATTAATTCGTCGCTTTTACCAAAAACTTCTTCATAGCCAAATTGAAATGATTCTTGCATTAATCTTTTAAATTCGGCTGAATCTTTATCCTGCAATTTAATTAATGCCATAATTATATTTATTGTACTCTAATCTAAATAATCATTTATACCCTACACCATCTGATGTTATATACTTACAATTTTTCAACATTAACTTTTGTTATACAGAACCAGTAAAAACACGAACATTCGTATAAAACAAAACTATATATAATAATGATTTTAAAATAATTATTAAATTCATAGCTTAAATTATATGAATTAAACCAAAAAAAATTGGAGATTAAAAATGAAAGCCCACGCACAAAAAATAGCTGATGGAGTATACTGGATTGGTGTACTCGATTGGGACTTAAGAACCTACCACGGTTACACATTAGACGGTACCACTTACAATGCATACATTGTATTTGGAGAAGACGAAGTAGCA
Organism: uncultured Methanobrevibacter sp.; assembly: GCF_902770715.1. GTDB lineage: Archaea > Methanobacteriota > Methanobacteria > Methanobacteriales > Methanobacteriaceae > Methanocatella. The sequence continues at coordinate 3,295 of NZ_CACXTS010000026.1, read as the reverse complement.
ATTATTGACAATGCTTACCCTGGAAAAACCAAAGAAATGATGGCTCGTATCGACGACGCTTTCGCTCAAGAAGGAAGAGAAGTCAAAGTTGACTACATCATCCAAAACCATGTTGAAAAAGACCACTCCGGAGTATTAGTGGACTTACACAAAAGATTCCCTGAAGCACCAATTTACTGTACAAAAATTGCAGTAAACGGTCTTTTAAAACACTACCCTGCACTTGAAGGAGCAAAATTCATTACTGTAGGAACTGGCGACTCATTGGATGTTGGTGGAAGAACATTAGCATTCTTAGATGCATTCTTATTACACTGGCCTGACAGCATGTTTACCTTACTTGCAGATGAAACCGGTATTTTATTCCCTAACGACGCATTCGGTCAGCACTTATGTTTCACCAAAAGATTCTCAGATGAAATTCCAGAAAATATCTTAATGGATGCAGCGCAAAAATTCTACGCAAACTTAATAACCCCACTTTCAAAACTAGTTCTCAAAAAATTAAACGAAGTAGTTGAATTAGGCTTGCTCGACTCAATCAAAATGATTGCACCATCCCACGGTCAAATCTGGACTGATCCTATGCAAGTAATCGGAGCTTACCAAAACTGGGCTACCGGTGTATGTGAAGACAAAATCACTATCATCTACGATACCATGCACTACTCAACCCAACAAATGGCTCACGAAATTGCAGAAGGTGCAATGTCTGAAGGCTATGATGTAGAAATCTTCTTCTTGCATGAAGACGAAAGATCAGAAATAGTTAAAAGTATCTTAACCAGTAAAGGAATTGCTGTTGGAGATCCTACCATCAACGATGTGCCATACCCAAGTATCGGAGACATCATGTACTACTTGAAAGGATTATTATTCAACAGAACCGGCATTGTAAGAAAAGCAGTTACTTTCGGTTCCATGGGTGGAAAAGGTGGAACACCAGCTATGCTCGCTGAAGAATTGAACAACTGCGGATTCGATGTTATTGAATCACAAGAAATTACTTTCGTGCCAACCGCTGAAGAAGAAGAAGCAAGTTACGAGTTAGGTAAAAAATTAGCTCAAGCTTGTAAAGAATTATAGAAAGAATTATTATTCTTTCTTTTTTTACTTTTTTTAAATCAATTTTAAATAAAACTAGCAACCAGACTGAATACAATAATCATTGCCATGACAGCTGATAATGAATTAACAATCGGCTTATAATGCTCTTCAGATAACTTATAACTCAACAATATCTCAAGCATGTATCCGCCGTCCAATGGCTTGAGCGGAAGCAGATTGAATAAACCAATTCCTAAGTTTAACATGAATACCCATTCGAATAGTTCGCCCAATTCGAATAATATCCAAGGAAGTGGTCCTAAACTATTATCTATTAATTCAAAATGTTTATTTGCCTGGATTCCAAAAAATCCTCTAGATTCATTGTTCGGATTTTTATCTAAAGTCAAGGTATAAGTTCCCTGATCCGTTGTTACCGTTACATTGTCTCCCGGCTTAAATGTACTTACTGCGTTAGAGTAAGATTCTGAATCATTGATTTTTTGATTATCAATAGCCTCTAAAACCATTCCCTCTTTTAGAATTCCATCTGAAGGTGAATCCGAAACGATTCTATCAATAGCTATCCCATCTTCAGCAAAATAATGTGGAATTCCGGCAGATACCAAAGAGACAATCAATAATGCAATGACCGCTAAGGAAATATTAGCAATCGAACCCGCCGCATAAACTCTTAGTCTTGAAGATCTTTTAGCCTTTTTCAGTTCATCCTCATCAGGCTCTACGAAGGCTCCCGGAAGAATAATGAACAATAGCAATCCGATTGATTTGATTGATATCTTTTCGCCAACGGCCTGTATACCATGTGAAAATTCATGAACAATAAGAACAGTTGCCAAGGCTATCAGACCATAGAAAAATGGAATATAGATTGATGAACCCGGCATTTCGACACCTGGAATTACAATTGAAACTGCAGGAGTATCAAAAACCGATGGAATTGACGAAATCAATGTCCATGTGATAAAAATCATAGCGGCAAATGCCACAACAATTCCAACATTCATGAACCATCGCCAGAATGTTGGTGAAAAATTAGAAATTCTAGATATCAGCCCGCGAAGTCTTTGGGTCTTCCACATTATGACCGGGAAGTTCAACTCGACTCCATAGTTTGATAATTTTTCATGGAAAATTCCGACCAATATCCAGATGACAGCAAAAGCTATCAAATAATAATAAATACCATTCATTAAAATACACCTTGGACTACCAAAGTAGTGAATCAAAGAAGACTACATCAACTATATCACCCTTTTGATATCCTTCATCATTTTCGTCTATAATGATATAGCTGTTCGCCTCAACCATTGACCTAATAATGCCAGAACCTCTGTTCAAGACATGCTTGGCATATTCATCATCGGAAGTTGCACGTATGAAATCTGTGAAATCTGTTCTTCCAAGCTGTGAAGGCACTTTTAGTTGAGATTCTCTTTTAACAATGTGGAAATCAAATGATCTTCCCTGCATTTCAAAGAGATATTTCCTTGCAAAAACATCAAATTGACTCATGGCAGCAACAGGCTGGCCTGAAAAAGTAAATACCACTTTATCATTGACAACTCCAGCACCGGCAGGTTTTCCCGGTCTCATTGCAACACCGTGGAATAGAATCTCGCCGATGTCATCAACAACATCCAGAACAACATCTCCCTTACTGATAGCTGTTCCTCCGGTTGTCATGATTACGTCAAAGTCATTGGAAGCTTCTAAAATAGCTTCTTTAACCTCTTCAAAAGTATCTCCAGCATGGACAATATCCGCAATTGCACCAGAATCCTCAATCATGGCCTTAATAGTGAATTGATTAGAGTTAATGATTTTAGCTTTATCGATTTCTTCCTTGGTTGGCTCTACAAGCTCATTTCCTGTAATGATAACCCTAACTCTAGGTTTTTTGAAAACTTTAACAGCATCATAACCCGCTGATGCGATTAAACCCAATTCCTGATATCTGATAAAGGTATTTTTATCCAAAATCTTTTGACCCTTTTCAATATCTTCAGATTTAGGGCTGACATTTTCACCAGGTGTCACTTGAGAGTAAATTGTTAAGTCATCACCATCAGTGGTAGTGTATTCCTTCATGATAACTGCATTAGCTCCTTCAGGAATAGGGGCTCCAGTAGCAATTACAATGGCTTCACCTTCACCAACAGTCTTTTGACTAAAATCTCCTGCACCGATTGCATCAATAATTTTGAGTTGCTTAGGAGCTGATTGA